>JAYSWX010000129.1:0-19240 GCA_043717855.1 Phyllobacterium sp.
GGTGGTGCAGATGGTGGCGGAGGTGGACCGCGCTTGGCACGCGGGCGCAAGTTTTTGGAAAGGTGAAACGGATATGAACTCCGTTTCGATAGGCGTCGAGATTGTGAACCCCGGCCATACGCTGGGCTATAAGGATTTTCCCAAGAAGCAGGTAACAGCGGTGATCCGGCTGTGTCGCGGGATATTGAAGCGCCATAAGATTGCCCCACACATGGTGCTGGCACACTCCGACATTGCGCCGGGCCGCAAGGTTGATCCTGGCGAGCTTTTCCCGTGGGGTGAATTGCACGAGGCTGGCATCGGGCATTATGTGCATCCGGAGCCAATTTCCGGCGGGCGCTTTTTTACCCTTGGCGATGAAGGCCAGCCGATTGAGGCACTACAAGCGATGCTGTCTATGTATGGTTACAACGTGCCGGTGACGGGTGTTTTTGACGAGACGACGAGGCGCAACGTGAAGGCGTTTCAGCTGCATTTCAGGCCGGAAAAAGTGGATGGCGTGGCCGATGCCTCGACGATTAAGACACTGCACAGGTTATTGAAGGCGGTTTAGCGCTGCACGTCCCTCCGTGACATCCCTTCCAAAGTCAGGAGAGTAAAGCCTCCTGTAACACTCTTTAACTTAAATTTATTTTCCCGCCCTATTGTTGCGTCATTGTTTGGATATCCGCAATTATTCACAGGATCAATGATGATCGAAATTGAATGTTCGCACGGTTGATTACTATAATTTGGCGTTTGGCTGAAATATAATCTCCGCACTGCCATCGACAGCGCCGGTTAAATTCCGAATGCCGCTGCATTTAGTGGGATAGACTTTACATGTTTGATAAAATTATTGTGGCCTCTGCCGCCGCCGCTATTGCTATGTCTGTTGTTACGCCAGCGTATGCTGCGCCCTATGATGCGCTGATTGCTGCTTATGCAAATTCAAACGGTGTGCCGGTCTCTCTTGCGAGGGCGGTTGTGAAAATTGAGAGTGGTTTTAGGCCCAATAAAACAGGGAGAGCTGGCGAGATTGGCCTGATGCAGGTGAAGCTCTCGACGGCGCGCGGCATGGGCTACACCGGCACCGCCAAAGGGCTTTATGTGCCTGCCACCAACATTAAATATGGCATGAAATATCTTGGCATGGCGCGGAAAATTGGCGGCAAGACCACTTGCGGCACGATTTTGCGCTATAATGCCGGACATGGCGCGAAGCGCATGAACCCGATTTCAGCCGCCTATTGTGGCAAGGTAAAACGGGTGATGGGCGGTGAGGCATAAAACCTGCTTGCGTTTTGTTGGCTGACACGGTTTAACCGCGACGCCAGCAGGCTGGGCGGCCGCGCGTGTCATAAGTCGAAAGACGGCATGTGAGGAAAGTCCGGGCTCCACGGAAAAACGGTGCCGGTTAACGACCGGCGGGGGCGACCCTAGGGAAAGTGCCACAGAAAAGAAACCGCCTGTTTATACAGCAGGTAAGGGTGAAACGGTGGGGTAAGAGCCCACCGCGCGACCGGTAACGGCTCGCGGCACGGTAAACCCCACCGGGAGCAAAACCGAATAGGGACACCGCGTGTGAGGGAAACCTTGCACAGCCTTTTCCGGGTGTGAGTGTCCGGGTGGGTTGCACGAGGCGGATGGCGACATCCGCACAAGATGAATGGCCGCCACGTTTGGGAGAAATCTCAGGCCATACAGAACCCGGCTTATAGGCCTGCTGGCATACTTAAATGCCGCCCTGGCGGCCAACTAGCGCAATTATCCTGCGCTTCCGGTGCTCACGTACCAAACGTACGCTCCGCTCCGGTTCTCGGATAATCACGCTATTTGACTCACCATAACGACTTTTTGCGACAGGGGCTGGAAGTCGATCTGGCGGCCAACTAGCGAGATTCTCGTGCGCTTCCGGTTCTCATGTACCTAAGTACACTCCGCTCCGGTTCTCGGATAATCACGGCATTTAGACTTACCCCAGCAACTTTTTGCGCGACATGCGCAGATGCTTTGTCAACTCTTCCTTAACCTTAAAAATTGATAAATGGAGAATCGTTTAACGGGGGTTAATAGATTATGGATCGCGCTGTTGTTTTCCCCTTAAATCCCATTGACGCCCAATAACGCCCATGTTACCCCTTTTCGTATCAAGCGTTTCGACAAGCGTTGATTTTCAAAAGAACGGCAATGCCCGCTGTGTGTTTGGCGGGAAGAGTGGTGGTGGCCGCTCTCAAAATTCATTTGAAATCAATGTGTTCGCAGCGATTGCCTCAGATTTTGAGCGGGCGGGGGTTCGCGATTCTAGCGGGGCGGGGGACGAAATGAGCGGCTTTCCCATGCGGGAAACGGGATTTGTAACGAGTGATGGACCGGTTCCTTTCAACAGCAGTGATGAACATCGACGCGAAGGGGCGGGTTTCGGTGCCGGGTCGGTTTCGTGCAGTTCTTGCCGCAAGGCAAATACAGGAACTCTACGCGCTGCGCTGTTTGGATATGCCTGCGCTAGATGTGGGCGGGCCGGATTTATTGGATACTTACGAGGCGCGGATCGCTTCGGAAGATCCGTTTCTGCAGACGGGCGACGACATGTCGTTCTTCATTCACGGGGACGGCGATTTTTTGAAGATGGATGCGGAAGGCCGCTTGCAGGTTTCGGAGTTTATTCGGGATCATGCGCACATCGTGGACAAGATTGCATTCGTGGGTCGCGGGCGGCATTTCCAGATTTGGGAGCCGGAGCGGCTGGCGACATACAGTGCGGAAGTTCGCGTACGACTTTTAAAATTGCGACGCTCGCAGCTGGCAACGGCGGCGGGTGGCGCACCACAAGGAGAACCGGAATGATGACGGGCCTTGGCGATGGTGACGCAACGAGCGCTGCTGGAGCCGATAGCGGACCGGCCCGTCACATTCCGGTACTTCTTCGTGAAGTTGCCGATGCAATGGATGCAAAGGCAGGCGAAACAATCATCGACGGCACATTTGGTGCGGGTGGCTATTCCACGTGCATTATGGACACTGGCGCGCATGTCATTGGCATTGATCGTGATCCTGACGCCATACGCGACGGGCAGGCTTTGGTTGCGGCCAGCACTGGCAAACTGCGGCTTTGGCACGGCGCGTTTTCGGATATGGAAGAGGCCAGCGAGGGCACGCTGGTTGACGGCGTGATGCTGGATATTGGCGTTTCATCGATGCAGATTGATGAGAGCGAACGCGGCTTTTCGTTTATGCGCGATGGACCGCTGGACATGCGCATGGCGCAAGAGGGCGTGAGCGCAGCTAACGTTGTGAACCGTGCCAAGGTGAATGATCTTATCCGGATTTTCGGCCTGCTGGGCGAAGAAAAGCAAGCGCCGAAGATTGCCCGTATGATTGAGCGCGAGCGGCAAGTTTCGCCATTTGAAACCACCAAACAGTTGGCAGCGGCCATTGAGAAAGTCATTCCGCGCCGCCATGATGATCGTATTCATCCGGCAACGCGCGTGTTTCAGGCGTTGCGAATTTTCGTTAATGACGAGCTTGGGCAATTGGTCGAAGCGTTAAGGGCGGCGGAGCGGATATTGAAGCCGGGCGGACGTTTGGTTGTTGTTTCGTTCCATTCGCTGGAAGACCGGATCGTCAAGAAATACTTTACTGATCGCGCTGATGCCGGAACGGGATCACGTCATCTGCCTGCTATCTATGTCAAGCAACCGTTATACACGCTGCCATTCAAAGGCGCTGTGGAGGCGGGCGAGGCGGAGACGAGTGTTAATCCGCGTGCGCGCTCTGCAAGGCTGCGGGCCGGTATCCGCACCGATGAGCCCGCGCGGCGCGACAGCGATTTTGTCCATTTGCCAAACCTTCCGAACCCACGTGCGTATCAAGGGTAGACCATGTTAAAGACGTTCGACATCATCATGATTGTGGTAATGGTATCAGCAGCGGCTGTGACATACCGCATCAAGGCGAATTCTGAAGAGCAGCTGCGCCAAGTGCATAAGTTGGAACGACAGATTGCCAACGAGGAAGATTCGATTGATCTTTTGAAAGCTGACTGGAGCCTACTCACGCAACCTTCGCGCATCGAAAAGCTCGTGAAGGCGCATGATAGCGAACTTGGCTTAGTGGCGACTGACAGCCGCCAAGTGACAGATTTGAGTGCGATTCCAGAAAAAGGACTTGGCGCGCCGCTTGGTGACCCGATTGCCGACGCCATTAATGCGGATGGCAAAGTTGTAGATACGAAAGTCCTCGTCGAAAAGACGTCAAAGAAGGACAAGACAAAGCCTGCCGTGGACACAGTCCCGACTACGATTGACGATGTCATTGAAACGGGAGGCATTGAGCAATGATCTCCGGTATTCGCAATAAGTTCAAACCAAAATCTGACGACGACATGGGGTTGGAAAACGCACCGATCGCGCTGCAAAGCATACGCAAATCCACGGGTGACCGCACGCGCAACCGCGTGATGATTGCGATGCTTTGCTTCACTGCTATCTATGGCGTTATTGGCGGGCGGCTTATCTATTTCGGGATGCAAAATGTTGATACCGGCTATACCGGTTCTGTTGTGCAAAGCGTTGCAGCGCGGCCGAGTTTGGTTGATCGCAATGGTGAAATCTTAGCGACAGACATTAAGACGGCGTCGCTTTACGCCGAGCCGAAGCGCATTATAGACGCTGATGAGACCTTGGAGATGCTGACCAGCATAATTCCCGATCTCGACCAAGAGCAGACATACCGAAAGCTGAAAAGCGGGCTGGGCTTTATCTGGCTCAAGCGGCAGATGACGCCGAAAATTCAAAGCCAAGTGATGGCGTTGGGCCTTCCGGGCATCGGATTCCGTCTTGAGAAGCGCCGGTTCTACCCGGGCGGTTCGACGGCTTCGCATATCGTTGGACTGGTTGATACGGACAACAAAGGCATCGCTGGTATGGAGCGCTATGTTGATAGCCACGGCCTTTCCGATCTTCGGGATGCAGGCTTTAACTCAGACAAGGATCTGGCACCCGTTAAGCTGTCTATTGATTTGCGCGTGCAGAATGTATTGCACGATGAAGTGAGCCAAGCTGTTGAAAAGTATCGAGCGATTGCAGGTGGTGCGGTGGTGCTTGATATTCATTCCGGCGAAGTTTTAGCTATGGTGTCGCTGCCGGATTACGATCCCAATAATCCATTTAATGCGCTGGAAAAAGACCGCTTGAACCGCATGTCTGCGGGCATTTATGAGATGGGTTCGACGTTTAAAACCTTCACCACAGCGATGGCTTTAGATGAGGGTGTTGTGACACTGCACTCGACGTTTGACGCGAGGAATGCCATTAGGATTGGCGGGTTCACGATCAACGACTTTCACGGCAAGCGGCGCGTTTTGTCTGTCCCGGAAATATTTATTTTTTCGTCTAATATTGGCACTGCAAAAATGGCCGATGCTGTGGGCACGGAAAATCACAAAGCATTTTTGCATAAAATTGGGCTCTTGGATAAGATGGTTACTGAAATTCCGGAGGTTGCAAAACCTAGCGAACCTAAGGAATGGAAGAAAATCAACTCTATAACTATTTCCTTTGGTCACGGCGTTTCGACAACTCCGCTACAGACGGCGGTGGCCGCCGCAGCGCTGATGAATGGCGGCAGACTTATTCAGCCAACCTTCCTTCCGCGTGGCGCTGACGAGGCTGATGCGACTGCTGTACAAGTGATAAAGCCGCAAACTAGTGAGGCTATGCGCTGGTTGTTCCGCAAGAATGTGGTGGAAGGTTCCGGCAAGCAGGCTGGCGTACCTGGCTATGATGTCGGCGGCAAAACCGGTACTGCGGAAAAGGTAGTGCATGGCCGTTATTCGGCTGATAAACGGTTTAACGCGTTTCTAGCAGCTTTCCCGATACGGGATCCAAAATATGTGGTTCTAGTCATTCTCGACGAGCCGAAGGCGCAGGCTGGACAGAGTAGCGCCGTAGCGGGCAACAACGCTGCACCAACTGTTGGCGCGATTATTCGCCGTTCGGCAGTTTTTCTTGGTGTGAAGCCTGATTTTAGCCCAGATACTCAGGTTCTGGCTAAATCATTGCAGTAGAATCGAAACGGTCACCCATGAAACTTCAATCCTTTTCCGATATTCTCAAAGTTACGTCCGGACAGGAAATAACAGTCACGGGACTGACGTCGGATTCGCGCAAGGTCGGGCAAGACTTTTTGTTTTTTGCGCTTTCAGGCACAAAGGCTGACGGCGCAAAATTTATGGGCGATGCGGCTGCCAAGGGTGCCAGCGCAATCATCACTTCGTTAGATGCCGAGCTTGGTGCGGCACATATTCCGGTTATTCGTGTCCCAGATCCGCGCCGTGCGCTTGCCCTTTGCGCGGCCAAGTTTTACGGTAACCAGCCTGAGATTATTGTGGCAGTTACCGGTACTGCCGGAAAGACGTCTGTTGCGGGTTTCACGCGCCAAATTTGGGCCTATGCGGGCGAGGCGGCAGCTTTTATCGGCACTACTGGTATTGTCGCGCCGGGGCGAAGCGATTACGGGACGTTGACGACGCCGGACCCCGTCGAGCTTCATCTGCTGCTTTCGGAACTTGCCCAAGATGGCGTTACCCATACAGCGATGGAGGCTTCCAGCCACGGCTTGGATCAGTGCCGTTTGGATGGAGTGAGGCTCGATGCTGGCGCATTTACCAATCTTGGGCGCGATCACTTGGATTATCATCCGGACATGGAGGATTATCTACGGGCAAAAATGCGGCTGTTCAAGGTGCTGCTGAAGGCCGGACAACCGGCAGTGATTTTCGCTGATGATGCCTATTCGCAAAACGTCATTGACGTAGCGACTGCTGCGAAACTGAAGGTGCTGACTGTCGGACGCAAAGGCGATTTTATTGCCCTCAAACGTGTGGAGCATGAGCGCCGTCGCCAACGGGCGGAAGTTGAGCATGACGGCAAGATTTACGAAATTGATTTGCCGCTCGCAGGCGATTTTCAAATTGCCAATGCACTGGTGGCCGCTGGTCTTGCCATATCCACGGGCGTGGCACCGGCCACAGCCTTCAAGGCATTGGAAAGCCTTGAAGGTGCAAGCGGTCGGCTTGAGTTGGTGGGCTCGACTAAAGATGGCGCGCTGGCCTATGTGGACTATGCCCACAAGCCGGAAGCGCTGGAAAATGTGCTGACGTCGGTTCGGCCATTCACGTCAGGACGCGTGGTGTTGGTGTTCGGTTGTGGCGGTGACCGTGACAAGGGCAAGCGCCCGATTATGGGTGAAATTGCGTCGCGTCTCGCAGATGTTGTGATCGTGACGGATGATAACCCGCGCACTGAACTGGCAGGCCAAATTCGCCACGAGATTATGATTGCTGCCAAGGGCGCGAACGAAATTGGCGACAGAGCAGCAGCAATTCGTGCTGCGCTGAAAATGCTCCGCGCGGGCGATACGCTGATTGTTGCCGGCAAGGGCCACGAAGAGGGTCAGATTATCAACGGTGTTGTGCACCCATTTTCGGACCATGCGGAAATTCGCACAGGTCTTGATGCCCTAAGTGGCGGGGTGGCTGCATGAGCTTTCTATGGACTGCACAAGACATGATTGCCGCGATGAATGGCCGCCCGTTGGGCGATATGCCGGAGGGCATTACCGGCATTTCGATTGATAGCCGTGCGGTTGCCAAGGGTGATGTGTTCTTTGCGATTAAGGGAGACAATTTTGACGGCCATGATTTCGCCAGTGCAGCGATGGTGGCTGGAGCGGCGCTGATCGTGGTAGCTGAATCTAAATTACCAGCGCTCGGCCGCCTTTCGATGCCAATGATAGTGGTGCAGGATGTTCTAAAAGGGTTGGAGTTGCTTGGCATTGCCTCGCGTGCCCGCAGCCATGCACAAATTATTGCCGTGACGGGTTCTGCCGGCAAGACCACAACCAAGGAGGCATTGCGTCATGTGCTATGCGGCGTTGGAAATGTTCACGCGTCCGCCGCGTCATTCAACAATCATTGGGGCGTGCCGCTGACATTGGCGCGGATGCCGCAAGACACGGATTACGGAATTTTTGAGATTGGCATGAATCATCTAGGCGAAATTCGCCCGCTGGTGAAAATGGTGCGCCCGCATATTGCGATTATCACAATTATTGCAGCGGCACACCTCGGCCATTTTCGCAATTTAGATGAAATTGCGCTTGCCAAATCAGAGATTTTTGAAGGTGTTGTGGAAGATGGCTATGTCGTTCTTAATCGCGACGATGTGCGTTATCGCAAGCTGGAACTGCTGGCCAAGGATGCAGGCGTTAAGAATATTTATGGTTTCGGCGAAAATGCCCGCTCGAAATTTAAGCTGTTAAAGTATAAACCACTGGCAGATTGCTCCTGTATCACTGCCAAAATTAATGGCGTCGAGGTTGCGGCCAAGATTGGTGCGCCGGGGCGTCACATGGTACAAAATGCGCTGGCAGTGCTTGGTGCATCATGGCTTGCAGGCGCAGACCTTGCTAGTGTCGCGTTGTCTTTGGGCACGCTCAAAGCCGAAAAGGGACGGGGACAGACCCATACTTTGAAGGTCAAAGGTGGCACGTTCACGCTGATTGACGAGAGCTACAATGCCAATCCGGCATCGATGGCCGCTGCGCTATCGCTGGCTGGTTCATTGCCAACGCAAGGGCGAGGCAGACGGATCGCCATACTTGGTGACATGCTGGAACTGGGCAAACATTCAGAAACACTACACTGCGATTTGGCAGAACCTATCTCAGCCGCCGGTATTTCTAAAGTATATCTAGGCGGGAAAGAGATTAAAGTGCTCAAGGACTTGCTGCCGGTTGAAATGTGCTGCGAATATCGCCAGAGCGTAGATGAGTTGAAAGAGTTGGTCGCAACCACTATCCGGCCCGACGACATTGTGATGGTAAAGTCGTCTAATAGCATCGGATTTTCCAAATTGGTCGGGTATCTTTTGAAAACATTTCCGCCGGTCGCACCGGCGCTTGGTGCGGCCGAATAGTCGGTACGGGGGACATATTTAATGCTGGCATATTTGGCAGAAATTTCGGACACGCTGTCATTTTTTAACGTGTTTCGCTACATTACCTTCCGCACAGGCGGCGCTCTTATAACGGCAGCGCTTTTGGTGTTTATGTTCGGTCAAGCCATTATTAACCGACTTCGCGTTCGCCAGGGCAAGGGGCAACCAATACGCGCTGACGGGCCACAAACGCATTTCAAGAAAGCCGGTACGCCGACGATGGGCGGATTGATGATTTTAGCCTCAATTCTTGTGTCTTCAATGATCTGGGCTGACCTTAAGAGTGGCTACGTAATCGTGGTGCTGTTGGTCACCATCGGGTTTGGGGCAATTGGTTTCTACGATGATTATCTCAAAGTTACCAAACAATCTGACAAGGGTTTTTCTGGAAAAGCGCGCTTAAGTCTCGAAATTCTTATCGCTGCACTCGCCGTTTTTACAATTAGCCGTATCGGCGCTGCTCCGTTTTCGACCTCGTTAACCTTCCCGTTCTTGAAAAATTTTATCATAGACCTTGGCTGGTTTTTTATACCATTTGGTGCGTTTGTGATTGTTGGCGCAGGAAATGCTGTGAATTTGACTGACGGTTTGGATGGGCTTGCAATCGTGCCGGTAATGATCGCGGCGGCTTCATTCGGCGTGATCTCTTACCTTTCAGGTAATGCTGTTTTTGCCAATTATTTACAAATTCATTTTGTTCCCGGCACTGGCGAACTCGCAGTTGTACTTGGCGCGGTAATCGGTGCGGGACTTGGATTTTTGTGGTTCAACGCGCCGCCTGCTGCCATTTTTATGGGCGATACCGGATCGCTGGCGTTAGGTGGTTTGATTGGAACGGTTGCTGTTGCTGTCAAGCATGAGATCGTTATGGGCATCATCGGCGGGCTGTTTGTTATGGAGGCGCTATCGGTAATTATCCAAGTCGGGTACTTCAAGATGACGGGTAAGCGCGTGTTTCTTATGGCTCCGATCCACCATCACTTTGAAAAGCTCGGCTGGACGGAAAGCCAAGTTGTGGTGCGGTTCTGGATTATTTCGGTGATATTGGCGTTGCTCGGTCTCTCGACATTGAAGCTGCGGTGATACGATGATTGCAGCTACCACTTTCAAAGGAAAAAAAGTTGCGCTGTTTGGCTTAGGTGGTTCCGGCCTCGCCACCGCTGAGGCGTTGAAGGCTGGTGGTGCTGATGTTTGCGCATGGGATGACAATCCGGCAAGCGTAGCAAAAGCCAGCGAACAGGGGATTCTGACCGTTGATTTGGCCAAGGCGAATTGGTCAGAGTTTAGTGCGTTCGTGCTTTCGCCTGGCGTACCTCTGACGCATCCGAAGCCGCATTGGACGGTTGATTTCGCCCGTGCTGCCAAGATCGAGATTATTGGCGACGTAGAACTTTTCGTTCGTGAGCGCAACGCTCGTGCTCCTAGTGCTCCGTTTATTGCTATCACTGGCACAAATGGCAAGTCCACCACGACAGCGCTTATTGCGCATGTGCTGAAATCTGCAGGACGTGACACGCAGCTTGGCGGCAATATTGGCACGGCAGTGATGACACTTGATGCGCCGACGCCGGACAAGTTTTATGTGGTGGAATGCTCTTCTTATCAGATAGACCTTGCGCCTTCGCTCAATCCAACCGCTGGAATTTTACTGAATATTACGCCGGATCATTTGGATAGGCATGGTGATATCGCCCAGTATGCGGCAGTGAAAGAGCGCTTAACGGCAGGCAGTGATGTGGCAATTATTGCGCAAGACGACGCGATTTGTGTTGATATTTCAAATAGATTGGCGAGATCTGGTCGCAATATTGTTCGTATTTCAAAAAACATTTTTCAGCAAAACGGTCTGTTTGGCGATGGTTCGGTGCTGGTGGAGGTTGTCGAGGGTAATGCCCATGTAGTTGTAGAGCTCGCGGGAATCGGGTCATTGCGAGGCCAGCACAACGCCCAAAATGCACTCGCAGCTTTTGCCGCGTGCCGCGCAGTTGGTCTCACTGACCGTGAGATCAATGCCGGTTTCAGGAGCTTCCCGGGTCTGGCGCACCGCATGGAGCAGGTGGGGCGGTTGGGCACGGTGTTGTTTGTCAATGACAGTAAAGCCACCAATGCGGAGGCCGCTGCGCCCGCGCTTTCGTCATTTCCCCGCATCTATTGGATTGCTGGCGGGTTAGCTAAAGACGGTGGCATTGATGCGCTTTCCCAGGTTTTTCCGCATCTTGCAAAATGCTATTTGATTGGCGAGGCCGCGCCGCAATTTGCCGCTACGATCGGCACTCACGCTCCATTTGAAATTTCTGGTACATTGGGTGAGGCTGTCGCCCATGCGGCCCGCGATGCCGCCTTAGATGGAGCCCCTGAGCCTGTGGTACTTTTGTCTCCTGCGTGCGCGTCTTTTGATCAGTTTAAGAATTTTGAGAAGCGGGGCGATGCATTCCGTGACGCCGTGCTGGCCCTTCCTGGCATCAAGACTTTTGGTGGAGAAATCTGATGGTAAGTCGCGCGGATCGCAGCAGCGTTGCCAAATGGTGGTGGACGATTGATCTCTATTTTCTAAGCAGCTTTTTGGCTCTTATGGGCCTTGGTATTATTTTGTCCTTTGCCGCAAGTCCGGCTGTGGCAGAGCGTATTGGATTGCCGCCGTATCACTTTGTTGAGCGACAAGCACTTTTCATGATTCCCTCTTTTATCGCCATGATTGCAGTGTCATTTTTGGATGACCGGCAAGTGCGGCGTTTGGCTTTGGCGCAGCTTATTATCGCGGTTCTAATGTTGATTTTAGTGTTGTTTATCGGGGTTGAAGTGAAGGGTTCCAAGCGGTGGATATCGTTGGTTGGGATGACGTTTCAACCATCTGAATTTATGAAGCCGGCATTTGTGGTTATATGCGCCTGGCTATTTGCAGAGCGAGCAAAACACCCGGAGATTCCCGGCAATTTAATGGCCACAATATTGTTCGGCATTGTGCTTACGCTTCTTGTAGCAGAGCCGGACTTGGGCCAGACCATGCTGACGACGGCGACTTGGGGGACGATGTTCTTCATGGCCGGAATGCCATGGCTTTGGATTATCCTGATGCTTGGCGTCGTGGTCTTTGGTTCATTCTCTGCTTACAGTTTTTTCCCACATGTTGCTGCGCGTATTGATAAGTTTCTTACCGGAGAAGGTGATACATTTCAGATAGATACAGGTCGCGAGGCGATGATACGCGGTGGTGCGTTCGGGCAGGGACCGGGTGAAGGTTCGGTGAAGAGAATCCTCCCCGATAGTCACACAGATTATATATTTTCGGTTGCTGCAGAGGAGTTTGGGCTGATTTTCTGCTTCGGTCTTTCACTGCTTTTTGCCTTTATCGTGATGCGCGGATTGCGCTATGCTTTACGTGAGCGGGATGATTTTACGCGGTTGGCGGTGGCAGGATTAGTGGTGCAGTTTGGCTTCCAATCCATCATCAACATCGGCGTGAATTTGCAACTTTTGCCCGCGAAGGGGATGACATTGCCGTTCATTTCCTATGGCGGGTCTTCACTGGTGGCGATGGGTATTGCGATGGGCTATGTGCTTGCTTTGACACGCAAAAAGGCACGGACGAATGTTACCGTTCAACCGAGAAGAACCTCGCCGCTATTGGTTCCGGCTGAATGAGCAGGGTTGCGCTAATAGCTGCAGGGGGAACCGGGGGACATCTGTTTCCTGCAGAAGCCTTGGCGCATGAACTGAAGGGGCGTGGCTGGACGGTTCATCTGGCAACAGATTCGCGTGCGGAGCGTTTTGCAGACAAGTTTCCGGCGGATGGTATTCACATAATTCCGTCCGCCACATTTAGCTCTAAGAACCCGATTTCATTGATAAAAACGGCATGGACACTGCTATCGGGTCTTCGTGCTGCGGGCAGACTCATCAAAAAACTGACGCCAAACATCGTGATCGGTTTTGGTGGATATCCGACGCTGCCGCCGCTTTATGCGGCGACGCGGGCGGGCATTCCGACGCTTATTCACGAGCAAAATGCGGTGATGGGCAGGGCCAACGCCGCACTGGCAAAACGAGTGACTGCCATTGCTGGAGGCTTCTTGCCGGAGATTGGCGCATCCTATCCTTTGAAGACAATTCTCACCGGAAATCCGGTGCGTCCGGAGGTACTGGCGGCATCATCCGTGTCTTATGCGTTGACCCCAACCGGTGATTTTAATCTGTTGGTTTTTGGCGGTAGCCAAGGCGCGCAATACTTCTCGAAGGCAATTCCAGAGGCGATCGAGATGCTTCTGAAGAACGATCGCCAAACGCACGGAAATGATACGGAAACGATACGCCAGCGGCTCAGGATTACGCAGCAGGCGCGTATCGAAGACGAGGCCGAGGTCCGCGCCGCTTATGAGCGGATAGGTGTGCGTGCAAAGGTCTCTCCGTTTTTTGATAATATGGCGCAGCGCATTGCCAAGGCGCATTTTGTTATTTCCCGGGCAGGGGCCTCTACGGTTTCTGAGCTCGGGGTGATTGGACGGCCTTCGCTTTTGGTGCCTTATCCATTTGCATTGGACCATGACCAGGCGGCCAATGCGGCGGCGCTGCAAGCGGCTGGAGGCGCGATGGTGGTGAAGCAATCCGAGCTGACCCCACAAAAAATTGCCGACATTATTTTGTCAATTATAAATGACCCGCAAAAAGCGGCGGCGACGTCGGCGGCGGCGAAGAGCTCATCCATGCCACATGCAACCCAGTTGCTTAGTGACCTTGCAGAGGCTATTGCCAGCGGCAAGACAGTTGGCGAATTTAAGCGCGACGCAAAGATTTAAAGAAGGAACTCATCCATGAAGATGGAGCCGAATATTGGCCTTGTGCATTTTATTGGCATAGGTGGCATTGGCATGAGCGGCATTGCTGAGGTGCTGCATACTCTTGGGTTTAAGGTGCAGGGGTCGGACCAAGCCGACAGCGCCAATTGCCAGCGATTGCGCGACAAGGGCATTGAAGTTTTCGTTGGCCATACGGCAGCGAACCTTGGCGATGCGGATGTGGTGGTGGTTTCGACGGCCATTAAGAAGAGCAATCCGGAATTGGTAGTGGCGCGGGAGCGGTTACTTCCCATCGTGCGGCGCGCGGAAATGCTGGCGGAGCTGATGCGCTTTCGCCAAGCGGTGGCCATTGGCGGAACGCATGGCAAGACGACGACGACCTCGATGGTTGCGGCGCTGCTCGATGCCGGTGGGCTGGATCCGACGGTTATCAATGGCGGCATTATCAATGCCTACGGCACCAATGCCCGCATGGGCGGCGGCGACTGGATGGTGGTTGAGGCGGACGAGAGCGACGGCACTTTCTTGAAGCTGCCAGCGGATGTTGCGGTGATTACCAACATTGATCCGGAACATTTGGACCACTACGGCACGTTTGACAAAGTGCGCGAGGCGTTTCGTGATTTTGTGGAAAATGTGCCGTTCTATGGCTTTGGCGTGATGTGTCTGGATCATCCAGAAGTGCAGGCTCTCGTCTCGCGCATCGAGGACCGTCGCGTGATTACTTATGGCGAAAATCCGCAGGCAGATGTGCGCTTTCATAACTGCGTGGTGGATGGGCCGGGTACGAATTTTGATGTGACCATTCGCGAGCGCAAGAGCGGTAAACTTACCCAGATTACGGACCTTCGCCTGCCGATGCCGGGCCGCCATAATGTTTCTAACGCGACGGCGGCGATTACGGTTGCCCATGAATTGGGTATAGGCGCGGAAGCGATCAAAACTGGCTTGGCTGGCTTCGGCGGCGTGAAGCGGCGCTTTACTCATACGGGTTCGTGGAATGGTGTTGAGATATTTGATGACTATGGTCATCATCCGGTGGAAATCAAAGCGGTGCTGAAAGCGGCGCGGGATTCGGCTTCCGGCAAGGTTATCGCCATTGTGCAGCCGCATCGCTATTCGCGATTGGCTTCGCTGTTTGATGATTTCGCAGCGTGTTTCAATGATGCCGACACGGTGATTATGGCGCCGGTTTATGCGGCAGGTGAAGACCCGATTGAGGGTGTGAATTCTGAATCGCTGGTGGAGCGCATTCGCTCTGGCGGGCATCGTGATGCACGCTCTGTTCAGGGCGCGCCGGAACTTGCACCGCTGGTTCGCGCGCTTGCCAAGCCCGGCGACTATGTGATTTTGCTCGGCGCGGGGAGTATTACCCAGTGGGCGTACGCCCTGCCGAAAGAGCTGAACGCTCTCTAAAAATCCACTGTGGCGGCCAACTAGAGCCATTTGCTCTGCTTCCGGTGCTCACGTACCGAAAGGTACGCTGCGCTCCGGTTCTCGCAAATAACTCTATTTGACTCACCGCAGCGAATTTTACACAAGAGCGACAGACAATATTTGACGACAATGATTTTAGAGAGTGCCAACATGAACGGCGAAGCACTGATGGCGAAACTTGGATCGCGGCTGGATGGCCTGCGCGGACGTATGACGCCCAATGCCGAGATGGACAAGGTGACGTGGTTTCGTGCTGGCGGCTTGGCTGAGGTTTTTTATCAGCCTGCGGATGAGGAAGACCTTGCGCAGTTTCTGGCGGCGGTGCCGGAAGAAATTCCGGTGATGCCCGTGGGCATTGGCTCCAATCTTCTTGTTCGTGATGGCGGTATTGCAGGGTTTGTGGTGCGGCTATCGGCCAAGGGGTTCGGCGAGGCTGTGCAAGTGAGCGACACCACCATTCGCGCGGGCGCAGCGACGCCGGATAAGCGCGTGGCGGCGCTGGCGCTTGAACTGGGCCTTGGCGGCTTTCACTTTTATCACGGCATTCCCGGCGGCATTGGCGGCGCGCTGCGCATGAATGCGGGCGCAAACGGTGTTGAAACGCGCGAGCGTGTGGTGGAAGTGCGCGGCATTGATCGCAAGGGCAACCTCCATGTCATGAGCAATGCCGATATGGGCTATGCCTACCGCCATTCATCCGCGCCGAAGGATTTGATTTTCACATCCGCGCTGTTTGAGGGCGTGCCGATGGACAAGCAAGAGATCCGCGCCAAGATGGACGAGGTGCAAAACCACCGCGAAACCGTGCAGCCGATTAAAGAAAAGACCGGCGGCTCGACTTTCAAAAATCCGGACGGCCATTCGGCGTGGAAGCTGATTGACCAAGCCGGCTGCCGCGCGCTGATGATAGGCGGGGCGCAAATGTCGCCCATGCATTGTAACTTTATGATCAACACCGGCACGGCGCATGGTTATGATCTTGAGTACCTAGGCGAAACCGTGCGCCAACGCGTGATGGAAAATTCAGGGATTAGACTTGAGTGGGAAATTAAGCGGATAGGCGCGTTCAAGCCTGGGAAAGAAGTGCAGGAATTTTTGGGGCAGTTGTTGTAGGGGCAAAATGTGTGAATGTTGCTTAGTTAAGATATATACTTAATTTTTACTTATCAGTTGTATCTTCGCAACTTCTGTTTGGTGTTTCGGAATATATCTCTCTGGATGCCGATGAGCTTCAATTTTGCTCACAAAGGGGTGTCTGATGGGGTTGTTTAGATTAATACGGCTTGTGCTTTCAATAGGTAAACCCGCTAAACGCTTTAGACCGCTCACCCTTAAGCGTACTCACACTGCTAGAAAACCTCCTTCGCAATATTGGGTTGTTCACGAAAAGAAGTTTCCACTTGACGCAACGCAGATCGACGGATCGCTAATCGCGGTCGCAGCTGGATCACGTGAAGTCCGCGCAGCTGTAGGAACAATATCGACGCAAACGCATAATGTAATGATTTCTGGGTGTTGCCATGTCGTGGATGGCGACACAATTTACATTGGAGACACAAGTATTAGGCTGTTTGGAATTGACGCGCCTGAACTCGATCATCCTTATGGTAATATTGCCAAGTGGGCACTGATAAATCTTTGCAAAGGGCAGTGCATTTCTGCCGTGTTGGAGGTGGGAGTGACTCACGATCGGGTAGTGGCCACGTGTTTTTTGCCAGATGGGCGGGATTTATCAGCCGAAATGGTCAAGCTAGGTATGGCTGTTGATTGGCCAAAGTATTCCGGAGGTAGGTATAGGTATCTCGAAGTGCCTGAAATCCGCCGAAAATTATGGCGTTGTGATGCACGGCAAAAGGGCCGGATGCCACCGCAGTAAGTAGGAGTTGACACATTCAAGCGGGTAAGGACGCGCGAGAATTCTTGGGGCAGCTGTTGTAGGATCGGTGCTGGTCTGCCATTCTTTAGTTGGAGATTTTGATAATACGTTTTGGCCTTCGGAGAACTCAAGATGAACCAAGCAGTGCGAAAAATTGCAGAAAAGCGAGAGCTTGGTTTAAAGATTGCTGCCATTGAGGGTCTTTCGCTCACGCCAGAACTTGCTTTGCTGTTTGAGAAATTTGATGCTGAAAATAAGACGCCTAACGAGCGGATTAAATTGATTCATCAGTATTTTGATGATGCTCACGCAAAATGAGCTACTCTGCTGGCGATGATCCTCTTTGTTACGCTGGCACCTCGGTTTTGATAAATAAGCGCGGCGTTAGAGCTCAATCTCAATTGGATATCTATGAAAGCGCGTTTTGTGCGGCTCGCTTTGAACAGCCTTGGCCCGCTGGCAAGCTTGACGCTTCTCACTACCTTTCCCTGCATCATCATCTATTTCAAGATGTCTATGAATGGGCTGGCACGTTGCGGACTGTTCGTATTGGTAAGGCTGGTGTTTGGTTTTGTTATCCTGAACATATCAAAAGTGAGATGGGCAATTTATTTGATTGGCTGAAAAGTGAGAACTATTTTCAGTTGCTAAGCGCGACGGAGTTTTCCAAAAAAGCTGCAAGATTTTTGTCTGAGCTCAATGCAATCCATCCTTTCCGCGAGGGCAATGGCCGGACGCAGATGTCGCTTTTGACTATATTGGTCGATAATGCCGAGTTGCCGTTCAATGTGCCTCAATTGAAACCCAAGCGGGCGATGGACGCCATGATTGTTAGCTTTCGGGGCAATCTTTTGCCGCTGGAAGAACTCATTTTTGATTTGGTTCAGGCTTAACAATTTTCAATCTTAACCCGTCACCACTTGCAAGCGAATCAACTCTCTGATTCTGTAGCCCCCATTAGCGTTTCGTAAAAAATGAGTCGGCGCGTGTTTCGCGGTAGCTTTGGTGGTTAACCAGAGTGGACTCAAGCTTTGCGGGCGCGGTTTGCCGGGGGGGCAATCTTGAGGGTTTTGGATATGACAAAAAAGCATGTGGCTGTTTTGATGGGCGGGTTTTCATCGGAGCGGCCTGTCAGCCTGTCTTCCGGCGAGGCGTGCGCGGAGGCTCTTGAGGCCGAGGGCTATAAGGTCACGCGGGTGGATGTGGACCATGATGTGGCAACCGTGCTGAATGAGCTGAAGCCGGATGTGGCATTTAATGCGCTGCATGGGCCATTTGGCGAAGACGGCACGATACAAGGCATTTTGGAATATCTGCAAATTCCCTACACGCATTCGGGAGTGCTGGCGTCCGCGCTGGCGATGGATAAGCAGCAGGCCAAGATCATTGCCAAGGCCGCGCGCATTCCTGTGGCTGAAGCGAAGGTGATGAGCCGCTTTGATATTAAAGACGTGCACCCGATGAAGCCGCCTTATGTTGTGAAGCCGGTGAATGAGGGTTCGAGTTTTGGCGTGGTGATTGTGAAGGAAGATCAATCACATCCGCCGCAGTTGATTTCATCGTCCGCTTGGAGCTTTGGCGAGAAGGTTATGGTCGAGCGTTACATCGAGGGACGCGAGTTTACGTGTGCTGTGATGGGTAATGTGGCGCTTGGAGTGACGGAAATCATTCCGCTTGGCCATTCCTTTTACGATTATGAATCAAAATACGTAAAAGGTGGCTCAAAACACGAATGTCCGGCAAAACTTTCACCAAAAATTTACCAAAAAATACAATTGTTAAGTTTGAAGGCGCACCAAGCGATGGGGTGCCGCGGCGTGAGTCGTTCAGACTTCCGGTATGATGATCGTTTCTCCGAGGACGGGGAAATAATTTGGCTGGAAGTGAACACACAGCCCGGCATGACACCGACTTCTTTGGTGCCGGAAATTGCAGCCGCCGCCGGGCATTCGTTTGGTGAGCTGCTAAGTTGGATGATAGAGGAAGCGTCGTGTTTGCGTTAGCGGCCAAAAAGCAACAGAGGAAATCTTACACGGCGGCGGATGTCGATGTGCAGGAAGGCCGTGTGCTGCCGCGCTTCATGCGCAAGCCAGTGCGGATGCTGACAAGGCTTAAGTCCGGTAATGTATCTGTGCCGCGCCATGCGGGCGTTCTGG
>JAYSWX010000130.1:0-7372 GCA_043717855.1 Phyllobacterium sp.
ATCGGGCGGCGGCGCTGTTCCAGCCGCAGCAAACCTATCACACGCTCTTCCGCCAGCGGAGCCACACTGCCAATTTCGATGTCAAATAATGGTTCGTGCGGTGCCGTGCCATCGACGTTTTCCACAAACCTCTTAGCAACTGCCGTGAGGCGCTCGTCCCACATTGAGATCGCATTAAGCAATGCGGTGTCGTCAGAAAATTGATCTGCTGCGGCCTCTAACAAGTTTATTGTTTCAGGCGCGTGTCTATTTTTCAAAATACTCCGCCCGCTTTCAGTCATTTTTGGAAACTTTCCTTGCCCCATCACGTTGGCTGCGCGAATATTCATAAACTGCGTCTGGAATACAAAGAGGCTTTGGCTTATATCCACAATACATTTTAATGTGCTTTAGCGTCAGTTTAAGCCCCATTTTTCAATAACTTATTGATAAAAGAACGGTTATCCTATTTTGGCTGATTCACAAACACCCCGCTTTGTCACCGGCTCCACGCTGCGCCACGTTTTGGTGATGACTGCCACCAGTTCAATCGGGCTGATCGCCGTGTTCATGGTTGATGTGCTGAATCTCCTTTATATTTCAAAACTCGGGCACAAGGAGCTCGCGGCAGCAATTGGCTATTCCGGGACGTTGATGTTTTTCCTTACCTCAGTCGCTATTGGTCTTACCATCGCCACGACCGCGCAGGTCTCGCGGGCGCTCGGGCGCGGTGACACGCGGCAAGCCAGCCAGCTCGGCGGCGCAGGACTGCTGCTGATTGGTGTTTCAACAGCGATTTTGTCGATTGCCATGCTGATATTTGTAACCCCGCTCACCAAAATGCTCGGCGCGGGCGGCGAGACTTTGGACATCGCCGTTCGCTTCATGCGCATCGTCGTGCCGTCCATGCCGCTGGTGGCCATTGGCATGAGCGCTGCCGGGCTGCTGCGCGCCAAGGGCGATGCCAAGCGCTCGATGTATGTGACGCTTATTGCCGGCGCGACGACCGCTGTGCTTGATCCGATATTCATTTTCGTCTTCAATCTGGGCATTGATGGCGCGGCAATTGTCACGGTAATTTCGCGCTTTGTGTTGTGCGGTGTTGGCATTTATGGCGTCGTCAAAGTGCACAAACTGGCAACATTCCCGACACGCATAATGCTCATTGAATCGGCAAAACCCTATTTTGCCATTGGCTTGCCTGCCGTTATGACCCAGCTTGCCACGCCCATCGGCAATGCGTTTTTAACCTCTGCCATTGCACCTTACGGTGATGATGCCGTGGCCGGATGGGCGATTATAGGGCGCATTACGCCGGTCGCGTTTGGGGTAATATTTTCACTTTCAGGTGCGGTCGGGCCAATTTTAGGCCAAAATCTTGGAGCACGAAAGTTTGACCGCATCCAGCAAACCATGCGCGATAGTTTTTCTGTTGTCGTCGTCTATGTGTTGGCGGTCTGGCTGCTTCTGGCGTTGTTGCATAATCAGATCAGCAATATATTTGGCGCGACTGGCGCGACGCGTGACTTTATCGCGTTTTACTGCTTGTTTGTGGCGGGCAGTTTTCTGTTTAACGGCATGTTGTTCGTGGCCAACGCCGCGTTTAACAATCTCGGCTTTCCGCTTTATTCAACCGTCTCAAACTGGAGCCGCGCCACGCTTGGCGTCATTCCGTTTGTTACGCTCGGCGCCAAATGGTATGGGTTAAACGGTGCGCTCGCAGGCTCCGGTATAGGCTCCGCCGTGTTCGGCATCACCGCTGTCATCGTGTGCTTCAGGGTGTTGAAAACCATTGAAAAGCGTCACCCGGAAGAGGTTTCGCTTGCGCCGACAATGGCAGGCAATTCGCCCTTTTCGAGCGATAAGGCTTCGACGCTGGGGTGATTTTCTGAGCTAGACGCCCTTGCCGTGATGCCGATACACGGCTTCAATCGCCCGCTTCAGCTCATCCCGCACTGTTGCTGTTCGCTCCAATATTGTCTTGGCTTTTAGGAAATCGAGTACGCGGTAGTCGTTCACGGGCGGGCGCAGGAAAATCGACGGGTGGCCGGTTTTCAGCTTCAGACTGATGATCGACTGCATCATCAATTGGCTGGTGCCAAACAGAATATCGATAGTCCCAGGCATCTTCGTCTCGTCGCCGTCGGGAAAACCTACAACGTCAATCGCTATGATATGATCTGCCTTGCCCGCCAAAATTTCAAACGGCACGGGGTCGCAAATACCGCCGTCGATCAGTATGCGGCCATCGCGCTTCACGGGTTTGAAAACGCCCGGAATTGCTGCTGAGGCGGAGATTGCAGAACGCAGATCGCCGGTTTCCATAATGTGCGGTTTCTGGCAATAATAGTCTGTCGCAATGGCAGTGAAGGGAATTTTCAATTCGCTGAAATCACGTGCCAAATTTTGCGGAACGAAACTTTCAACGATCTTTTCAATATCAAACTGGCTGAACCTCCAGCCCTGCCCGATGAGGCCGCCTAGTCCGCCGGGGCGCAATTTCCACAGGCGGTTCATCACCTCCACGCGATTGGTCAAAACCGAAAGCGTAAAGTCACGGATTTCTTGGCCCTTCATACCCGATGCCATTGATGCGCCCATTATAGAGCCAATGGATGAGCCGGAAATGGCTACTGGCGTGATGCCAAGCTCATTCAACACCTCGATGATGTGAATATGCGCCAACCCGCGCGCGCCGCCGCCGCCGAAGGCGATAGCAAATGTCGGGTCTGCGGCGCTTGACTTTGCAGCCTTGGTTTTAGTGATTTCCGTCTTGGTCACATTAGTTTTCGTCATGGCTATAGTATTTTTCACGTCCGTGCCTTTTTTGTGGCGGGCAATTTAATTTCCCGCCCAGCGGGCAAGACGGATGATAGTATCGCCGTAGGGCCGTTCGTCAAATAAAACAAAGGAGGCGTCCAAATTGAGCGATGCATCAGCGGCTTCTTCCAGCACGATGATGGCATCGTTTGCCAGCCAACCATTAACGGCGGCCGATAAAAGTGCTTTTTCGCCCAAACCCTTGCGATAGGGCGGGTCCGCAAACACCAAATCGAACTTACCCATTGTACCGGACGGGCCTAAATCTGTGGCATCACGGCGGTATATTTTGGAGCGGCCTGTCAGGCCGAAATCTTCAACATTGGTGCGCACAATGCCACGCGATTCCGCGCCATCGTCCACGAACAGACAGAACTTTGCACCACGCGAAATGGCCTCGATGCCCAGTGCGCCCGTGCCACAAAAGAGATCGAGCACACGGGTTCCGTTCAGTGGCGAGCCTTGCGCATGACTGAGCACATTGAACAAGCTTTCGCGCACGCGGTCTGTGGTTGGGCGGATGTTATTGGTTTCGGGCGCGGTTAGTGCCCGCCCCCGAAACTCGCCTCCGACGATTCGCAAGACTTACGCTTTGCTACGCGGCTTGCCGCCGAAAGGTTTGCCGCCGCCAGATGGACGTCCACCTGCGGGCCGACCGCCGGATGGCTTGCCAGCGTAAGGTTTGGCACCGAAGGGCTTGCCGCCTTCAAATCGCTTTGGTCCTTCGCGCTTTGGTCCTTCGCGTTTGGGCCGCTCGCCTGCATTGTCGTCGCGTTTGCCGAAGGTTTTGTTCTGGCGATCCTTGCTGGATGCACCGTCCCAGGGCTTACGCTCACCTGCGCTGCTGTCATCGCGGGGTGCGGGGTTTGAACCCTCGTAACGCTTTGGGCGGTCACTAAACGGGCGGTCACCGGCAGGGCGTGCGGGACGCTCACCAGCGGGTCTGTCACCACGCGGTGCATAGTCGCGTTTCGGACGGTCATCGCCGCCTTCGCGCGGCTTGTACTCGCGTTTTTCGCCGGATGCGCTTGCGCCTTCATAACGCTTCGGGCGATCGCCGAAAGGTCGATCTCCCGCCGGGCGCGGCGGACGGTCACCGAAGGGCTTGTCGCCGCGAGGCGCATAAGCGCGCTTCGGGCGATCTTCGCCAGTTCCACCTTCGCGGGGTTTATATTCGCGTTTTTCGCCGCTAAATGAGGCTGTGCGCTCGCCGTATGGCTTGTCGCTACGCG
Source organism: Phyllobacterium sp. (assembly GCA_043717855.1). Taxonomy (GTDB): domain Bacteria; phylum Pseudomonadota; class Alphaproteobacteria; order Rhizobiales; family Rhizobiaceae; genus JANMEX01. The sequence continues at coordinate 4,032 of JAYSWX010000130.1, forward strand.
GGGTATATTCGCGTTTCGGGCGTTCATCGCCGCCTTCGCGCGGCTTCCATTCGCGCTTTTCGCTGTCGCGCTGACCTGTCGCACTGGAATTGCGGAAGTTCGCGCTGCGTGTTGTCACGCGGTCGGGCTCGCCGGTGCGGCTGCCACCGCGCCCGCCGTAACGACCGACTGGCTCTGATAGTTTTTCAGGCCCAAGCGGCTTTGCGCCCTGTGCCCGCCACACATTGGCAGAACGATTAGGACGCTTGGAAACTGCGTTTTCCGTGTCTGTCGGCTTTTCTTTGGTCTTGCGCGGCTGGTGTTTCACAATCGGGTTTTCATGCCCGCCAACCCAGTCGCCCTGACGGCGATGCTGCGGGCGTTCCGGCTCGCTTGAAACGCGGCTGTCGCTGCGGGCATAGTCGCCCTGCACTGGTTGATTTGAGAAATCATTATAAATCGGCGCTTCAAAATTCGCGCCTGATTCTTCGATCAAGCGTTCGCCAAGCTGGTCACGCAACGTGCGGCCATTGACCTCTTGCACCGCGCCCTCTTCCAAATCGCCCAATTGGAATGGCCCGAAAGAAATGCGGATGAGGCGATTAACCGAGAGGCCAAGCGCGCCGAGAATATTCTTCACCTCGCGGTTTTTGCCTTCGCGAAGACCCAGCGTGATCCAGACGTTGGAGCCTTGCACGGTGTCCAGCACGGCTTCAATTGCGCCATAAAACACGCCATCAATAGTGATGCCGTCTTTGAGCGCGGTGAGCTGTTCTTGGCTGACCTTGCCAAAAGCGCGGGCGCGATATTTACGCAGCCAGCCTGTGGCGGGCAATTCCAAAATGCGGGCAACGCCGCCATCATTGGTCAAGAGCAACAGGCCTTCGGTATTAATATCAAGACGGCCTACGGAAATGACCCGTGGCAGGCCTTCCGGCAGCGCTTCAAATACGGTCTGGCGGCCTTCCGGATCTTTTGCGGTTGTCACGAGGCCAGCCGGCTTATTATAAAGCCAAAGCCGTGTGCGCTCGACGCCCGGCAGTAATTGCCCGTCAACGCTCACTTTATCATTTTGCTGCACGTTAAACGCGGGGCTGGTCAGCACCTTGCCGTTTACGGAAACGCGGCCATCGGCGATCAAAAGTTCAGCGTCGCGGCGCGATGAAATGCCAGCGCGGGCCAAGCGTTTGGCGATGCGTTCGCCCTCTGGAATGCGCGGTGCCTCGCCCTGCGCAGCTGCGGCTTTGCGCTCTTCGTAGGATTGGCGCGGGCGCTCGCTTCGGTCTTCAAAGGGTTTGCGCGGGCCGGTGCCGCCGCGTGCGCCATCACGCGGGCGATCATTATTGCGCGGGCCGCGCGGTTTGTCGTTGTCGTTTGTCATTATGTGATATTGCCTTATGTTGACGGTTCCCTATCAGGTTGACCTGTCAGAATCGAGCGGGAAAACGGAAATTTTGGATAAAACTGCCCCTGGTTTCATGGAAATTGCACTTGGCGAAGCGCGTGCCGCTGGCGCTCGCGGCGAGGTTCCGGTTGGCGCGGTGATCGTGCGTGGTGGAAAATTGATCACGTCCGCCGGAAACCGCACGCGTGAGCTCAATGATCCGACAGCTCATGCCGAGGTTCTGGCCATCCGCGCCGCCTGCCAAGTGCTTGAAACTGAACGGTTAACCGGCTGCGATCTTTACGTCACGCTGGAACCTTGCGTCATGTGCGCAGGGGCAATTTCGTTTGCACGGCTGGGACGGCTGTATTTCGGCGCGGCGGATTTCAAGGGCGGCGCGGTGGAAAACGGGCCGCGCTTCTTTAACCAACAAACCTGCCACCACGCGCCGGAAGTCTATTCCGGCATTGATGAGCGGCAATCTTCAGAGTTACTTCGAGATTTTTTCAAGCAGAAAAGGGTTTAGAGCCAAGGAATAAGGTCGCGAAGAGATTTTTTGCCTTGACCTTTTTTAGCCTCAGCGCGCAAACGGCGCTCTTTCTTGGCCTCATCTTCGCCCACATCACCGTAAGCGGCGGTGGTGGCAGGTTGGCGGTAGTCAATTGGCGGTTCGCTAAGGGTTGAGCGTTTCGTCGGCGAACCGGTTGCGTTAATCACCCGCGCTGCTTTAACCCGCGCCGATAGATCCGCGCCATTGGCGACGTGTTTCCGTGCGTCGCGATCGTCATTTGGATTGCCTGAGCCACGAGCGACCGTCTCAACGCCAGCAGCCTCGCCTTGAATTTGTGGCACAAAGGTTGGATCACCCTGCGCATCCGTTGCTAACTGGTTAAGGCGCGCCCGCTTTTGTTCCGGCGATTCCGGCCACACGCCCGCCGTCTTTGTCACGCTTTCTTGCGGCGCCGGCAATCCTTTTGCCACACCGTTTTTTAATATATCCGGGCGTGGCTCGTAGGCAATTTTCTCCCCGGTTTTGGGCTTAAATGAGAACGCATTGCCGACATCTTGCACAAGCTGTTCATTCGAGCTGACGCCTGTGCCATAGGTTGGCGAAGACAGGCAGCCACCAAGCGCAAACAGCGCGGCAATCGCAGTCGTTTGCACTAAAATTTTGGTCAACCGGACTGAATTCATCGTCATTTGCTACCGCCAAACAGAAACTTCACTAATTCAAGACAAGCCCATTACCGCCAATTCCGGCAATTGCATGGCCGCTTGTAGCGTATTGAACCGATTGCGACAATGTGGTTGCCGCAATCAGCTTATTATAATTTGCCGAGCGCCTTCAATTCATGCAGCGCGGCGGCATCGCGGGCGGAGACATCCGGATAGGCGGCATCAGACCCGACATCATGCGTGTAGCGCCATGAGCGCGCGCATTTGGTGCCTGTGGCGGCGTGGGAAACCACGCCAACGTTCTTCAGATCATCCAAACGGAACGCCTCATCCGGCCCTGCTCCCACTTCTAGCCTAGCATCTGATGTGATGCAGATTTCGGCCAGATCAGTCTCGTGCAGCACGGCAAGCGCCGCTTCATCCATCTGCACATAGATGGTTGGCGATGCTTCGAGCGAGGAACCGATGCGCTTTTGCGCGCGCTCCAGTTCCAGTGCGCCGGTTACCGCACGGCGGACATTTTTGATAACCACCCACTTTTGCGCCAGCGCTGCATTTTGCCAGTCAGCCGCGATGTCTGGGAACTGTTCGAGATGCACAGAAACCTTGTCCGGATAGCGGTCGCCCCATGCCTCTTCCGTGGTAAACGGCATGAGCGGCGCCGTCCATTTCACCAGACAATCGAAGATGTGGCGCACGACTTCGAGCGAGGCCTTGCGCTTGGCGCTGGATGGCGCTTCGCAGTACAGCGCATCTTTGCGGATGTCGAAGTAGAAGGCCGAAAGCTCCACCACCATGAAAT
>JAYSWX010000014.1:0-15074 GCA_043717855.1 Phyllobacterium sp.
ATGTTTGCGCGGGCTTATAGTCTGCCCTTGCTCACCAAACAAGCCGCTCCTTTACGACAAGGTAAAAAATGACTGTTATTTGGACAGGTTAATTGCTGACCTTGGGTAAGCAATTTCGCTATTTTAGTCAGAAGCGGTCAAACAATTGACTTTGCACTACAAGCCGCACCACAGTGATGAAAAGTGGAAACTGTCTTTCTAAAGGCGAATGATGAGCCGCATATTTCTCCTTCGCCATGCAAAAGCAGCAGTTGCCTTACCTGGCCAGCGCGACATTGATCGCCCGCTGGATAGAAGTGGAAGAGAAACAGCGCGCGCTTTGGGGATAACTCTGATGGTAAACGGCCTTTCGCCGGACTTGGTTTTTTGCTCGCCAGCCAAACGCACGCGTGAGACGCTAGAGATTATCTCAGAATTTTTCGCATTTGACGTTAATATCCGTTTTGAAGAGCGGCTGTTTACTGACGAGTGGCCGGGGTATGTGGCCTCATTACAGGCATCAGGCACAGCAAACAACGTTATGCTCGTCGGACACAACCCTGCAATCGAAGAAACGGCAATGCAGCTTGTTCACAATGGCAATCGCGATGCCATGCAGGCACTTTACGCAGGTTTTGCGCCTTGTTCACTCGGCATTTTAACAGTGGAGCCGCCTCTTTCGGCCCTAAGGCCCCGGCAGGCGTTTTTGGATAATTTTCTAATTGATGGCATCATGAAATCGTATTGATACGATATCGATGCGATCATTCCCCTTCAAATCAATCGTGTTCATGATTACATGGGAGCCGAATTTAAAGGACACATGAATTGTTCACGTCGCTACAAGATGAGATAAAGCTATCGCTAGGTACGCTATCGGAGCGTTTGGTCGGGCTGGCAAATCCATCAGTGAGAATTGGCGTTTCCGGTCTGTCACGTGCCGGTAAAACTGTATTTATTACCTCTTTAGTGCATAATTTGCTGCATGGAGGACGCTTACCGCTGTTTGATCCTTATCGCAGCGGGCGGATTTCATCAGCCAAATTGGAGCCGCAGCCGGACGATACTGTGCCACGTTTTGCCTATGAGCCACATATCAAAGAGCTGCTGGAGAAGCGAACGTGGCCCCAATCCACAAGAGCCATTTCCGAGTTGCGACTGACGATCCAATATGAAAGCGCGTCGGGTTGGAACCGCATGTTTGCGCCGGGAAGTCTCAGCGTGGATATCGTTGACTATCCCGGTGAATGGCTGCTGGACTTGCCACTTCTGTCCAAGTCATTCGCAGAATTTTCGCAAGAGGCATTGGAACTTAGCGCACTTCCTTTGCGTGACGACCTCTCTGAAAAATGGCGCAAACTCAATGCATATGTCGATCCGGCAGCGCCTGAAGATGAAATTCTGGCACAAAAACTCAATGCGGAATTCACGAACTATTTGCGTGCCTGCCGTGCGGATGAGCGGGCACTTTCAACGCTGCCGCCGGGCCGTTTTCTTATGCCGGGGGACATGGAGGGATCACCCGCGCTTACCTTCGCACCGCTACAAAATCGTGAAGGGAAATCGCTTCCCAAAGGCTCCCTCTGGGCGATGATGGAGCGGCGCTATGAGGCCTACAAGGCACATATTGTGAGGCCATTTTTCCTCAATCACGTCGCCCGTTTGGACCGCCAAATAGTGCTGATTGATGCCATGCAAGCGCTCAACGCCGGACCCCATGCTTTGGCAGATTTGGAGCGCGCTTTGAGTGAAATTTTGACCTGTTTTCGCATAGGTAAATCAGGCTGGTTACCAAGCTTTTTTACTCACCGTATCGACAAGATTTTGATAGCGGCAACCAAGGCCGATCAGCTCCATCACACTGCCCATGACAGGCTAGAGGCACTGGTGCGAAAGCTTAGTGACAGAGCCATTGAACGCGCTGAATTTTCCGGCGCGAGTGTGGATGTTTTGGCGCTCGCCGCCGTGCGCTCCACCCGGGAAGCGGGCGTGAAACAGGGTAAGGAAGAGCTTGATGTTATCGTAGGAACGCCACTCAAAGGCGAGACAATTGGCGATGAAACATTTGATGGAAATAGCGAAACAGCTATATTTCCCGGTGACTTACCGGAAAAGCCAGACTCATTATTTGAAGGCCCGGAGTCAACTTCTAAAGATGCTCACGTGAAGGATTGGTCACCCGTGCGCTTCGTGCGGTTCAAGCCCCCGAAGCTGGAAATGACCAATGACGGTCTCCTTTTATCACTGCCGCATATAAGGCTTGACCGTGCTTTGCAGTTCCTCATTGGAGATAAATTGGCATGAGCGACCCTCGCAAGCCAGCAGCATTCCGGCTGGATAATAAGCCAGAAATTGTTGTCCCCGCAGAACTGGAAAAGCAGGCAAAAACACAACGTAAACCGGCTGCCTTGCCAAGTGTAGAACTGCTGGATCAGCCAGATATTTTCGAGGCAGAATTGACCGCTTTGACACCAGTGATTCCGAAGGAAAAACCATCCGGTTTCGGCCTTGGAAAACTATTCTTTACCGCGCTTGGGTTACTGGTTTCACTAGGCATTGGCCTATGGGTGGACAGCCTTATTCGCAACCTGTTTTCGCGATCAGATTGGCTTGGATACACCGCTCTAGGGCTGGCGATTGTCGCTGTTGTTAGCTTCCTTTTCATAGTCGCAAAGGAGCTGGCAGGCCTTGCCAGATTGAATGCCGCAGGCCGGTTGCGCAGCGATTCTGAGCAGGCTTTTACGGGCAACGATACCAAGGCATCGCGCAAAATAGTTGCTGAATTGGAGATACTTTTTGCAAGTGTTCCACAAACAGCGGCGGGCCGGAGAACACTCGAACAAACCCGGGGTGAAGTTGTTGATGGCCGCGACCTCATCAAAATTGCAGAAGCGCAATTGCTGGGCCCGCTGGATAAAATTGCGAGAACAATGGTGTTGGAAAGTGCCAAGCGGGTATCAATTGTCACTGCCGTTTCACCCCGCGCGCTGGTGGATATTGGCTATATTCTCTTCGAATCCGCCAGACTTATCAGGCGCTTAGCAGAGCTATACGGCGGTCGTCCCGGCACTCTGGGTCTGTTCAAATTATCAAAAACGGTGATCTCACACCTCGCTGTCACTGGCACAATTGCCGTTGGTGACAGCCTTATCCAGCAGCTGGTTGGCCACGGCATTGCTACGAAACTTTCAGCACGGCTGGGCGAAGGCGTTATCAATGGCTTGATGACGGCGCGGGTGGGCATCGCGGCAATGGACGTGGTGCGGCCCCTGCCCTTCAACGAAATCAAGCGGCCCGGCATCGGCGATTTCATAAGCGAGTTAGTGAAATTGAGCGGCCCGAAATAGTGCAATTTGGCCAGCCAGCAAGCGCACAGAAACCGCACGGCAAACGCCCGGAGAACGCCCAGACTTGATACGCGGTACGCACAAAAATGGTGCGCGCGCCGTCTGAATGCCGTTATTCATTTACTTCGTTTGAATATTGCGCTTGCAAGACGCTTTCCGCTCCTCCAAAAGGTTTTGGCAACCAAGCATTAACCATTCCAATGCATGGTTAACACTTGATTGAGACAAACCCCGAGTGCTTGTGATGATGAAATTTGCCGCTGCTATGTTTGCCTTCACGGCAATGATCTCGATGCCTGCCCTGGCGAGCGATAGCGACAGCGCCTTCTTCAAAAAGGTCACTGGCAAATGGGCTGGCCCCGGCGAAATCGTTGCGGGCAAATATAAGGGCACAAAGTTCACTTGCAATTTTGATGGCTCAACGGCCAGCGCCACCAATGGTATGACAATGGACGGCACATGCCGCGTTGGCGTTTTTTCGCAGGCGATGAAGGCGACAGTTGCAATGTCGGGCGGTCGCTACAAAGGTTCATTTCTTGATGGCTCCAGCGGAAAGGGTCTGGATATTACAGCCGGAAATGTAGCGGGCAACCGCGCAACTTTTTCGCTGAACCGCAAGCAATTAAATGGCGCAATGCTCGCCCGCTTGACCAGCGAGAGCGATATGAATGTTACGATCTCGGTGCGCGTGAATAAAGACATGGTGCCCGTAATTGGCATGAGCTTGAAACGCGTTGACGACACGGCAACCGGCACAGTTGCGCAGAAATAATCAGGCTGGCTGATACCAACCGACCTTTTCCACCACACTCATATTCGTTCGGTCTGAAAGCACGGCAAGCTCATAAATCGACTTGTCATTGAAGAGCGTATCGCCGGCGATTTCCGCCAACGGAACAAGCACAAAAGCACGATCTCCAATGCGCGGGTGCGGCACAACAAGCCCAGGCTCATCAATCATCTCACCGCCAAAGAACAAAATATCCAAATCAATCGAGCGCGGACCCCAGCGAATATCACGCACCCGCTTTAAGTCTTGCTCGATGGCGAGGCACAAATCCAAAAACGCGCGGGGCGAAAGCGAAGTCGAAATTGCGGCACACGCATTGAGAAAGTCCGGCTGATCTGTCAGGCCCCACGGCGGAGTGCGCCAAACCGAAGATGTACGCAAACCATGGCAGGACTCGTGCGCGTCAAACGCCGCCAATGCTGCCCGCATGGCATTCAGCGGGTCACCAAGGTTGCCACCAAGCCCGATGAGGACTTGATTATCAGCGCGGCTCGACAATCGTCACCTCGACATAATCCAACACGCCCGGAACCGGGGCGTTGGGTTTTCTTACCGTGATTTCAGCCTTGGTAATTTGCGGAAACGTCTCGCGCAGCGCCCGCGCCACCCTCAGCGCCAGCGCCTCGATTAAATAACGACGCTCACCCTTGATAATCTTTTCGATGACCTGAAAGGCCTTGCCATAATCCACCGTGCCATGAATGGAATCATTTTCCATCGCATCGCCCGCCGAAACGCTCAAACGCGCATCGACATAAAAGCGTTGACCCAAAAACTCTTCTTCATCATGAACACCATGACGGGCGAAGAAAGCGCAGTTTTTCATAAAGATTTCGTACATTTGCGTATCCTTCAACCCCTTGCCGACGGCTTACCCGGCGCACGCTTCAAGTCAAGCATAGCATCTGCGACCAAAAGTGCATCCCTGTTGAAAGCGACATTGTGCACCCGAAAAAGGTCAGCTCCTGCCAATCTCAATATCGCTGACGAGGCGGCAGTGGCAACATCGCGCTCTTGCGCCTCGCGGCCAGTGATGGTGCCGAGAAACCGTTTGCGCGAGGTTCCAACCATTAAAGGAAAGCCAAGGTCTTTCAATTCACGAAACCGCACCATCAGTTCAATATTGTCGTCGGTGGTTTCTTTGGCGAACCCAAAACCGGGATCAAGCACAATCGCCTCACTGGCAATGCCTGCTTTCGTAGCGATTTCAAGGGAATGGCGCAGGAAATGGCGTTGATCGTCAATGGCATCGGCAAGTTTGGCGCGGTCCCGTCCCGTGTGCATGATGCATAGCCCTGCCCCCGTCTCGGCGGCAACTTTGGCAATGCCGGGCTCGCGCTGCAAGCCCCAGACATCATTGACGACATGCGCACCGGCCTGCACAGCCAGCCGTGCGGTTTCCTCGCGGTAGGTATCAATAGACAAAATCGCCTCACCCGCCAGCGCTTCAATAAGCGGCAGCACGCGGCGCTGCTCCTCGGCCGCGCTAACCGTGACAGCATGAGGCTTGGTCGATTCGCCGCCAATATCAATAATGGTGGCGCCATCCGCCAACATCGCCCGCGCTTGGGCCAGCGCCGCGTCAACGCCCGCGAACTGCCCGCCATCGGAAAAACTATCCGGCGTGACATTGAGAATGCCCATGATAATCGCAGATGGCCCAAGCCGTAGGGAGCGATTATGCGCTAGGTGCCAAATGGTGTTCATGGCACCCTCACCCGCAAATTAGTGGTAAACATCGCTGCGGTGTCCAACCTTGATAACAAGGATGCTGATGGTTTTGCCCTGAATGTCACAAATAAGCCGATAATCGCCAACCCTATACTTCCATTAATCGCCCAAACGCGAACCCTGCAATGCAGCGCCAAGCTCGCGCGGATTTTGCATGAGGGCTAGTCGCTGATTGAGATACAACAAAATTCGTTTGGCAGGCTCGGATCCAAGTTTGTCAAGACTCTTCGATGCCGATTGGGAAAGCTCAATCTTCCATGCCATATCGCTTCATCACATCTTCGAGCGGAATTGTCGTTGTTCTACCGGCTTTGATGTCCTCAAGAACTTTTTCCGCATCATACAAGTCTTCAAGGTCATCAATATGCTCAATTATGGCCTCACGGGCATAAAAAGTCTTGGTGCGACCAGTACGTTTTGCCAGCGCATCTAAGCGGGCTTCCAATTCAGGCGATAAACGTATTGCAAGCATGATGATACTCCTTTGCTATACATGTATAGCAAAGTGACATCGCCGTCTATCGGTATGATTACGGTCTAAGTCGCCTCGCAATCAAATATGCGAAAGTCTGACAATCGATCCCGTTAAATATCAAATCTTGAAATCCGTATCATTCCCGACGCCCAGCTTCTTCTGCAAATTGGTCGACGATGTCGTGTATTGGAACACGATACGCTCGCCCGGATTACATATGCGCTTGGCCGCTTGCGTCATCAGCGCAGCTTCATGGAAGCCGGAGAGGATCAGCTTTAGTTTACCCGGATACCAATTGATGTCGCCGATGGCAAAAATGCCGGGCGTATTGGTCTCGAACTTTTCGGTATCCACATGGATAAGGTTTTGCTCAAGATTAAGACCCCAATCGGCAATCGGGCCGAGCTTCATGGTGAGGCCAAAGAACGGCAACATACGGGTTGCATTGATCGTCTTCTCACCGTCCGGCGCTTTGATGGTGACGGAGGAAAGTTGGCCGTCTTCGCCATGAAGCGCGGAAAGCTGACCGGCCTCGAATGTCATTTTGCCGGCTTCCACCAGCTCAAACATCTTGCGCACGCTATCGGGAGCAGCCTTAAATTCAGGGCGACGGTGCATCAGCGTCACGCTTTTGGCAACGGATTGCAGGTTCAAAGTCCAGTCCAGCGCGCTATCACCGCCGCCGACAATCAACACGTCCTGATCGCGAAACTCTTCCATGCGGCGCACGGCGTAAAACACGCTCTTGCCCTCAAACGCCTCAATGCCGGAAACCGGCGGGCGCTTCGGTTGGAACGAACCACCGCCAGCGGCAATGACCACCACCTTGGACAGGAACACTTCGCCCTCATCCGTCACAGTGCGGAACCTACCGTCTTCTTGCTTGGAAAGTTCTGAAACCATGCGATTGAAATGGAAGGTAGGATGGAACGGCTTGATTTGCTCCATCAGCTTATCAGTCAACGCTTGGCCGGAAATTTCAGGCCAGGCTGGAATGTCATAAATTGGCTTTTCTGGATAAAGCTCGGCGCACTGGCCGCCCGGACGGTCCAAAATATCGATCAGATGGCATTTCAGATCATAAAGACCAAGCTCAAACACCGCAAACAGGCCAACAGGGCCAGCGCCAATGATTACGATATCGGTCTCGATGGGTGCAGTCATGATGAAATGTCCGTTTGGGAGTATAAATTAGGATAGACGTGCGATTAACCGCATCAAGAGAGCGGCGGGAAGCAAAATAATTCCGTTAATATCCACTCAACCGGAAATTCTGTCCTTATGCCTGACGCTCAGGAATGGAAACCACTAGACCTTCGATGGCATCGCTCACCTTAATTTGGCAAGAAAGACGCGAATTGGGCCGCACATCATAGGCGAAATCCAGCATGTCCTCTTCCATCGCCTGCGGCTTGCCAACTACGTCAGCAAAAGCATCATCGACATAGACATGGCAAGTGGCGCACGCGCACGCGCCGCCGCATTCGGCATCAATGCCGGGCACAGCATTTTTGATGGCGTTTTCCATCACCGTTGAGCCATTGACAGCATCAACATCAAAACGAGTACCATCAAAAGCAATAAATGTTAGTTTGGTCATTGTTCACCTGACAAATTTAGTTGGCAGGGAGATATAGGCTTATGCGCAATAGTCAATCGGGCACTATGGCGCGGGCTTCTATCTGTTGATTGCGGCAATGAAATTCAGCACCTCGGCAATCTCATCTTCGAGATTACGCACCAGCGAACTATTCAGTGGTGCTTTTTCCATGCGCTCAGCAACATCTGCCACACGAAAGGCACCGACACTGGATGCCGTACCGCGAATTGTGTGCGCCAAGCGCTTGCGCTCATCCGCGTTGCTAAGGGCAATGCTCACCTTTGCGCCTGACATTTGGCGGGCAAACATGCCGAGAATTTCAGCCTCCAACACACGGTCGCCCATGGTTTGGCGGGCAAGATGAACCAGATCAACCGGTCGGCTAAAGGCTGACGCGGGTTCAGGGTGTTTCAGTTGGGCTTGCATGAGAGTTTACCATCCAATGACGCGGGAACGCGGTATGGCTGGATTTTAAGCGCAGATAGTTAAAATTGTCTGTTTTTCAAAGTTAGAAAAGAAGCTGCCAGAGCGAGAGTGCCCAGACGCAAATCGCCAGCCCAATCGACATCAGCACGGCCAGCGAACCACAATCCTTGGCGATCTTAATATCAGCATTGAAATCGCGCGAAAGCGCATTGCACGCCGCCTCAATGCCGGTGTTCAGCACTTCAACAATCATCACAAAAACCAACGACCCTATCAGCATGAGCCGCATCCAGCCATCGGACCAAAAGTAAAACGCCACCGGAAACGATAGCAGCAACATAAACAGCTCCTGCTGAAACGCCTTTTCGGAGGAGCCAAGCTGGCGAAACGCGGCAAGTGAATTGCGAAAGGCATTTATGAGGCGTTGCATGGAATCACTCCTGAAGCGGCAAGTGAAGTCTTCTATTCCAAAACTGCACCAGAGTTAGACCCAAAATTTGCGGTGACTAGTCAAATAAACTGATTTTGGATTAACTCTCACCAAGTTTCATGCTGAGGCAAGCCATCGGTGATCTCATAATAGCTGCCTTTGTCGCCGACATAAATATGATCGCTGCCCTTCAGCCCGCTTGGCTCATCAAAAGAACCGGCAAGAATTGACGTGTAGCTTTTGCCCGCGCCCTTCCAGAAAAGTCCAGACCCGCAACGCCCGCAAAACCCGCGCTTGGCTTCCGGCGAGGACACGAACCACGTCACCTCGCCATCAACCTCGAGCTTGTCATCTTCAACCGCAGTGGAAGCCAAAAAATGCCCGGTCTGACGGCGGCACTGCGAACAATGGCAAAAAAGCACATCGCGTAGCTCGCCGTGAGCCTTGAAGCGCACAGCCCCGCAGGCGCAATGACCGGTGTGGATTTGGTTTGGCATGGTGTACTCCCCCATTTGGTTCAATTTGGCATGACGGAAATCAATTCTAGCCAATAAACGCGACAATCACCGACGGCTCAAAGCCAATTACCAGCATCTTGGCGGCCATGTAGCACCCTTGCGACAGTTAAGATGGTTTTTGCGATCCGGAAATAAATGACGTGCGACCCAGAAATGTATTTTTTCAAATCTTTGCGAATAGACGACGCATCTCGCGCAAGACCCGGGTTTTCAGCCATTAATTCAATAGAGCTCATAATTTGCGAGGAATAATGGTTGGCCTGAGAAATTCCAAATTGGACCGCCGACCAATCATAAATATTATGCATGTCTCGTGAGGCGGATGGGGTTAAGCGGATTTCAAGTGCCATGCTTGCCGCTCCGCCAGAAATGCATCAAAATCAAACGGTTGCGGTTCACCAGAAGCATCGCCCTCATCAATCGCGGCCCTTAGCGCTGCCAGCTTTAGCTCCCGCTCTTCCAGCAGGGAAACGCTTTCGCGAATGGCTTCACTTACCGTGGCATAGCGGCCTTTGGCGATTTGTTCGCGGATAAAGCGTTCCTGCATTTCGCCCAAAACAACGGATGTATTCTTGCCCATGAGAGGCCTCCACGATTAGTTACCAAATATTGGTAACACAAACACGGAGGCCTAACAAGAATTTCACCCGCGCGCTTCCTTCTTAATCAACTCAGCCACAAGGAATGACAGTTCCAACGCCTGATCCGCGTTGAGGCGCGGGTCACAGTGAGTGTGATAGCGGTCGGCGAGTTCATCTTGGCTGATGGCGCGTGCGCCGCCGGTGCATTCGGTTACGTTTTTGCCCGTCATTTCGACATGAACGCCGCCCGCATGGGTGCCTTCCGCGCGGTGGATTTCAAAGAAGCTGCGCACTTCGCTCATAATCCGCTCAAACGGACGGGTTTTATAGCCGCTGGCAGCCGAAATCGTGTTGCCATGCATCGGATCGCACGACCAGACGACCTTACGGCCTTCCTTTTGCACGGCGCGAATAAGCGCTGGCAAATGATCGCCAACCTTATCGGAACCGAAACGGGCGATGAGTGTCAGGCGGCCAGCCTCATTGTCAGGGCTCAAAATATCAATGAGCTTGAGCAAACCATCCGGCGTCATCGACGGGCCGCACTTCAAGCCAATTGGATTTTTGATGCCACGGCAAAATTCAACATGGGCATGGTCGGGCTGGCGAGTACGATCACCAATCCAAATCATATGACCGGACGTGGCATACCAATCGCCAGAGGTAGAATCGACGCGGGTGAGCGCTTCCTCGTAGCCCAAAAGCAGCGCTTCATGGCTGGTATAGAAGTCGGTTTCGCGCAAAGCGTAATTGGATTTCGACGTGATGCCGATAGAGCGCATGAAATCAATGGTCTCGGAAATACGCGCGGCAAGCGCGGCATAGCGGTCCCCTTGCGGACTTCCCGCAACGAAATCCATCGTCCACTGATGCACGTTCTCTAGGCTGGCATAGCCACCCTGCGCAAAGGCGCGCAGCAAGTTCAGCGTCGCTGCAGACTGGCGGTAGGCCATTTCTTGGCGCGCAGGGTCTGGAATGCGAGAGACCTTGTCGAACTCAATGCCATTGATGATATCACCGCGATAGGATGGCAGCGTGACATCGCCCTTGGTTTCATTATCCGACGAGCGCGGCTTGGCGAACTGACCGGCAATGCGACCAATTTTCACCACCGGCTGCGAACCGGCAAAGGTCAAAACCACAGCCATTTGCAGGAACACACGGAAGAAATCGCGAATGTTATCAGCACCATGCTCGGCAAAGCTCTCGGCGCAATCGCCGCCCTGCAACAGGAAGCCACGACCTTCGGCGACTTCGGCAAGTGCCTTCTTCAAATCCCGCGCCTCACCGGCAAACACCAGCGGCGGCCAAGATTTCAGGCGGCCTTCAACATCCGCCAACACTTGCGCGTCCGGATATGCCGGAACTTGGCTGATAGGCATATTACGCCAGGAAGATGGAGACCAATTTTGTGTCATGGTTTTTGTACTCGTATCTTGTTGTTGAATAGGAAGCTGTGCAGGCGCGGTCTTGGTCGCAAAAGCGGACTGATCCGGCACAAGGATATGGTTAGCATCCGCAAGTGCTTTGATTTTTACCACGGCAATGCTCTCGTGCGCCTTGGAAGGGTCAAGCTCCATACGATAAATCGTCGGCTGCGAGACGCCCGCTTTAACGGCAAGCTCGGCCTGGCTGAGATCCAGCATGGAGCGAATGTATTTGACCTGACGGCCGGTGAGCTTGGGAATGTCCACTGTGTTTCATCCTGCGTTGTTGCAGGATTAAATACAGAAACGATTGAAATAATACAAGAGTAAATCTTTATGAATAATAATCGTCAATATTAGACTTCGAACGATAGGTGGGCGCATTGCCGATCGGGTGGCAACCGCATCGTCGCCGACCCTATTGCCACAGTTGGACTAACTTCCATCGTACGGTTGAAACCAGCATTTCTACCATTGTTCACAGTAGCAAAGCGCAAGCGAAATTCAATGTGATTGGGAGAGTAGCCGTAAATGCGCTACGGAAGACCATTGTCATAGAAATACGAGGACAATACAATGCCTATCAAAGAGTTTCATTGTGGAACCTTGGTGCCGGGTTGTGATTGGCACACTCGACATCAGGACCAAGCTGAAATTGTGCGCCGCGCAGTTGCGCATTTACAGGAAACGCACGGTGAGGCTGTAATTCGTGAACGCATGATTGAGGCCATTAAGCAGTGCGTTAAGGTAGCAAGCGTGGCTACCTAACAGCTAAATTGCTCAACAGCGATCAAACTCGCACCCCGTCCCGCACCTTATAAGTCAGCACATACATCGTCACCAGTTCTTCTGCCGCCGTTGGATGCACGGCCATTGTTCGGGTTCGCAGTCTAGGCAACTAGTTTGCGACCATTGCGTTCCGCAATTAATTTGACTCTAGCTAGCCATTCCAACGCCAATTCTACGTCATTAAAGGTGCTTAGCCACTTAGCAGGAAATGTATTAAATCTCCCAAAATGCACCTTGTAAATTGGTGTAGTTATGTCTGTGACAGATATTTTGAGGGTTACATTTTCAATGGTCTTAGAAATACTCGAAGTTGTCTTGCCACCAAGTCCACCGACTACAGCGCCAGCAACACCAAATGTTAGACCGCCAATCGCGGACCCAATAAGGCTTCTAGAGGAACTGGTGGTGGTAACTCCATTCTCTTTAACCTCTAGTTCGGCATCGTTTATTTCAGAATAGCAAAACACCTTCCACTTATCTTCAAAAAAAATAGCAACCTTTTCGCTATCGGTATCTAATGCCATTCGTCCCATTTTGCCATCAAACATTAGCGCTGTTTTGAAATCCACTGGTAAATTTAATTGTTCTTTCAGGCGAAGTTGTTTGTCGGTTTCTTCTGATGCTTGCTTTTTACCCTCGGGAGTTCCTGAATACCAAATCAAATAAACAAAACTGAAAACCAAGATAAAAGCAATCGTACCCACGACATACCAAAGCCAAGCACTATTGATAAACCAACTGAACGCTAATGTAACAACAACAACCAATATGGGCATATATTCACCTATAAAATTGAACACCTATACAACTGATTTTATAGTCAAAATTAGTAAACAACATACTCATAGTTGAGAATTAAAACGCTAAATCCTCACCCCGTCCCGCACCTTATAAGTCGGCACATACATCGTCACCAGTTCTTCAGCCGCCGTTGGATGCACCGCCATTGTGCGGTCAAAATCAGCTTTGGTCGCGCCCATTTTCATAGGGATTGCAAGGAGTTGCGCCATTTCGCCAGCATCTGGCCCCATGACGTGAGCGCCGATAACGCGCTGCGATTTTGTATCCACCACCAACTTCATCAGCATTTTTTCTTGAGACCCGGAGAGCGTGGCCTTCATCGGGCGGAACTCTGCTCGAAAAATGTCCAAGTCACCGAACTTTTTGGCAGCGGCTTCTTCCGACAAGCCAACAGTGCCAATTTCCGGACGAGTGAAGACGCCGGTGGCGATGAGATCATGATCGGGTTTGGTAGGATTATCTTTGAAGGCAGTTTCGATGAGGCACACGGCCTCGTGAATGGCGACGGGCGTTAGCTGCACACGGTTGGTTACATCGCCAACCGCGAAAATGTTTGGTTGTGAACTGCGTGAAAATTCATCAACAATTACAGCACCTAGCACGTCCATAGCAACGCCTGCGGCCTCCAAACCCAACCCTTGTGTATTCGGAATCCGGCCAACAGCGAGCATCACTTCGTCAGCATCCAGCGCCATGCCGTTGCTCATAATTACATGCAAACGGCCATCCGTTCCGCGCCGCACGCCCTCAAGCATGGTCTCGGTAAAAATGGTGACGCCCTTATCAACCATGGCTTTGTGCAGCCCTTGGCGAACATCATGGTCGAAGCGCGAGAGGATTTCCTTGCCGCGATAGACGACCGTGACTTTTGAGCCAAGCCCATGAAATATATTGGCAAATTCCAGCGCAATATAGCCGCCTCCTTCAATAACAATCGCCTTTGGCAGCGCCGGAATATCGAAAGCTTCGTTGGAGGTGATGCACAATTCATGCCCCGGCAGCGCGACATGCGGGTTTGGACGACCGCCCGTAGCAATCAAAA
This sequence comes from Phyllobacterium sp., assembly GCA_043717855.1. Classification (GTDB taxonomy): domain Bacteria; phylum Pseudomonadota; class Alphaproteobacteria; order Rhizobiales; family Rhizobiaceae; genus JANMEX01. The sequence continues at coordinate 13,937 of JAYSWX010000014.1, forward strand.
TATGGTCGCAAGTCACTGTTTTTCCCGTGCTTTTTATTAAGACCGTATGGGCATCGATCAGTTCTGCGCGGCTGTCGAACACCGTGGCTTTATTATTGTCCAAACCTTTGCGGTACAGCCCCTCAAGGCGGGTGATCTCTTTGTCCTTGGCTGCAATTAGTGTCGCCCAATCGAATGAAGCCTCACCAACAGTCCAGCCATAGCCCTTGGCATCATGAAAATGCTCTGGAAATTCAGAGGCATAGACGAGTAACTTCTTTGGCACACAGCCACGGATGACGCAAGTTCCGCCAAAGCGATGCTCTTCCGCCACGCCTACGCGCTTGCCTATGGATGCCGCGACCCGCCCTGCCCGCACCCCGCCGGAGCCACCGCCAATCACAAATAAATCGAAATCATAACTGGTCATATGAGCCTCCAATCGGCCTAACAATGCTGGTCGGCAATCGCTCAGTGATCGCACGACATGGATACGGAAAGCGCCCGAACTGGCTCTGAGATAAGACCGGACACAAATAAAAGCAAAGCCCGAACGAAGAATTCTCCATTCGGGCTTGATAGGATCAAAAATTCAGTTGTGAATTACGGTTTTGGCTTCTTAGGCGCAGCGGGATCAGCGGGCGCCGCAGTATCTGTGCCATCAGCAGGCGCAGCCGGATCAACAGCGGGTGCCACTTCGGCAGGTGCCGCAGCCTTCAGCTTTCCGGCAACATTTGATGCCAAATCGCGGGCAACACCCGCCTGCCAAACATTGGCAGCATCCACAATACCGCGCGTCGCAATCGGGCCTTCTTTAATCAGCTTCTTGCCAGCATCCGTAACGTAGAAATCAGCGATGGCTTTCAATTCTTCTTCTGTGAACACCTTAGCGTAAACACGGGCAGCTTCACCTTCGAGGTCACCACGCCGCGAGGCAAGCGCAAGCACTTCATTATCAACGGTCGAGCTAATCAGTGCCTCAAGATTAGGATCTTTTTGAATGAGCTCAGATTTCAACGCATCAGCGGCCTGCGGCAGGATCGCGTCAAATTGGTCTGTACCTTTGATCGCGGCAAGCGCAGCGCGGGCCTGAGCCAAGTGGCTCGCGGGGATTTCCTCGGCAAAAGCAGCGCCAGCAGTCAAAATCATCAGGCTTGCC
>JAYSWX010000131.1:0-2862 GCA_043717855.1 Phyllobacterium sp.
CAATCCGCCAGCAAAGCACCGGCCGTTGCCACAGACACTTGGATCATGAATTCCGTGTCCCCGTTGCAACGAGCGAGAGGATTATGCACTCAGAGTCAGGGGTGTGGATAAAAATGGGGAAAATAAGTCGCACGGCCAGCCTTCCCCCTTGGGGGGAAGGTGTCGACAGAGCCGACGGATGGGGGTGGCGACTACACTAACCAGCTAGCAAAACATAGCAATATCAGCATCTTATTCGGCAACGACACATCTTCCGCACCACCCCCATTCGTCGCCTCGCGGCGACACCTTCCCCGCAAGGGGGAAGGCTGGAACCACGCAACTATCATGGATAAAATGCGCGACTTAAGCAGTCGTCTTAGAATATTAGGCGTAATTTTCCAGCGGCGGGCAGGAGCAAATCAAGTTCCTATCACCATAGACGTTATCAATTCTGGACACTGGCGACCAGTATTTGGTTGCCATTTGTGCATTGCCAGCCGGATAGGCCGCGATGCTGCGCGGGTAAGGGTGGGACCAGTCGTCGCCCGTGACTTCCTGCGCGGTGTGGGGAGAATTGACCAGCGGATTGTCGTCGCGCGGCCACTTGCCGGAAGCGACGTTGGCAATCTCATTGGCAATGGCAATCATGGCATCACAGAAGCGGTCGAGTTCGATTTTTGGCTCAGACTCAGTTGGCTCCACCATCAGCGTTCCAGCCACCGGCCATGACATTGTGGGCGCGTGGAAGCCAAAGTCGATGAGGCGTTTGGCGATATCTTCAACGCCGATGCCTGCAGTTTCCTTGAAGCTTCTAAAATCAAAGATGCACTCGTGTGCCACACGACCATTCTTGCCTACGAAGAGGACAGGGATATGGTCGCCTAGGCGTTTGGCAATGTAGTTGGCCGAAAGGATGGCGATCTCCGATGATTTGCGAAGGCCGTCTGGCCCGAGCATCCGAATGTACATCCACGAGATTGCCAAGATGCTGGCGCTGCCCCATGGCGCACCCGAAACGGCTTGATGCCCTTTGCGGGTGACGTGGCCGGGCAGGAACTTTTTCAAGTGCGCGGCAACGCCGATTGGTCCGACACCGGGGCCGCCGCCGCCATGAGGAATGGCAAACGTTTTGTGCAAGTTCATGTGGCACACATCCGCGCCAATGTCGCCCGGACGGGCAAGGCCGACCAGCGCGTTTAGGTTTGCGCCGTCAAGATAAACCTGGCCGCCAGCCTCATGAATGGCGGCGCAGATTTCCTTGATGCTTTCCTCAAATACACCATGCGTGGATGGATAGGTAATCATCAATGCGGCGAGGTTTTTGGCATTGGCGGCGATTTTGATTTTGAGGTCTTCAACGTCCACATCGCCAGAGTCAGTGCAACGAACCACGACCACATCAAAGCCAACCATGGCGGCGCTGGCGGGGTTTGTGCCATGAGCGGACGAGGGAATGATGCAAATGTTGCGATGTGCTTCGCCGCGCGATGCGTGGTAAGCGCGAATGGCCAAAAGTCCTGCATATTCGCCTTGGCTACCGGCATTTGGTTGCAGCGAGACGGCAGCAAAGCCGGTGACTTGGCACAGCCATTCTTCCAAATCCGCGATCATTTCGCGGATGCCCTTGGTATGCTTATCCGGCGCGAACGGGTGCAGGCCAGCTACCGAAGCGAATGAAACGGGCATCATTTCAGCTGCGGCATTGAGCTTCATTGTGCAGGAGCCGAGCGGTATCATCGTGCGATCCAGCGCCAAATCCATATCCGCCAAACGCCGCAAGAAGCGCATCATCTGCGTTTCGGAACGGTTTTCGTGGAATACTGCTTGCGACATAAATGAACCATTACGGGCACTTGGGAGCTTTGCTTCCGGTTCTGAATCAAGGCTGGAGGCGCCGAATTGTTCGGCAAGTTCGAACGCGTCCACTTCGGTGGACGTTTCATCAAACGCGATGGACACAGTATTTTTGTCTATAACGCGGATGAAGCGTCCGGACTTTTCCGCGTCGCTTTGGAAAGTGGCGGCGTTACCATCAACAGTGATTGTCACTGTATCGAAGAATGTTTGCCCGCTGATTTTTGCGCCTGCGCCCATCACTGCCGCTGCAAAACGGCAGGCCAATTCATGAGTGTGGCTGGCGATTGATTTGAGGCCATCGGGGCCGTGATAGATGGCGTATGACACGGCCATGTTGGCAAGCAGGGCTTGCGCTGTGCAGATGTTAGATGTGGCTTTGTCACGGCGGATATGTTGCTCGCGGGTTTGTAGCGCAAGGCGATAACCGGGCTTACCCTTGGCATCCACTGACTGACCAACGAGGCGGCCGGGCATTAGGCGGGTGAGGGCATTGGTGACTGCCAAATAAGCCGCGTGCGGGCCGCCGAACGCCATGGGCACGCCGAAACGTTGCATGGAGCCGCAAGCGATATCCGCGCCCCATGATGCGGGGGACTCGGTGAGCACGAGGCCCAATGGATCACATACGGCAATTACGATTGCGCCTGCGGCTTTTGCCGCTTTGATCTCTTTGGAATAATCGCCGTAAACGCCGTATGTATCCGGCCACGGCACGATGAGCGCAGCGGTATCCGCGCCGATATTCTCGCACTCGATTTTGATGCCGAGTGGTTCTGCGCGGGTGTTGATGACGTCCGTCACTTGCGGATGCAGAGCGCCAGCGATGACCACTTGGCTGCGCGTATCTTTATGGTGACGCAACGCGATGCCGACAGCTTCGGCTGCGGCGGTGGCTTCATCAAGCAGCGAGGCCGAGGCCACATCAAGGCCGGTTAGCTCGCAAACGAGAGTCTGGAAATGGAACAATAGTTCGAGGCGGCCTTGGCTGATTTCGGCCTGGTAGGGCGTATAGGCCGTGTACCA
>JAYSWX010000132.1:0-7320 GCA_043717855.1 Phyllobacterium sp.
GCTCGCCAAATGTATTGCGCACTTCGTATATCATGGCGGTCAACGCATCGTTTTCATCGTAACCATAATAAAGCGAAATCGGATTAAACGCGTGGCCCAACATGCGCGGATAGGCCAGAAGTTCCACGCGGGCAGGGCGCTTGATGCCGGCACTTTCATATAGCGTATCGACGTAGAAACGGATGCCTTTGGCTGGATCAGAAACGCGTTTATCGATATGGTCTGTCTCATAGAACGAAGCCACATTGCGCTTATTGATCGAGAAAAATCTTGATGCCTTATTGGCGTCCTTCAACTGGTCAATGTTCAGCAATAGTGAGAATACCTTATACTCAAAGCGGTGTCCAAACGGCTGCAGGCGTGCGTGCATTACCGTGCCGCTATACAGCGTCGCTGCGGACTTTAGAGCTGGTGTGTGCGCGCCAATTGTCACGTTGCTGCTTCCTTAAACCGTTTGATGCGTGACGTTGCTACTTCAAAAGGAATGGCGGCGCCGAGCAAAACTGCGGCCTCTAATCCCGAGCGCAGCCCATCCTCGTGAAAGCCGTAACCTGTCCATGCGCCTGCAAAATAAGTATTGTTCTGTCCTTGAATCGACGCCAGTCTTTTCTGCGCATCCAGTGCGGCAGCATCAAATTGCGGATGCTCATATGACCATTCACCGAATACCATTCCGGCCTTCGGTTCGTGCGGCGGATTGAGGGTAATGAACAACGGCGTTGCAGGGTCAATTCCTTGTAATTGGTTCATCCAATACGTCACAGCCACTTCAGGCTCTGCTGCGCTATTTGAAGCACGCAAATAATTCCATGCCGACCACGCAGCCTTGCGCTTCGGCATGAGTGAGGCATCACGGTGCAATACAACGCGGTTAGGGCGATAGTGAATTGCGGACAAAACAGCACGCTCGTCGGCACTGGCATCCGTCACTATGCCCAACGCCTGGTCCGAATGGCAGGCCAATATCACGGCATCATACGCTTCGGTTGCACCATTCTTATCTGTGATATAGGCCTGATTGCCAGACCGATAAATTGTCGTTACCGCGCTATCTAAACGCATGCCGCCACTGATACCCGCAAGTAGCTTCACTAGGTAGTTTTTACTGCCACCCGTAACAGTGCGCCAGTTCGGGCGCTCATTGTGAATGAGGCGGTGATTTTCGAAAAAGGACACAAAGGCATCCGCTGGAAAATCGAGCATCTTCACGCGCGGCGTGGACCAAATGGCCGCAGCCATCGGGATCAAATAGTCATCGCGGAACGTGTCGGAAAATGTGCGAAACACAAGATAATCGCCAATTGACTTGCCCTGTAAAACACCTGCATCCCGGTCCAACAGGCATTGTTTGTTAAAGCGCAAAACTTCGCGCAGCATCCATAAGAATGACGGCGAAACCAAATTCCTCTTTTGGGCAAACAGCGAGGCGTAAGATGTGCCCGACCACTCCACCTTGCCATTATCCAGCGACATAGCAAACCCCATATCCGAGGCCTGTGTTTTCACGTCAAGATGCGCAAACAGCGCTGTCAAATTTGGATAATTATGCTCATTATAAACGATGAAGCCGGTATCCACCGCAATGTCCGCCCCATCATAATTAATGGTGACGGTTGCCGTATGTCCGCCTGCTTTTGGCGCAGCTTCGTATAGCGTCAAATGGTTATCGGGGGACAATGCCCATGCCGCCGACGCGCCGGAAATGCCGGAGCCAATCACCGCGATGCGCTTGCCGCCCGTATGTCTAACAGCCATATTCATGCTGCAGTCCTCGTTTCTTTATAGGCTTCCAACGCACGGTCCCGCGCCACTATATGATCGACGATGGGGAGCGGATAGTGAGTGCCCAAACGAACGCCAACAGCATCCAAAACGTCGCGTGGTGCGTCCCAAGGATGATGTAGGAATTTCAAAGGCACATTAGCCAGCTCCGGCACGAACCGCTTCACATACGCGCCATCGGGGTCAAACTTCTCACCCTGTAATATCGGGTTGAAAATGCGGTAATATGGCGCCGCGTCCGCGCCCGAACCTGCTACCCACTGCCAGCTTGCCGGATTGTTCGCAGGGCAGGCGTCCACAAGTGTATCCCAAAACCAGCCCTCGCCCTCACGCCAGTCAATCATCAGATGCTTTATAAGGAACGATGCCACAATCATCCGCACGCGATTGTGCATCCATCCGGTCTGCCACAGTTCGCGCATCCCGGCATCCACAATTGGATACCCTGTCTGCCCCGTTTGCCACGCTTTCAGTTTGGCGGCATCGGGCGCTATCCAAGGAAATTTATCGAATGAAGCATTGAAGTTATCTGTAGAGAGCTTGGGAAAAAAGAACAACAAGTGATGGGCGAACTCACGCCACGCCACTTCCTTACGAAACACTTCAACATCGCGGGCAGGGGCATCCTTAACACTGCGCGAAGCGTGCCAAATTTGAAATGGCGTTATTTCGCCAAATGCTAAGTGGGGCGAGAGCTTAGATGTACTGGCCTCACCGGGAATGTTACGATCGTCTGCATAACCACGCACCGGACCGTCGAGAAAAATATCGAGCCGTTCTTGCGCGCCAACTTCACCGGGTGTCCACTCGCTTTGCATACCACCTGCCCAATTTGGATGTGTCGGCAACAGGTTCCATTCCTCAAGCCGTTCACTAACCAAACGCGCCGAACCGTCATTTAGTTTCAGTGGTGCAGCAATCGGCTCTCGCGGCTCTGGTCCCGCGTTCAGTGCCCGCCAGAATGGCGTATAGACTTTAAAATTCGATCCGCCTTGGGTTTTGATACGCGTCGGTTCGTGCAGCAATTGCCCGTCGAATGACTGCACGGCAATACCGGTCAACTTCAGCTGCGATTTGACCTCTGTATCCACAGCAATCGCCGCTGGATCATAGCGACGGTTCCAAACAACGTTGTCCGCGCCAGTTTCCGCAATCAGGTCATTAAGGACAGTCTGCGCTGCGCCGCGCCTAAGCAAAAGACGCGATCCAAGCGCCACCAGTGATTTATCCAGCGCGATAAGCGAATTATGCAACCACCAGCGCTGCGCGCCGCCTAAAGCGCGCAGAGAACCGTTATCGTCATATATATAGACACAAATCACTGGTGCATCGGCCGCTGCGCATAATGCTAAATTATCGCGCACACGCAAATCACTGCGAAACCAGACGATAACGGGTTTGTTACCCGTCGTTGCGATATTCATATTTCCATCCTCGGATGTCCTAAACTAACTTTAGCCTTACGAACGGAGGGGGCAAGCGGATTGCTAACATCCAAAATAATGAGCCGAAAAAGCCAAACGAAAAAAAATGAAAAAAGTGGCTCCCCGAGCAAGATTCGAACTTGCGACCGATCGATTAACAGTCGATTGCTCTACCGCTGAGCTATCGAGGAACACCATGCGCTGAGCGCGTCGTGCCATTAGCAATGCTTTTCCTGTTTGCCAAGCCTAAATTCAAGAAACTGATCCTAAATTCCAGAAAACGTCATTTGTTGGCAAACTTTTGAACCCTCACTTGGAAAACTTGTGAATAATCACCACAATCATGGCAAGCCCACAAGGAACAAACTCTTGACCGATCGCCAAAAAAAGTCAGCGATACCAGAACGCAGAAAAATAAGCATTCTGGGCCGTGAGTATTACTTACCCCAATCGCGGGCCTTAAGAATTTTTATCGGCTTCGCGCTGATTATTGGCGGTATTCTTGGCTTTCTCCCTATCTTGGGATTTTGGATGATTCCCCTCGGATTTTTGGTGCTAAGTCAAGATATTCCCGCTGTGCGCCGCCAAAGGCGAAAGATTGGCCTGTGGTGGGCCCGCCGAAAGCAATCGCGCAAGCCATAATCGCGAAATTACATTAACTTAATCGCATCCAAACGCTTGCCGCCCGTGAATCGCTCTGGTAACAGGCCCGTGATTGCGACGGGCAAAGTTGAGGCCTCGTGGCGGAGTGGTTACGCAGAGGACTGCAAATCCTTGCACCCCGGTTCGATTCCGGGCGAGGCCTCCAATACCCGGCGCAATCTAGTTCTTGAACCATTTGCCCGCACGGGGCATACAGGGGCAGAACACAAATAATATGGAGTGAAGCGAACATGTCGCAATCCGATTTTCAGGCTCGCCGCGTGAAGATGGTCGATGGCCAGTTACGCACGACTGACGTAACCAGCCATCCGGTTTTGGACGCATTTCTCGCCGTACCACGCGAATTATACGTCAGTGACGCAAAGCGCGAGCTCGCTTATCTTGATATGGAAATCGCAATTGCGCCGGGTCGTTACCTGATGGAGCCATCACCGTTGGCGAAGCTTATACAATTGGCAGATATCCAGCCTGCAGACCGGGTTTTGGATATTGGGACGGCAACAGGATATGGCGCTGCGATCATCTCAAGCATTGGTTCAGTTGTTATCACGCTCGAAAGCAACAGCGAGTTGGCGGATACCGCAAAAGCGAATCTTGCGGCGGCAGGCATCGCAAACGTCGAAGTTGTCACTGGACCGCTGACGGATGGCGCAGTTTCCAAAGGCCCTTTCAATGTGATTCTTGTTCAAGGCGCGGTTTCGCAAGTGCCAAAAGCGTTGTTGGACCAGCTAGCCGACAGTGGGCGATTGGTCGCAGTAGAAGGCGAGGGCTTGTCCGGTGTGGCTCGACTTTACGTAAAAACTGGCCAAATCGCTTCCGGACGTCGAGGATTCAACCTTTCCGTAAAGCCGCTTCCCGGATTTGAACTTGCGCCGCAGTTCAGTCTATAATAAAGAGCGAACGTTCATTCTTGTTTTTTGGAAAACTTGTAGTGTAACAAGCCTAGACTAATGTCTGTTTATGCCGCTAACTGAGCCTTGTAAGTGTAATCGCCGTGTTCCAAGTGTGTCACGTTAAGAGTTGCGTGCATTTATGAAATAATGAAGCTGTTCCGTAAGGGGTTGGTCGTGTCTGTTATTCGCAAACTTTTTTCTACCACGCTTATCTCCGCATCCATAATAGTGACGCTTCCTGGTATCTCGATAGCCGAAACGCTAAACGGCGCGCTCGCCAAGGCTTATAATAATAATTCGACGCTTAATTCTACTCGCGCTGGTGTGCGGGTTAAAGATGAAGGTGTGGCAATTGCCAAGTCTGGCTACCGCCCGACACTCAGTGGAACTGTAAGCGGGTCCTACTCTTCGTCAGAGGGAACGCAGGTGTCTGCAGGTTCCATTGGCATTACGCTTAATCAAACACTTTTTGACGGTTTTCGTACGAAAAACGGTGTTGCTGCAGCTGAAAGCCAAGTATTCGCGTCGCGCGAAAATCTGCGTAATGAAGAGCAAAACATTTTGTTTAATGCGGTAAGTGCTTATTTGGATGTTATTCTGAATAAGCAGATCGCGGTCTTGCGCAAGAAAAACGTTGCCTTCTTGGTGGAACAAGTTCGCTCAGCAAAGGCACGCTTTGATGTGGGCGAGGGCACCCGCACAGATATGGCTCAAGCTGACGCTGGTCGCGCAGCTGCGATAGCACTGCTTAGTGCCGCCGAGGCTCAAGTAAATTCCAGCGCCGCAATTTATCGTCAGGTTGTTGGCGAGGATCCCAAAGATTTGCAGAGTGCAAAGGGTTTGGGCAAGTTGCTGCCAAAATCACTCGAACTGTCTTTGAGTGTCGCCGCTGTTGAACATCCGGCCATTAATGCCAGTAAGCACGCGGTTGATGCCTATGGTTATAGTGTCAAGATCGCAGAGGGAGCATTGCTGCCGACACTTGGCGCACAAGCCTCCATCTCTCGAAACGCCACTGAATATGCGCCCGAAGGCTTCTTTTCTAGATCAGGCACGTCAAACCGGGCATCCGTTGGTGTCACTCTTAATGTGCCAATTTATCAGGGTGGCAAGGTCGCTGCAGAGGTTCGCCAAAGCAAAGAACAGCTCGGTCAAGCCCGCATTGATGTCGATGTAAACAGTGATCGCGTTCGCGCAGCTGTCACATCCGCCTGGACAAATATGGAAGCCGCATCTGCGGCTGTTGCAGCTAACAAGCAGGTTGTTGCTGCAGCGCAGTTGGCACTTGATGGCGTTAGTGAAGAGCGCAAAGTTGGCCAGCGCACTACCCTTGATGTGCTTAATGCCCAAAGCAGCGTCGTTAATGCGCAGCTCAGCCTTGTTCAGGCGCAGCATGATGTTGTTCTTGCCAGCTACGCCGTGGTCTCTGCTATTGGACGGTTAAACGCATCGCGTCTTGGTCTAGGTGTGAAAATTCAAGACCCGGAAGAGCATTACATTGCCGTTAAGGACAAATGGTTCGGCCTGCGTACACCGGATGGTCGCTAGACTATTTTACAACCTATCAGATGGTTAGGTTGTTAAAAACACTGCGACTAAATATGCGTTTAGAGCTTCGCCTCCGGTTTCGGTTGAATAATCGCGGCTCCAGTTAACTTAACTTCGAATCAAATCTGTTGAACAACCGAATGAATTCAGCGTTCGGGATTCTTTTTTCACCGTCGATGGTCTAGCATATTTGTGATTCTAAGGGCCTGAGGTACAGGCAAACAGCGCGGCAGCAACCATGACCCAAGCACATAGCGTATCACGTGAACCTTCGATGGAAGAGATTCTGGCATCAATTCGCCGGATAATCGAAGACGGCAATGCCGAAAAACTGCCCGAAGTGGCCGAAGTGCCGGAAGTTGAAGTTGCCAGCGCCGATTTTGATGATTTCCAGCGCGAGTTTGCCAAGGCTGATATTTTTACAGACCCTGTCGTCGATATGGTTGCCACACCCGAAGCGCCGCGCCCGTCTTTTGAGCCGGAAATGTTCCAGCCCCGCGTCATCCACGAAGTGCAGCCCGAGCGCATCGAATCGCCCTTTGCCCAAGAACTACGCCCGATTATCTCCGAAATGGCAGGCCGTCAGGTCGCCAAGTCATTTGAAAACCTGTCTGTGGCGTTGCACGAAGAGCGCAACACTTCAGTTGCACAAATGACCGAAGAAATAGTCCGCCCCATGCTGCAAGACTGGCTGGACAATAATCTGCCAACACTGGTGGAGCGCCTAGTCCGCGAAGAAATCGAGCGCGTCTCACGCGGCACGCGCTGATTTAAGTCGCGTTTTGTTTTCATGCGCCGCTGCATTGATTTGCGGCGGCGTTTTGCTTGGTTGACTTGGCGTTGGCCATTGGCTTTAAGACATTTAATTCCTACACCACCGCCTTTCATCTGAGGCGGGAAAGCACGTTGGTTTCTGAATAGGCTGGGACGGCGGGGCGCGTTCCTCTCCCCGTTTCTTCAACGGGGAGAGGGCAGGGTGAGGGGCGGCATTCCACGAAAGCTTCGTGATC
>JAYSWX010000133.1:0-7314 GCA_043717855.1 Phyllobacterium sp.
ACTGGATACTCGGCGCAGTGGCCGAGTATGACGATGCCGCGAGGGGTTGACTGAATACCAATGGGACAGAAGGTGAGCGGCAGAGCGTGACTCCGCCACTCGTTAGCTCATCTGGCACCTTACTCTTCAAAGAAGGTCGCAGGGCTGGATAAGGAAATGCCAGGCAAAGAAGTCCGAGGGCAGGAGATTTTCAGATATATAAATTTCTAAGCCGGGCGAATCACTCGCCCTCGCCGAATTTATCAGCAATCATTGCGCCGAGCGCGGTCAGCGCTGTGCCTGCCTCAGGACCACTGGCACTTACTGTTATGCAGCAGCCCGGGCTGGCGGCAAGCATCATTAGCCCCATGATCGAATCACCGCCGACATCCATGCCGTCTTTCGATACGCGCAGCTGTGCATCGTAGCTGGAAACCAGCGTGACGAATTTGGCAGATGCACGGGCATGGAGCCCGCGTTTGTTGACGATTTCAAACTCGCGGACCAAAATTTGACCTTCACTCATGAAAAAATCCTATTTGCCCGACAATAACTGGCTGGCGACATTGATGTATTTGCGGCCCGCATCCTGACCCTCTTTCAGGGCATTTTGCATATCATTGACCAATCTTACTTTGGAAAGCTTAATAAGCATGGGCAGGTTCATGCCGGCAATGACCTCTATGCGGCCGGGGCTCATGGCAGAAATGGCTAAATTTGATGGCGTTCCGCCGAACATATCAGTCAGCACGATGACACCTGTTCCGCTGTCAGCGCGGGCGACGGCGGCTAAAATATCATCGCGGCGGCTTTCCATATCATCTTCGGCCCCGATGCAAACGGTTTCAAAATGATCTTGGCGACCTACAACATGTTCGACGGCATTGCGAAACTCATCCGCCAGCCGTCCGTGCGTCACCAGCACGAGTCCGATCATATGGTATGCTCCCGTTGCCCCGCTTTGCGCAGGTGCGATTTGTGAGGCTCAACCCCACACCGACAATAGAGGCGGTAAGGAATGTATCTTGTCGAGGCGCACCAACAAGGCAAGCATTTTTTAGCTAACTCACGCTTCAATCGCTATGAATCAAGGATTTTACACCTGCATAAAGCCCTAAATGCGCCAGAATGGCGCGGGCGGCGGCGAAGTTTCGTTGCGCAAGCGTAAGGCAGGGTAGCAAGACACCGGGGCAGAACTCAACCGGCTGCAACTCCGGCATACGGATAGATTCGGACTCTGGAACGAGGCGAACCCCTAAATGAAGTGGCGTTTCCGGCAAAAAGTCGATTGCATGGATACCGGAACCGCGCACTTCGACGAGGCCTTTCAGGTTTTCCGGTGCGCTGGCGAACCAGCGTTCGCTTATCCGGCGCAGTATCACGCGGTCATCAGCCACCAGATGCGCCTCGATTTTGCGGATGAGGCAATGGTCGATCAGGTCCAGTGCAAGTTCAGTTTTGCCGGACCCCGATGGCCCGACAATCAGAATGCCGGTTCTGGCAATAGTGACCGCAACGCCGTGGATCGTGTTCACGCTTCACCAAAAGATGGCAATAGCACAGTGAACCGCGCGCCAGTGAGCGCACCGGATTTCGGATCAAGACTATTTTCTGCCATGATCGTGCCGCCGTGGGCTTGGATAATCTGGCGCGAAATGGAAAGGCCAAGGCCGGAATTTTGCCCGAAGGCTTCCGTGGGCGGCCTGTCAGTGTAGAAGCGCTCGAAAATACGGTCGATTTTCTCTGCTTGAATGCCAGGGCCATTATCTTCCACCACGATGGAGACTTGCTTGGCCTTATGGCTCAATGATATTTGGACTTTGCCATTTTTTTGCGGCACGAAAGACCGCGCGTTTTCGATCAAATTCGTCACCACCTGGCCAAGACGCAAATCATGGCCAGTGACGAAATAGCCCTTCGCACCAACGGTCAGCTTGGCGATTTTCAACTCAATCGTAATGCCTTGGTTGCGGCGCACCTCGCGGGCGGCAGAGACCAATCCTTCCAGCAGTACGCCCAGATCAACCCGTTTTGCATCATCACGCGCCAGTTCGGCGTCCAGCCGCGAAGCGTCGGAGATATCGGTAATCAGGCGGTCAAGGCGGCGCACATCGTGCTGGATAACGTCCATCAGCCGCTTTTGTGAATTTTCATTCTTTGCCAGCGGCAGGGTTTCGACCGCACTGCGCAGCGAGGTCAGCGGGTTTTTCAGCTCATGACTGACATCAGCGGCAAAACTTTCGATAGCGTCAATGCGGGCGTAAAGCGCATTGGTCATATCGCGCAGGGCCACCGAAAGATTGCCGATTTCATCTTGGCGTTCGGAGAAATCCGGAATTTCCTCGCGTACTTTTACGCCTCGCCTCACCCTCACGGCAGCAGCGGACAGGCGGCGCAACGGGTTGGCGATTGTCGAGGCGAGCAATAGCGACAGCAGCGCTGTAACCAGCGAGGCAATGCCGAAAACACGGAAAATCGCGCTTCGTTCGCCCTGCACGATGCGGTCGATATCGCCGCCCTGCGTGGACAGAAGCAACACGCCAAGAACCGCACGGAAGCGCTGCACAGGAACGGCAACCGACACCACCATTTCGCCTTGCTCTGACATGCGCACGATGGTGGCGCTGGAGCCTGACAGAGCAGTTACAACTTCGGGGAACATGGTGCCGTTACCGCCGGGGATTTCCTTATCGATGGGCAAATCATTACGGCGAAACAGGCTGGAAACCCAAGTCGTGATCTGTTCCCAATAACTGGCGTCTTCTTCCACAATTGGCGGCAGTTCGTATTTCAATATTTGCCCGCCGGCATAAAGATGGCGCGAATCCAGCATCAGGTTGGCATCGCGATCAAACAGTCTGGCGCGGGTGCGCGTGGGCGAGATCAGGCGTTGCAAGACGGGCGCGATTTTTTCCGGATCAATCGGATATTCCAGCGCATCAATGGAATCCGAGCTTGGCGTGATGCTTTGGCCCGCTTGCAACTCCAAGAGCTTTTCCGGATCAATCGTCAGCGAATTTGTATCTAGCGTCGCCGATGCGGCAATGGCACCGGCAATGATTTCGCCTTGCGTCATCAGGCTTTCCACGCGGGCATCAATCAAGCCTTCGCGGAACTGGTTGAGATAGAGAATGCCCGACACCAGCACGGCAAGGCCGGCAAGATTAAGCACCAAAATGCGCCGTGTGAGGCTGGAAAAAACATAGTGGCCAAGCAACCTGCGGACGGGCAAAAACACACGCGACAAAAAAGCCAGCCGTGGAATGCGGCCAGCGTTTCTGGAAGTGCCCGATTTTTGGGTCTCTACGGCCATAGTGTATTGATACTATGCCTCGCTGAAGCGATAGCCAACACCATAGAGTGTTTCGATCATATCAAAATCATCATCGACGACTTTGAACTTTTTGCGCAGGCGCTTGATATGGCTGTCGATGGTACGATCATCGACATAGACTTGCTCATCGTAAGCGGCATCCATCAGGGCGTCGCGGCTCTTGACCACACCAGGGCGCTGGGCGAGCGCAAACAGAATGAGAAATTCTGTGACCGTCAGCGTTACAGGCTTGCCGGACCAAGTGCAGGTGTGGCGCTCTTGATCGAGCACCAACAGGCCGCGCTCAATGGTGTTCGCCGCTTGGCTACCAGGCTTGGCGCCCGTCGCGCCAGCCTCACGGGCAGCGTTGCGCCGCAGCACGGCTTTGACACGCTCGACCAGCAGGCGCTGCGAAAACGGCTTGGTGATGAAATCATCCGCGCCCATTTTGAGCCCGAACAACTCGTCAATTTCCTCATCTTTGGAGGTGAGGAAAATAACCGGCAAATCAGACTTCTGGCGCAAGCGGCGCAATAGTTCCATGCCATCCATACGAGGCATCTTAATATCAAAAATCGCAAGGTGTGGAGGCCTCGCCTGCAAACCATCCAATGCGGATGCACCATCCGTATAGGTCTCAACCTTGTAGCCCTCCGCCTCAAGGGCGATGGACACAGAGGTGAGAATGTTGCGGTCGTCATCAACGAGCGCGATTGTTGCCATGCCGTTATTATCCTTCATCGGGAGGCGCCTTTCGTTAAGAATTTCGGGGCGCCGGAGAGTTGCAGGACAAATGTGGCACAAAATGAGGCAAAGGCAAAACTAAAGCGACGGGTTGTTCACGCTTCATTTAAACCGATTATACTCTTTTTAAAATCTTTAAATCGATTAAATATTTGAATCTATTGAATTTTTCTGTCTTGAGGCAAGTACGCCTGTCAACTCCGGCGCACGATTGAATTTACTTAAGGACCAGAATGATGAAGACAATAGGCACGGTTAACCCGCATTTCACCCTAAACGCCTCCGGCTTTAGCAGATTTGCGGCCGCCTATTATAATTTGTCGGAGGCCGAACTGGTAGAACAGGCCGTTTCTCGCGGCGAGGCGCGTCTTACCGCTCACGGCGCTCTGGTTGCGATTACCGGCCAGCATACAGGCCGCTCGCCCAAGGATAAATTCGTGGTGCGCGATGCCAATACCGAGCCGCATATCTGGTGGGATAATAACAAGCCGCTCTCCGTGGCGCAGTTTGATGTGCTTAAAGCCGACATGCTGGAACATGCCAAGGGCAAAGACCTGTTCGTACAAGATTTGATTGGCGGCGCGGATAGCGACAATGCGTTGCCAACGCGCATTGTGACCGAACTTGCGTGGCAATCGCTGTTCATCCGCAATTTGCTGATCCGCCCCGAGCGCAAGGACTTGGCCAATTTTAATGCCAAGCTGACGATTATTGATCTGCCGTCTTTCAAAGCGGATCCGGCGCGCCATGGCACGCGCTGCGAGACGGTGATTGCGGTGGATTTCACACGCATGATCGTGCTGATCGGTGGCACGTCGTACGCCGGTGAGATCAAAAAATCCGTTTTCACGATGCTGAATTACATTTTGCCTGCCAAAGGCGTTATGCCGATGCACTGCTCTGCCAATGATGGCAAGGACGGTGATGCGGCTGTGTTCTTCGGCCTTTCCGGCACGGGTAAGACAACACTTTCAGCCGATGCCACGCGTACGCTTATTGGCGATGATGAGCATGGCTGGGGCAAAAATGGCATCTTCAATTTTGAAGGCGGGTGCTATGCCAAGACAATCCGGCTTTCCAAAGAAGCAGAGCCGGAAATATTTGCCACCACGCAGCGCTTCGGCACTGTGCTTGAAAATGTGGTACTGGACGAGGCCCGCGTGCCGGATTTCAATGATGGGTCGCTGACAGAAAACACCCGCTGCGCCTACCCGCTGCATTACATTCCGAACGCCAGCGATACGGGTCGTGCAGGACATCCGAAAAATATCATTATGCTCACCGCAGACGCGTTTGGCATTATGCCGCCTGTCGCGCGGTTAACGCCTGCGCAAGCGATGTATCACTTCCTTTCCGGCTACACCGCGAAAGTGGCTGGCACCGAGAAGGGCGTAACCGAGCCTGAGGCCACATTCTCCACCTGCTTTGGTGCGCCATTTATGCCGCGCCATCCGTCAGAATATGGCAATCTGCTGCGCGATTTGATCGCCGAACATAAGGTGGACTGCTGGCTGGTGAACACCGGCTGGACGGGCGGTGCTTATAGCATTGGCAAGCGGATGCCTATCAAAGCCACGCGGGCGCTTTTAACTGCGGCACTCAATGGTTCGCTGAAAGAGGCGCAGTTCCGCACTGATCAGAACTTTGGCTTTGCCGTGCCGGTATCTGTGCCGGGCGTCGATAGCGCCATCTTAGACCCGCGCTCCACATGGGCGGACACGGCTGCTTATGACCGGCAGGCGCGCAAGCTTGTGTCGATGTTTGTCGAAAACTTCACCAAGTTTGAAAGCCATGTCGATGCGTCAGTGTTAAGCGCCGCGCCGCATTGGATGGTGGCTGCGGAATAAACTAATCATTTGGCGCGCCCGTCCTTGTTTTGTCCCACTATCCTTAAACGCTTGATGTTCCATCAAGCTTGGAAGTGCTCCAGAACTCCACTGGATCCCCGTTTCAAGCGCCAAATGGCGGCCCATCGTTTTCCCCAAAGCGATGGGCCTTTTCTTTTAGCCCGTGAACAGCCATCTTAGAGATCGAATGGCGGGACTAATCTATGGCTGACGACATCATATATTCAGATCGGGGTGTGACCGTTAGCGAGGCTATGGTTTCGGAAAAATTCGTGCGTGCGCAAGGTCCGGGCGGGCAGAATGTCAACAAGGTTTCCACCGCCGTCGAATTGCGCTTGGATACAAATCTTGTCGACATGTACGATAGCGTGCGCGAGCGGCTGATCGCCTTTGCAGGACAGCGCGCTACCAAAGAGGGCGAGGTGATCGTATTTTCAGATCGCTTCCGCACCCAAGACCGCAACCGCCAGGACGCGCGCGAAAAGCTCTGCGGGCTACTCGATAAAGCCACCACCCCGCCACCGCCGCCGCGCCGGAAGACCAAACCAACAAAAGGCGCGATTGAACGGCGCTTGAACGAGAAGACAACTCGCGGCGGGATTAAGAAGAATAGGGGACGGGTGGACGAGGAGTGACGGGGTTATTGTGGATCAATCGCGCTGACCACACGGGCGACGATTTCCTCTATCGTGAAATTATCCAGTGATTCAATGAAGCGTGCAGAGCCTGCCCGCACCCGCGCCTCAATATCAAAACTGCGCACTTGATTACACACGGCAACACCGTTGGTTTCATGTCCGGTGATCGGCACAGCCAGTCCCACATTGCGGGTAAACGCGCCGCCTGTGGTAACCGGAACGGTCATGCAAACGCCTAACGCGTTGATTTGTTTTGGTGTAATGACGACAAAGCGATGCCTGTCTTTCATCTCTCTTCCCGCAACAGGATTAGGATCAATCCAATAAACATCACCGCGTTGCGGAACAGAACTGCGGACCATTAAAGCTCCCGCCCGACAGCTTCGCCCTCATGTGCCCAAGCCGTCTGGGCATTCAAGTCCGCCATCGAGTCAGATCCTTCAAGCAATTCAGCCAAGCTGTAGCGCTTCTTCGTCGCTGAAATCGGACGGGCAATCAATTCGCCGCCATCAACACTCAGCGATAACTGCCCGCCAATATCCATTTGCATAAGCTTCAAGAGGACCGGTGGAATTGTCATGACGGCAGCACCGCCTTGGCGGCGTATCTTGGATACTATGGTCACAGTGACAATCTCCCTCACGCTTTTGTGCTATTTATATAGCACGAACCTGATGGCGTTCAAGTCACAGCCTCCCAATCCGCTCGATCAGCAAATCAAAGAAACGCTCATGGTCAATATCGCCCATAACTTGCGCATTCGGCGTGCGCCCAGTGACTTTCCACCAGTCAA
>JAYSWX010000134.1:0-7190 GCA_043717855.1 Phyllobacterium sp.
ATTGTTGAGATTCAGGATTCCCAATTGGATTGAAATATGATTCAAGCTCCGAAAGGAGTTTGCGATGGATCGATTTGTGTTGACTGATGCCCAATGGGCGAAGATGGAGCCGCATTGTTTGGGTAAGGTCTCGGACCCTGGACGCTCTGGCGGCGATAATCGGCTGTTTCTGGAAGCAGTGCTTTGGATTGCTCGCACGGGAAGCCCGTGGCGTGACTTGCCTGCATCGTTCGGCAAATGGAATACAGTGTTCAAACGCTATGCCGATTGGGTGGAAGCTGATGTTTTCAAACGCATTTTTGACGCCGTATCGGATGAGCCGGACATGGAATTTGTTATGATTGATGCGACAATAGTCAAGGTCCATCGCCACGGACAGGGCGCAAAAGGGGGACTCAAAATCAGGCCATTGGTCGCTCAAAAGGCGGAATGACAACCAAAATCCTTGCGCTGACCGACGCGCTGGGAAACCTTGTGCGCTTTGTCCTTCTTCCCGGCCACCGCTTCGACACAGTCGGCGTCGCGCCGCTCATTGAAGATATCGAGTTTGATGGACTGATTGCCGACAAGGCATTTGATTCCAATTGGATTATCGAAAACTTGGATCAACGTGGCGCAAAGGCCGTCATTTCCCAGCATCCAAGGCGGGCTGCGCCGCTCAAAATAGATGACGAGATATACAAATGGCGGCATCTAATCGAGAATTTCTTCTGCAAACTCAAGGAATTCAAACGGATAGCCATGCGAAGCGACAAAACCGACAAAAGCTTCAGCAACATGATCTACATATGCGCAGCGGTCATAAATTCACGATGAATCTCAACAATCCCTAAACCGGGATGGAACCAAAACGCCAGAACGCTACCAGCGCTCGAGAGCGCTGCGTTATCCTTTCTCATGTTTGAAGCGACGCATGGGTGATTTCTGCCAAGTTGTTCAATCCCTTACCGGAACGAAACTCGACATGCGGCATGATCTGCTTTGCAGCGTTTAAAAGTAAAACCTACACTCTGAGTACCGCGAATGTGGCGCCAAACCACACGCCCAACGACCTGTGGTGAAAAGTGACGGTGTCTATAAAAAAACTTGTTAATTCACAGGGGCTTCTTCTGGCTCGAAGCAAACATCAGCAAACGAATCCAATCTGGTTGGTGCAACTCTATGTGAGTTATCAAGTGAAGCAAGGTCAGTGTTGTCACTGAATTTTCAGCAGCTCTTGAGCCAGTACCACTGGCAGTTCGTCAATACTGGCAAGTTGCACAACGCCGTTTACTTGTGCGGCCCCTGCCAAACCAAATACGCGTTTGCCTAATCGCAGCCCCAGCGCCACTTCTGATAAGGTGCCAAAACTGTCGCCGACCGCTATTAAGCAAGAGGATGCCTGGGCAATGATGGCATTTCTTGCCTCGCCAATCCCGGAGGCTATCGCGACGGTAACGAATGCGTTGACCTCGTTCGGGTCTCCACGCGGCAGCAAGCCGATTACGAGGCCTCCAACCGAAGCTGCCCCTTGGGAAGCACCTGCCATCACGCCACCTCTGCCGCCGCAAAGTAAGGCCAGTCCCATGCGGCCCACCAGTACGCCTGCACTTGTCGCGACAGCAAATTGTTCCTGTGTAGCATCATTTGGGCCGATAATACCTACCGGAGCCTTCAGGGGGAATCCACTCTCGTGCTGCAACCATGCAAATGCCATCACAGGATCTATCGGCTCCGCACTAATCGGCATTACTCCAGCCTGCCATGTAAGAGTTCTAGGTGTGTAAACACGACCATTGTGAAATAGTTGTCTACTCAGACGGTCAATGGCTAGCATGGTGATCCTCGGTACGTGCCGACGCAACCTCGGCAACTGTCATGATGAGAGAGCAAACGATGAGTAATATCAATGATGTGGCAGCTGCGAGGGCAAAGTCTGTTCCCGAGTCAGAAACCATTCCGTAGAGTCTAAGTGGCAGTATATTGATTTGAGTACCGACCAGCGCGAGTGCCGTACCGTAAGTGCCGACTGCCACGGCCCACACCAGACAAAATGCGCCAAACAGAGTCGGTATGACCTGAGGAACGAGAATGTCCATAAGCGCATGGAGCCGACTGGCGCCAAGTGATTGGGCGGCCTGCAATTGCCTTTCGTCAAAATTAATGAGCACTGGCATCAAAACAAGTATCACGCGCGGAGTGAGATAATAAACATATGCTACTACCAGTCCGCCGGGACCATATAGGAACGATGCCACTTCCGCTGGGTCTGCGCCGAGTTTAGCAAGCAGGAGCGTGAAGAAGCCCGCTCTACCCAGCACCAGAATAAAGCCATAGGCAACGATGACGCCAGAGAAAGTGAGTGGCAGCGCCACCACCACTTGGACTAATGCTCGAATGCGGGGCGACAAACGTGCCATTTGTAAAGCCACAGGCACTGCGAGCGCGACCGCGACTCCGGCGGCTGTAAATCCGAGGAGTACGGAGCGCCAGAGTGCATCTAACAGCCCGCCATCTTCGAAGAAGCGGGCTATTGCCCGCTCCCTTGTCGATTCGATGAGTACCGTAATCATCGGCAGTAGGAAGAATAGCGCGATGACTACCAACGCGGGTGAAGCGAGGATCAGCAAACGTCCGCTTGGTTCGGTTGTTTTCATCAATGTTGCGCCTTATTGTCCGAGTGCGGCCTTAGCCCAACCGGCATCTACGTCAGCCTTGAGTGCTGCTGCAACGGCTACGTCGAGTGGTAGAACCTGTGGTGCAGCCGGGAGCTTTGCAGCTACGTCTGCTGGAAGCTCCACCCCTAGTACTGAAGGACGGACAAAGCCCTGAGCAAATATGCCTTGACCCATTTCACTCATGACAAAGTTGATCCAAAGTTTACCGGCATTAGGATTCGGGCCATCTTTGACGAGGCTGATGCCGTAGGGTGCTGCAACTGAAGCCTCGCTAGGTATCACTACCTCTACATCATCACCCATGCCATCGACGTATTTTGCCTTCAACCCGTCGTTCTCGTAGGAGATCCAGATTGGGATTTCACCCTTAACGAATTTTGCATAGGGGGTTGTGCCTTCAACACGCAGCACATTACCATCCTTATGCAGCTTTTCAAAATACGCGAAGCCAGGAGCCAGATTTTTCATATCACCGCCAGCGCCAAAGTTTGCCGCGAAGTTGACAACTTGACCAACGCCGGTCGAGCGGGGATCGAGATAAACAACGCTGTTCTTGAACTCTGGTTTCAGCAGGTCTGCCCAGCTTTTAGGTGCGTTTTTAACTAACTTCTTGTTGATGATGAAGGAGACAGTGAGAGAATGAACGGCTGTCCAGCGGGCATCCGCATCACGAAATACGTCAGGCAGCTTGTCAAAATTTGTTGGCTTGAATTGAGCAAGCAGACCCTTATTAGCCGCGGCTACTGCGGAACCTGCGAAGTAATACGCAGTATCTGCTTGAGGACGATTGCGAGCCTTTTCGAGAGCCACGACGGTCGCTCCCGAACCGAGATCGTTATACGTGATCTCGACGTCGGGATAGCGCTTCTTGAAGGCAGAAAACTCTGCCGCCCAATTGGCCCAAGTTGGGCCGGTATCGAACGAAACAACGATACCTTCCTTTTGCGCCGCTTCGTAAAGCGAGCGTTCGCCTTCGTAGAGTTCCGGGGTATCAACCACAGTTTGCGGTGCAGGCGTCGCCGTCTGGGCGAAAGCCGGCATCCACATACTAATGGACGCTGCAAGGGTTAGGATTAAATGTTTCACGTCAGATACTCCGATTTAAGTGAAAGGTTGAAACGTTATTCAGAGGTAATGAGGCGAATAGCCTCTGGAGGCAAGGACAGGCTTGTGACCTCTCCGCGCCAGGCAGTATCAGCCAGCACGACCCCACCAGTAGTGGCAAAATCTAACCGGCGGATTGATCCGAGAAAGCGGTCACGAACCACTTGACCGACTAGTATGTTCGGTCCTTGGGCTTCGCGTGTCAGCGCCTCGGGGCGGAAACAGGCGGTAACGCGGGCGCCATTTTGATGTCCACGCGTGTCGCACGCAAGGGGCCCAATGGCTGTATCCACTATGGTTCCTTGCACCGTACCGTCAAATAGATTAGCTGCGCCAACAAAGCCTGCAACGAAACGATTAGCCGGGCGGTCATATAGCTCGGCAGGTGTTGCTACCTGCAGTAGTCGGCCATTATTGAACACTGCGACTTTGTCAGCGATTGAAAGAGCCTCTTCTTGGTCGTGTGTCACGTGCAGCGTTGCAATATTGTTGGCGCGCTGAACGCTTCGGATTTCGTCACGCATGGCCCCCCGATAAGCTGCGTCAAGTGCAGACAAGGGTTCATCGAGTAACAGTGCGCGCGGCTTGAAAATCAGTGCCCTTGCGAGGGCAACACGTTGTTGCTGCCCGCCTGATAGTGCGCCTGGATGCCTGTCACCGAAGCCTGCCAACCCCGCACGCTCGAGTGCTTCGTAGGCTTGACGTTGGCGCTGAATTTTATCTATGCCGCGCAGCCTCAATGGATAGGCGACATTGTCGCGCGCGCTCATGTGGGGGAACAGGGCGTAATTTTGAAACACAACGCCCAAATTACGAGATCGCGGCGGTAACCCTGCAACGTTCTCGCCACCCAAGTAGATTGATCCCTCTGTGGGTTCAAGAAACCCTGCAATTAGCTTTAGTAACGTGGATTTGCCACAGCCTGACGGACCGATTACAGCACAAAACTCGCCGGGCTCAATATTAAGAGTTATGTTGTTTACGCCACCACTACCCGGGGCATATTGATAGGTTAAATTTTCAATTGCGATGCTCATGTTGCTACTCCACGCCCTGCGATAGCCGAACCAGTCGCACCCAAAACCGCTAGTACTAGCAGTACGACTGTACCGGCGCACGCGAACCCAGTTGCACCGTAAAAAGCCTGCAGCAACACCACTGGATATGTGCGAGTAAGAAAGCCCGCAATTATGTTCGTAAGCTGGAATTCACCAATTGACAGCGTCGCGACCAATATTGTTCCGGCGACCAGGCTGTGTAGCAGCGAGGGCAATATAATTTGGAAAAAACGCGCGATGAAGCCCGCACCTAAAGATTCTGCTGCGGCCTCTAGAGTGTCCAGATCAAGATGGCGCATGTCTGCGGTTAATATCTGCATCATGTAGGGCAAGGACAAGACCACGTGTCCAGCAACAAGCAACCAAGAAGCACCCAAGAACGGCAAACTGTTTGAAGAAAATACCAAGACAAAACCGAAGCCCAATACCAAAGGTGGGCCCGCAATAGGTAGTAAATAAAGTACACGAATGGCGATGCGTACTTTCTTGCTGGCGGCGCGATGAACGGCATATGCGAACGGGACAGAGATTAGTACAGTGATAAAGCACGTTGACGCACAAACAATTAGACTATTCCAAAATGCACGGTGGAAGCTTCCGTCCGCCCATATTTCTAAATACCATCGGCCGGTAATTCCGGTTGGCAGCAGAGTATTTGTCCAGCTTTCGCCGAACGAACCTACCAACAGCAGGATGACTGGCGTCGCTATATATGTTAGGTAGGTCACCAAGAACCAACGCACGCCAAGTCCTTTCATGTTCATAAATGCATGTTGCTATGTGGCCATACATTGATGTTATGAATGTTTTATGACATTTTATCCCATAATTAAAGATAGCAATGTAAGATAACCTCCATGAACGATGATGAACGTCTACCTTCGGGTCACACTGAACAGCTCAATGAACGCCAAGCTGCATTGCTTGGAATCATCCAGGCGCAAGGTTTTGCCACCGTGGAATGGCTTGCTGAGCGTTTTGTAGTTTCGACGCAAACAGTTCGGCGAGACATTATCCATCTGGACCAGCGCGGGTTGTTGCAACGCTTTCATGGTGGTGCCGGAACCTTGGATGGTCCGCTTCGTCTGAGCTACTCGCAGAAGCAAGGGATGGCGGTTGACGCCAAGGATGCTATAGGCTCTGCTGCGGCAGCTCAGGTGCCAACCGGTGCAACCGTCTTTCTTGACGTTGGTACGACCGTCGAGGCAGCAGCAAAGGCGCTGGCAGGGCACAAATCACTTCGTGTGTTTACAAATAGCCTAGCTTCGGCAATTCACTTGGGTGGCCGACCCGGGATTGATGTTGTGGTGACCGGCGGTAGTCTGCGCGGCGCTGATGGCTCACTGGTAGGCGATGCCACAACTGCATTGTTGCGCGATGTGCGCTTTGATTTAGCGCTCATCGGTTTATCCGGTTGGGACGAGGACGGGGCGCCAATGGATTTTGATCTGGACAAAATTGCGGTTAAGCGAACGGTTATCGCGCGCGCGCGCCAAACACTGGCGTTATGCGATGCAAGTAAGTTCGAGCGGTCTGCTGTTGCACGTATTGTATCGGCGGATGCGCTCGCCACGCTAGTCACTGACCGCGCACCGCCTATCTTGCTAATGGAAAAGCTCAAGCAAGCCGACGTGGAAATTATCGTTGCCGCTATTGAGGTCTGCTAAGCCGTTGCTATTGGGCACACAGATGTCTGAACGCGCCATTGTAACATGCTGTTAAGCGATCCCTCGCCGGGGTGTTAATTTTGGTCATAACCATGCTCTTCGGTGCCACGTCCCTATAAACTTGTGCATTTATCCTCAGGGCCAAGGCCTTGCCCTTCATGGGGTGTTTGCGGGCCAAAGTGCCTGTTTGATTGGAAGTGAGGGTTTAAGTGGTGGCAGGATATATGCTTATGTAGTCGCCACCCCAAACTCTCCCTCCGGTCGGTTGGGGCCCCGGCGACTACAACGCATATATCCTGATTGTTTTTGGGAATTTGGATATGAAAATTGGCAGTGATACACTGCTGGAAGTATAATGCTCACGAACGTTAATTGATTCAGCAATATTAGAAAATTAGTAAAAAGGTTTTGCTATTTAAAATTGATTATAATCGCTACTATCAATTATTTTATTCGCACTTAGGAGATTTTGCACTCAAGAGATTTGGTACGTAAGTCAAGCATCATCTCGAACATACGAACCATAACACGGTAGTTGGGAACCATAACTGCGCAGGGATATTTCGCTCCGCCAACAATGTATTTATACTCCGCGTTCTTGAGCATCATACCATCGATTGCCGGGTTGTCTCCGGCGGCCATGACACTGAAGTCTGGATAACGCTCTTTGAGCATTTTGATGCCCAACGCCTTATTCTGGACGG
>JAYSWX010000135.1:0-18546 GCA_043717855.1 Phyllobacterium sp.
CCTTGCAAATTGCGCGCATTTTCTTCCACGTATGACTGCGCGATGCTGATGGACGAGTTAACAATTTCTTTGGTACGTATTTCAAACCAGCGATCAAGACCAAGGTTCAGTGTTACGGCCGCTACGATCGCGACGACAACGGCTGGTATAGCGGCAACTAACGAAAAGAGTGCAACTATGCGCACATGCAGGCGAGCTGCCGCCTTACCATGATGACGTGAGCGCAAAATACGATCTATTTCACGCGCTATCATTAAAATCAGTAAGATTATCATGCCGCTATTCAGAAAAACTAGCGCGCTCGTAATGCTATTGGTCGGCGTTACCGGAGTGACGCCCATGAGAATACTGAAGGAAATAGCGGCGATGATGAGCGAAGTGAGGACAGTCAGCAGCCCCGATAAGGCAAATAGCTTTAGCCCCTCGCCTAAGTCAGCGGACCCTATTCCACTATTCTGTGATTGAGTAGTTTGAGACAAAGCATCACCGTGTGAATCACAATAGAGTTGTAATCATGCAACATTGTGGCGGATTTGCAACGCTTTTGGTCTTATAAACGAAAAAATGAGCCGTTAAAAACTGGTCTTAGTGCCACGATAGACTGCGATGCCTAATTCACGGATCTTTTTACGAAGCGTATTACGGTTTAGTCCGAGTAATTCGGCGGCACGAATTTGATTGCCGTGCGTCGCTGTTAAACATGTAAGAATTAATGGATATTCTAATTCGGGCAGTATGCGGTCATAAAGTCCGGCGGGTGGCAAGCCGTCTTTAAAACTGGCAAAATATGTTTGCAGTTTATTTTCAACGGCCTGGGCTATCGTTACATCCTCAGCATTGATGCCTTCGGGCGCAAATCCGCCAATAGATCCATGATCGGAACGAAGTTCTTGTTCGATAATTTCCGCTGTAATTTCATCTTGCGGATAGAGCGCTGAAAGGCGGCGTACCAGATTTTCCAATTCCCGCACATTGCCTGGCCAATTATGCCGCTTGAGAATCTCAAATGCCGCGTTGCCAAGCCGTTTAGGTGCGAGGCCTTCGCCCTCTGCCCTGTCAAAAAAGTGGCGCACCAAGTCTGGAATATCCTCAGTACGTTCGCGCAATGGCGGCAAGCGCAGTGGTACGACGTTTAAGCGGTAGTACAGGTCTTCGCGGAATAAGCCCTGTTGGATGAGGGTGCGCAAATCTTTGTTTGTCGCTGCCACAATACGCACGTCGGTCTTGATGGGTGTTCGCCCGCCAACCGTGGTATATTCGCCTTGTTGTAAAACGCGTAATAATCTGGTTTGCGCATCCATAGGCATATCGCCGATTTCATCCAGGAAAAGAGTGCCACCCTCTGCCTGCTCGAAACGACCCGAGGTACGGCTTTGTGCGCCAGTGAACGATCCTTTTTCGTGGCCAAACAGCTCAGACTCAATCAAATCACGCGGAATGGCCGCCATGTTTATGGCAACGAACGGACCTTTTTTCCGCTTACCGAACTCATGTAAAGCGCTGGCAACAAGCTCCTTGCCTGTGCCGGATTCGCCGACAACCATGAGTGTAAGGTCCGTCTGCATCATACGAGCCAGCACACGATAAATATCCTGCATCGCGGCTGATCTGCCGATTAACGGCATGTTTTCAATGGCTTTTTCGCGCGGCGGCTGGTTTCCATTGCGCTTTGGCTCGGCGATGGCACGGGCCGCAACAGCAACCAACTCCGACAAATCAAATGGCTTAGGCAGATATTCGTATGCACCTTTCTCAGAGGCATGTATGGCTGTCATAAACGTGTTTTGCGCACTCATCACCACAACAGGCAAATCAGGGCGTAGTTTTTTTATCCGTGGCAAAAGATCGAACGCATTTTCATCCGGCATGATAACATCTGTGACGACCAAATCCCCGTCACCCGCCGCAATCCAGCGCCACAGAGTTGCAGCGTTTGACGTCACACGTACGTCGTAGCCAGCGCGTGAAAGCGCCTGATTGAGCACTGTGCGTATCGCACCGTCATCATCTGCGACAAGAATTGTGCCTTTACTCATCGCCGTTTTCCTTCTGCAATTTCCATATAGTCGTCACTGGAATCTTTTTCGGGGCCGTTATAGGCGGGTAGCAATATACGAAAGGTGGTTTTGCGCCCTTGCGATTCGCATTCAATGACGCCGCCGTGGTCGCCGACAATTTTTGCAACGAGTGCCAAGCCAAGACCGGAACCGTTAGTTTTCGTCGTTACGAATGGATCAAACAAGTGGGGTTTAATGTCATCTGACACGCCGCGACCATTGTCATGAACGCAAAATTCCAACGGTAGCGAAACGCGCTCGCGACTACCGGGGATGGACAATCGAACTCCCGGGCGAAACGCAGTGGAAAGCGTGATTTCGCCATTTGGTTCGTCACCGATTGACTCTGCTGCATTCTTCACGAGATTCAAAAAAATCTGAACCAACTGGTCACGATTGGCCAAAACTGGCGGCAAAGATGGGTCATATTCCTCAATAAACCGTACAGACCGGCCAAATCCGTTGCGGGCAATCGCGCGGACGTGGTCCAGCACAACGTGAATATTTACGGGCTGACGTTGTATCGGTCGCTCATCCGAGAACACTTCCATGCGGTCCACCAGCGAGACAATCCGGTCCGTTTCGTCCGTTATGAGACGCGTTAAATCGCGGTCTTCAACGGGAACCACAGTTTCCAACAACTGGGCTGCACCCCGAATACCGGAAAGCGGATTCTTAATCTCATGCGCCAGCATCGAGGCAAGACCAGTAACGGATCGCGCCGCACCACGATGGGTCATTTGCCGATCCAGTTTATCGGCGATGGAACGCTCTTGAAATAGAATGACGATTGATCCTGGATATTCGGAGACTTCCGCCACGTACAGGTCTACTAAACGGTCGTTGCCTAAACGCGGTGAAGAAATATCCACGCGGTATTCATTTACGGGCGAGCGTCGCTCCCTGACCTGTTCTACCAATGATAACAATGGACTACCAAACGGTGCAAAGGCTGAAAGTGCGCTGCGAGCCAAAATATTCAGGCTGGATTTGAAATAATTTTCAGCTTCTGAATTGGCGAACGTAATCATGTTGTTCGCATCCACCATGATGACGGGATGCTGAATTGTATTGAGCACTATTTCGGCGATGCCTGACGCTTCTGGTCGTAAATGGGGGATTATCGAACTCATGCAACCTGCCTTTCAGGTATCTCGGAAATCGCGAAATCGGTGAAGGCCAAAACCAACGCAGTGATGACCTTTTGCGGATCAATTTCAGTCATAATCATCGCGCGAAGCGGGATTGGGACAGCCACGGCATGGCGCTCCAAATACCAGTTAAGGTGCTTGCGCGCATGGCGGACACCAGACTTTGTGCCATAAGAAGACAGCATGTCCTGATAGTGAGAGACCACATATTCAGCCATATTATCAGGCGTGATATTGGCACTAAGGCCCTGAATTGACTTCACCATTTCACCTGCAGCCCAAGGCTGACCGTAGTGAACGCGACCCACCATGACGGCATCAGCGCCGGAATTTTCGAGTGCCTGATGTGCATCATTGAGGGTTTGAATATCACCATTTACCACGAGAGGTACGTCAATTACGTCCCGTACCGCACGTATGGCATTCCAGTCCGCCCTGCCCTCGTAAAACTGGCAGCGCGTGCGCCCATGAACTGTAATCATTTGGATGCCGGCGTCCTGAGCGCGCTTGGCCAGTTCGGGTGCGTTGATGGTGGCATCATCCCAACCAAGCCTCATTTTTAACGTGACCGGTACTTTGACAGCGTTCACTGTCGCTTCGACCAAAGACATTGCATGGTCCAAATCTCGCATCAACGCAGAGCCGGAATAGCCTCCTGTAACCTTTTTAGCCGGGCAACCCATGTTGATATCAATGATATCAGCGCCGGATGCCTCAATTTGCCGTGCGGCCTCCCCCATCCAGTACGCCTCGCGTCCGGCAAGTTGCACCATATGAACCCCGGAACCGGAAGAAAGCGCTCGCATTTGACTTTCAGGTGAGCCACTAACCAACTCCTGACTGGCTACCATTTCTGAGATGACCAAACCCGCGCCCGCATTTGACGCGCGTTTGCGGAATGGAACATCGGAAATGCCGGACATTGGCGCCAGAAATACACGATTTGGCACGCACACGCTGCCAATTTGGAGCGGCAATGCGAGGTTTTTGAGTGAACTCAAATCAAAACTGCTGTTTTTATGTGCACCACTTAACATAGCTTAAATTATAGCCATTGTGCGGTGCGATGCAAGGGCAAAATTACGCTACTTATCAAGTGTATTGAAGTGCTGGTTTTTAACTGCGAGACGGGCTAAGTCTTATTAGTCAATCTTATCAGGCGTTTATATGATAAATACAAATAAATCCAATATAGCGATGGTGATTGTGGCCGCCGGGCGCGGTATGCGTGCAGGCCAAGAAAACGGGCCTAAACAATATAGGCTTGTGGGTGGTAAGTCGGTGATCTGGCATACGCTGAAAGCGGCTGTCGATGCAAATATTTTTAGCAATATTATCGTTGTAATTCATCTGGAAGACATTGATTTAATTAAAGAATGTGCCGGCGAATATTCTAAAAAAATCTCCTGCGTCGCAGGCGGCGCCACACGTCAGGAGTCGGTTCGCAACGGGCTGCTGGCACTGGAAGTAGATGCTCCGGAGTATGTAATGATCCATGATGGGGTACGTCCATTCATCGGTATGGACTTACTGGTAAGGGTGAAGGAGGCGCTTGGCCCTGAAATAGCGGTCCTTCCAGCTCTCGCGGTCTCCGATACATTAAAAAGACGCAATGAAAAGGGTCTCATCGATGGCACGGTTGACCGACAAAATCTCTTTGCGGCGCAGACACCTCAGGCCTTTCCTTATGCAAAAATATTGGCTGCTCATCTCAAGGCCCATAGTGAGCAAGTTACTGATTTTACAGATGATTGTGCGCTTGCTGAGTGGGCTGGCCTGTCGATAAAAATCATCGAAGGATCGCCTGACAATATCAAAATTACATGGAAAAGGGATATCGAATTGGCAGATCAACGGCTCTCGAACAGCCCATATTTTCCGGATGTTCGCACCGGTAATGGCTATGATGTGCATTCTTTTGTACCGGGTGATTTCGTCACTTTATGCGGAGTTAAGATTGAGCACGGTGCGAAATTGAATGGTCATTCCGACTCAGATGTTGCACTCCATGCTCTTACAGATGCACTTTTGGCAACGCGGGGGGCTGGTGATATAGGGACCCATTTTCCGCCGTCTGACCCACAATGGAAAGGCGCGGCTTCCAGTATTTTTGTGCGCTATGCTGCTGATATCATTGCACAATTCAGCGGCAAAATTGCCAACGTTGATATCACTCTGATTTGTGAAGCGCCAAAAATTGGGCCTCATAGAGAAGCAATGACGGCAGCAATTTCGGCAATGCTCGGTATTTCCGATGATCGGATTTCCATCAAGGCAACCACAAATGAAAAGCTCGGATTTATAGGTCGTGGCGAAGGCATTGCAGCGATTGCGACGGCCAGCGTAGTCTATCCGGGTGGACTAAAATGACCTTGTTAGATGCAGGAATATCGCACCAAGCCATTGAATTGTTTGAACTTTGTTTGAAGTATGATGTTGTGATAACCACTGCCGAATCCTGTACGGGCGGATTAATTGCCGCTTGTTTGACTGAAATTGCCGGATCGTCCGCCATCTTTGATCGTGGGTTTGTTACCTATTCCAACGAGGCGAAAATGGAGATGTTGGGCGTAAAATCCACAACATTGGAGCAATTTGGCGCGGTTTCGCGACAAATAGCGCTGGAAATGGCGGCAGGTGCTCTTGAAAACTCCAATGCAAACCTTTCCATAGCGGTAACGGGTATTGCCGGTCCTTCGGGTGGCACACCGGAAAAGCCAGTCGGGCTGGTTCACATCGCCGTCAATTTAGATGGCGAGGCGGTCCATCAGGAGTGCCATTTTGGCCCGCAAACCCGCCATGAAATCCGGTCGGAAACCGTACGACGCGCGCTCGAGATGAGTACGGAAATGATGCGGAAGCGATACGGCAGTCGCGTGTAATTACTGCACTTGCTAATGGCCATGCATATGGCATCATTTGGTCGTCAGAAATCGACAGGTGCGGCAAGAATGAGCGTCAACATAAACACTGATAACATAAAATCACCCGTACCGCTTTAGTATTGGTTGGTTTCCATTCTTGGCCTTGGCTGGTATGGTTTTGGCATTAAGCAATACATGGCGTCACAAAGCGCGACGAGCGACAGCCTAATGGCTCAAGGCATGAGCGCCAAACAGGTGGCCGTGATGCTGACGCTGCCATGGTGGATGGATTTCAGCTTTGGGGTTGGCGTATTCGGGGGCTTGCTGGGATGTCTATGTTTGTTGGTACGCAATCAGTTTGCGCTACCATTTTTTGCGGCTTCGGTGATATTCAGCGTAATACTTCTGGCTGGACATTTCACACCTCGCATTTTCGCGGTGCTGGCAATTGGTCAGGTCGCGACATTGATTGTGGTGATCGCGATTTCTGTCGCGCTATTTTTGTTCACTCGCCATTTTATTGAACGGGGATCCTTGGGCTAAACGGCCGGCTTACCATAAACCACGTCTGCCCTATCCTCGAAGGCTTTGGTAAATTTGCGGAAAGCGATGTCAAACATTGAGCCCATCAATATACCAAGCATTCGGCTCTTGAATTCATAGTCGATGAAAAATGCGACGTTGCAGGAATTGTCTCCCGTCGGAATAAACGCCCAACGGTTGTTGAGAAATTTGAACGGTCCATCCAAATAGGAAACATCGATGATGGCAGCTGATGGGTCTAATAGCACTTGGCTGGTGAAGGTTTCACGGATGGCTTTGTAACCGATGGTCATATCGGCAATTAGCAAGGTTTTCTCATCACGCTCCTTGTGGGATTTCACCACTAGGCCTTCACACAGCGGGAGGAACAGCGGATACTTTTCAACATCAGCCACGAGCGCATACATATCCTGTGCTTTGTGATTTACGGCTTTAGTGGTGTCGAACTTTGGCAATTTCAGTGCCCTGTCCGCTTGGCTAAATGTGCGGCACGTGCGATTCGCAACTTGGCGAAATCATCCCCCGCATGATGCGACGAGCGTGTAAGCGGGCTGGCAGCCACGAGGTGGAACCCCTTGGCGTAAGCGACAGTTTTATAGCCCTCAAACTCATCCGGCGTCACAAAACTCACCACGCGATGGTGCTTGCGGGTTGGCTGCAAATATTGGCCAATTGTGAGAAAATCCACATCAGCGGAACGTAGGTCATCCATGAGCTGGAGAACCTCGTTGCGTTCCTCGCCAAGGCCCACCATGATGCCAGATTTGGTGAACATGGACGGGTCCATTTCCTTCACGCGCTGCAAAAGTCTTATGGAATGGAAATAGCGCGCGCCGGGACGGACTGTGAGATAGTTGGACGGCACGGTTTCCAGATTGTGGTTGAACACATCGGGCCGCGCTTTCACGACAATTTGCAGCGCGCCTTCCTTGCGCAAAAAGTCTGGCGTTAGAATTTCAATCGTGGTGTTGGGTGAGGCTTCACGGGTGGCGGTGATGACATCGGCAAAATGCTGCGCGCCGCCATCTGCCAGATCATCACGGTCCACGGATGTGATGACAACATGCGACAGGCCCATTTGAAAAACTGCTTTTGCAACACGTTCCGCCTCATTATTATCCAGTGGATCAGGCATACCGGTGCGCACGTTGCAGAAGGCGCAAGCGCGGGTGCAGACCTCTCCCATAATCATAAATGTTGCGTGCTTCTTGTCCCAGCATTCGCCAATATTAGGACAGCCCGCTTCTTCGCACACGGTCACGAGATTGTTAGAGCGCACGATTTCGCGTGTTTCGGCATAACCTTTGGATACTGGCGCGCGCACGCGAATCCAGTCCGGCTTCTTCAAAATTTCTGTATCGGGCCGGTTGGCCTTTTCAGGGTGGCGCGGCTTTAAACCAGACGTATTATCAAGAACAGTGACCATGAAAACTCCTGCTGCGCTCTTTTATGTCGTGCCTTTGCATCTGTCGAGTGCGACAAATGCATGACAGCGCCGCAGCGCTTGCAATACAGATAATTTACATGTTTGCGGTACGCCTTCGGCGAATGAACTGATAAAGGCCCGCATCTTTATGACCATGATTTCTGATTTCGCGGTTGCGGGCAAAAACAGCTTCGGGCTGGTACGCCTCATCGCGGCGATGGCCGTGGTGGTTTCTCACTCATATATTATTGTGGGTGGTATGGCTGTGTTACAGCCGTTAGAGGCGCTTACCGGATATCCGCTTGGGGCACACGCGGTGCATGTGTTTTTCACCGTTTCCGGCATGTTGGTAGCTGCAAGTTTTGACCGGAGGCCAAGTGTGATTGCCTTTGGTGCTGCGCGGTTCTTCCGGATTTATCCCGGGTTGATTATGGCAACGGTGCTGGTGTTTTTGGCGTTAACGCTCTTCGTTTCTACGGCATCATTTGGCGATATAATGTCGAACTCGGGTCGCAGCTATTTTGCCAGAGTTTTAGTGGAGTTGGCGGGAAGCGGTTCGATTCCCGGTGTGTTTGATACGATGCCACTGGCAGGCGAAGTGAATGTTCCGATTTGGACGCTCAAGTATGAGGTGATTTGCTACATCGCACTGGCGCTGGTGATGGCATTTGTTGTTCGCACAAAAATGATAACAGCGTTACAGGCAGCTGCGTTCTTTCTGCTGGCATCTGGAATTTGGATGCTTCGGGGACTTGCCTATAATGATGCCCAGATGGTGGATCACATTGCGCGTTTTTCCTTCTCGTTTTGGGCTGGTGTGACGGCTTGGTATTTACGGGATAAAATTGTAGTGCGCCTTGGTATACTGGCCGCGCTTGCCATGAGCACAGCATTATCCATCTATTTTCACCTTCCGGTGTTGCCGCACTTTCTCATTATGACGACGGGCTATGCCGCTTTGATGCTGGGCAAATTTCGTTTTGGTTTACTGAGCACATTTACCGACCGCAATGATTTGTCTTACGGTGTTTACATCTATGGCTGGCCATTGCAGCAGACATTGCTTCTGCACTATCCAAACTTTGGCCCGTTAGCGCTGGCGTTTTCGGCTTTAGTAATCTTGTTGCCGCTGGCCTATCTATCTTGGCGCTTTATAGAAAAACCGGCTATCAAGATGAAGGATCGGTTTGTTTGACTTATTTGACGAGTTAAACTCGCGGCCCTGTTTCGCGGCGACCGAAGAACCATAGGATGACAACAGCGCCAATGGTTGAAACAATCAGATTACCTAAGAATCCGTAATAGTGGAACCCGGCAAGGCTGGCCAAACCACCGCCAACGAACGAACCTGCGATACCAACCAGAATATTCGTTAGCAGCCCATGATGTTTATTCATGGCACGCTCCGCTAACCATCCGGCCAAAGCGCCAATTAGCAACATGCCGAAAAAGCCAGTGCCCGGCATGGCCATTATTCCCATTGGTTCATTCATCATTTTGGCTTCCTTTATTTATCCTCAGCCCAACATGCGGGCGATGACGACAACGATCACTGCGCCGACTGTTGAAGTAATAATTTGCGAAAGCAACGGGTTGCCGCCAATAGTGATGCCCAGTGCGCCGAAGAGGTAGCCGCCAACGAACGCGCCGATGATGCCGGTGAGAAGATAGCGGACGAGCCCGCCACCGCCAACGAAATAGCTAGCAAGATAACCGGCAACGAGGCCGATGGCGAGAAAGATGAGAAGTGCTCTGGTATCCATGAAAGGCTCCTGTTTAATGTCCGTCACGGAACATGTTAGCAGGTTGGTAAGTCACGTCCAGCAATCATAATTCGTGTAGAGTTAGGCGTTCAACACCCGACCATAGGCATCCAGCACGCTTTCCTTCATCATTTCTGACAAAGTAGGATGCGGGAATATTGTGTGCATTAGCTCTTCTTCGGTGGTTTCCAAATTCATAGCCACGACAAAGCCTTGGATGAGTTCGGTGACCTCCGCGCCCACCATATGCGCGCCGATGAGTTGGCCAGTTTTCTTATCGAAGATGGTTTTTATCATGCCCTGATCCTCGCCAAGCGCGATGGCCTTACCATTGGCGGCGAACGAGAAGCGGCCGACGCGGATTTCGCGGCCTGAGGCAATGGCTTTGGCTTCCGTCATGCCAACTGAGGCTACTTGCGGGTGGCAATACGTGCAGCCGGGGACGAGTGATTTATCCATTGGATGCACGTTTGGAAGACCTGCGATTTTCTCAACGCAAATGACGCCTTCATGCTCTGCCTTATGGGCGAGCATTGGCGGGCCAGCAACATCGCCGATGGCATAAACGCCCGGCACATTCGTGCGGCCATAGCCGTCGATTACTATGCAGCCGCGATCTGTCTTGATGCCGAGCGCTTCAAGGCCGAGATTTTCAACATTGCCGATGACGCCGACGGCGGAAATCATGCGGTCTGCGGTGATTTCTTGGGTCTTGCCGTCCTTGGTTTCGATGGTCGCCGTGATGCTGTCCGCACCCTTCACAACCTTGGAAACCTTGGCTTCGGTCATAATCTTGAGGCCGGACTTTTCCAGCATTTTGCGGGCAAAGGCGGAAATCTCCGCATCTTCCACCGGCATGATGCTTGGCATGACTTCAACCACCGTCACATCGCAACCCATGCCGTGATAGAAGGATGCAAACTCGATGCCGATGGCGCCGGAGCCCATGACGAGCAATTTCTTGGGCAGCTCTTGTGGCACCATGGCTTCAAAATACGTCCAGATCAGCTTGCCATCCGGCTCAATGCCGGGGATGGCGCGGGGGCGCGCACCAGTGGCGAGAATGATGTGTTTGGCCGTATAAGTGCCCTCACCCAGCGTGCCTTTCGGGGCCGGATGCTGCGGCAGCATGGGGGCTTTTGTGGTCTTGCCAACGATGATTTCATTGGGCTTGGAAAGCTTTGCCTCGCCCCAAATCACATCGACTTTGTTCTTCTTCATGAGGTACGAAATGCCGCCATTCAGCCGCGCCGACACGCCGCGCGAGCGGGCAACGACAGCGGTGACATCCGGCGTAATCGTGCCATTCAGCACGAGGCCATAGTCCTTGGCATGTTCGGCAAAGTGCAGGATTTCGGACGAACGCAACAAGGCTTTCGTCGGGATGCAGCCCCAGTTGAGGCAGATGCCGCCCATGTGCTCGCGCTCGACGATGGCGGTTTTCAGGCCCAGCTGCGCGGCACGTATGGCGGTGACATAGCCGCCGGGGCCGGAACCAATGATGATGAGGTCATATGCGTTTGCCATGTAATTTATCCTTCCAGCAGGTCGCGCACGGTGGGCACGAGCGCTTGGCCCAATAGTTGAGTGTTATCGCTATCTAAATGAATGCCATCGCGCGGGTCGGCAACGGCAACAGATCCGGCATCGAAAAATGCGATATCGAACGTCTTGGCCAGCGCCTTATACTCGGCAGAAAACTTCTGGCTTTCTCTGATGCCGTGGCTGAACATAGCGTCGAAATCCGCATTATCCGTGTGGATAACCGCTGGCGGTGCCATGATGAGAAGTTTAGGCTCGCGCATTCCGACCCCGTAAGGAAAGCGCTGGGTGATCTCAACAAGCCGTTGCATACCGCGCCTTGCGTCGCTGGCGCGCGACCACCACGGGTGCTTCAAATCATTCGTGCCGAGCATAATGATCACCAAATCCAGCGGCTGATGCGAGGACAGCAGCATCGGCAAGGCCTTGGCACCATTGCGCATTTCATCGACCGAATTGTCGTCGTGGATGGTTGTGCGGCCGTTCAGCCCTTCGGCAATAATGCGATAGCCATCGCCCAAACTTGCGCCCAGCGCGTTCGGCCAGCGCTTATCAAAAGCATGGCGCTTGCCCGTTTCGGCCTCATAGGCCCAAGTGAGTGAATCGCCGAAGCATAGGATGGTTTTCATGGGTGGGTCTCCGGCCTTCCCCCTTGCGGGGAAGGTGTCGGCGCACGCCGACGGATGGGGGTGGTGGTAACAAGTGCGGCCGCGACAGAATTGAGAACAACAGGCCGTCTCAAGAGCACTTCTTCGTTCGTAAAGCGCAAAACAGTAAAACCTTCCTGTTTCAGAAACTCGCTTCTCACTTCGTCACGCAAAGCCTGTTTGGATGCATCATGTATTGGTCCGTCCACTTCAATAATCAGCCGATATTGCATGCAAGCGAAGTCAACAATGTAGTTCCCAATCGCAAACTGGCGGCGGAAGTGAACACCGTTTGGTAAGTCTAACTCGTAACGCAAACCATTCCACAGACACTTTTCCGCATCTGTCATAGATTTGCGAAGTAGCGTGGCATTTGATGCTGCGGCTTTTGTTGATTTAGCACCTCGCTCCTGATTCCATGCCATTATTGCAACTCCGCATTTTCACCACCACCCCCATCCGTCGGCTCTGCCGACACCTTGCCCGCAAGGGGGGAGGCTGAGAGCTAACTTTTAAGCTTCAACAACTCGTCCATTTTCTTTTCGAGAGATTCAAGCTGTATATCCACGCCATCAAAACGTGCTGCTACTTCATCAAAGCGTTCGCGCAATTCTGCTCGAATTTGATGCAACATCGACACTATTAAGTTATTAGTCTCGTTCATGTCACAACTCCACCGCAGATTAGCTAACGGCTACACCAACATGCTCAGCGGGTTCTCAATATACCGTTTAAACGCCCCCAATAGCTCGGCACCCAAGGCACCATCCACGGCACGGTGATCTGTCGAAAGCGTCACTGTCATAACATTGGCAATGACCATTGCGCCCTTTTTCACCACAACGCGCTCCTCGCCAGCACCGACTGCCAAGATCGTGGCGTGGGGCGGGTTTACGACGGCGGCGAAGTTTTTCACTCCCATCATGCCCATGTTGGAGATGGCCGTTGTGCCGCCCTGGTATTCTTCGGGCTTCAACTTGCGTCCCTTGGCACGCGCGCCGAGATCCTTCATTTCGAGCGAAATGGCGGACAGGGTTTTGAGTTCCGCCGAGCGGATAATCGGTGTGATGAGGCCGCCCGGAATGGACACAGCTACGCCAACATCAGCATGCTTGTGCTTGACCATATTAGTATCAGTCCACGACACATTGGCGTTTGGCACATCGCGCAAGGAAAGCGCCATGGCTTTGATGACCATGTCATTGACCGAGATTTTATAGGCCGGAACATCGCCCTTTTCAGTCTTGGTCACCGGTGCGCCAGCATTAAGCTGCGTGCGCAAGGCAAGCAACGCATCGAGTTCGCAATCGACCGAGACGTAGAAATGCGGGATGGTCTGCTTGGATTCTTGCAAGCGCTTGGCAATGGTTTTGCGCATACCGTCGTGAGCGACGAGTTCGTAGGAACCTTCGGCAAATAGCTTGAGAACCTGATCGTCCGACATGCCCTTTGGCGCGGCAGCAGGTGCAGCCGCTGTTGACGCGGGCGCGGCGGCGGTTGCCTTGCCTGTGCCGCCGGAGATGGCGGCTTCAACATCGGCTTTTACAACGCGGCCTTTCGGCCCGGAGCCTGTGACCTTGGCCACATCAACGCCAGCGTCCTTAGCAATGCGGCGGGCAAGTGGTGAGGCAAAGGTGCGGGCTCCAGCCTCCCCCCTTGCGGGGGAGGTGTCGGCAGAGCCGACCGAGGGGGGTGGAGGTGAAGATACTAAAGGCGAAGGAGTAGCGCTTGATCTTGCGGGCAAGGCACTTTCCGCACCACCCCCATCCGGCCGCTGCGCGTCCACCTTCCCCGCAAGGGGGAAGGCTGAAGCAGCGCCGGCATCTTCGCCATCCGCGGCTAAAATCGCGATCACTGAGTTGACCTTAACGCCTTGCGCACCAGCGGGGACCACCAGCTTGGCGACAATGCCTTCGTCAACGGCTTCAACTTCCATCGTCGCCTTGTCAGTTTCAATCTCGGCAATCACATCGCCGGATTTGACCCTATCGCCCTCTTTGACGAGCCATTTGGCAAGATTGCCCTCTTCCATTGTCGGAGAGAGCGCAGGCATGGTGATATTGATTGGCATGATTTTACGAGGCTCCGAGTATTAAGGTCGATTTTTCATAAACTTAGGGCACATCGCGCGAAACTGCTCTGTAAGAACTGGCGCCCCGCTTGCACTGCTTCCATCGAGAACAACTCCGTCAATAAGATCGTACCAAACGGGGCTTCCAACATCGTCATACTTTACAAGTTTATGCGTTCCAACGTCAGATGAAATTGTCTTTTTTAAACAGTTTGCATTT
This sequence comes from Phyllobacterium sp., assembly GCA_043717855.1. Taxonomy (GTDB): domain Bacteria; phylum Pseudomonadota; class Alphaproteobacteria; order Rhizobiales; family Rhizobiaceae; genus JANMEX01. Next base: position 14,285 of record JAYSWX010000135.1, read on the forward strand.
GCAGAGTACAGTTTCCCTTTTTCTTCCTGCAAAACTTGCGCAACACATTGGGCTACCGATAACTTGCCGCCATACTGAGTAGTGACACCTCCTGGGTCTCGGGTGCAATATTCTTTCGCACCACTTTTTACGACAACACCAACCATGGTAGCGTCCTCGCTATTCTTCCCAGAAACTTTCACGATCTCCGCGCTATACCCCTTTGTGCTCAAGTAGAAGTCCTTCGCCGCCGCTAAGCAGGTTAGCGGCAGACAAAGCGCCAATCCAAACAATAGGCCTAATGCACGCATTGTTTGAATTAGCTCCGATACGTCACGGCTTTGATCGCCGCGATGACTTCGCCGACATTTGGTAGTGCCAGTTTTTCCAAATTGGCAGCGTATGGCATGGGCACGTCTTTGCCCGTGATGGTGATGACCGGCGCATCGAGATAATCGAAGGCACGCTGCATGACCTGCGCGGCAATATGATCGCCAACGGAGGATTGCGGATAGCCTTCCTCGATGGTGATGCAGCGGCCTGTCTTCATAACCGATGCGAGAACCGTATCCATATCCAGCGGGCGAATGGTGCGAAGATCAATGATTTCGCAATCAATGCCCTCTTTTTCCATTTCGGCAGCAGCCTTCACGGCATAGGTCATGCCAATGGAGAAGGACACCAGCGTGACATCCTTGCCCGTGCGATGAACACGCGCCTTGCCGATTGGCAGCACAAAATCATCCATTTTCGGCACATCAAAGGACTGTCCGTAGAGGATTTCGTTTTCAAGGAAGATTACCGGATTTGGATCGCGGATGGCAGCTTTGAGCAAGCCCTTGGCGTCGGCAGCGGTATAAGGCTGGACAACTTTGAGGCCCGGAATGTGGCTATACCATGCGGCATAATCTTGGCTGTGTTGCGCGCCAACGCGGGAAGCCGCGCCGTTTGGACCACGGAACACAATCGGCGCGCCCATCTGGCCGCCGGACATATAAAGTGTCTTAGCCGCGGAATTGATAATCTGATCAATGGCTTGCATGGCGAAGTTAAACGTCATGAATTCGATAATCGGGCGCAGACCCGTCATCGCCGCGCCGACACCGATGCCGGCAAAGCCATGCTCAGTGATGGGCGTATCAATAACGCGCTTGGCGCCAAACTCTTGCAGCAGGCCTTGCGTGATTTTGTAAGCGCCCTGATATTCGGCCACTTCCTCACCCATGACGAAGACTTTTTCATCACGGCGCATTTCTTCGGCCATAGCATCCCGCAGTGCTTCCCGCACGGTGGTGGAGACCATTTCTGTGCCCGCTGGAATGGACGGATCAGACGGCGTTGGCGCGGACTTTGGCGTGGCGGCAACAGGCGCTGCGGCAGCGACCGGAGCCGCGACAGGCGCAGCGGCTTCAACGGGCTTGGCAGCGGGCGCGGCACTCACATCTTCGCCGTCTTGGGCAAGCACTGCAATCACGGCGTTCACTTTTACGCCCTCAGTCCCTTCAGCAACCATAATTTTGGCAAGCACGCCTTCGTCAACGCTCTCAACTTCCATCGTCGCCTTATCGGTTTCGATTTCCGCTATCACATCGCCGGGCTTGACCTTATCGCCCTCTTTTTTGACCCACTTTGAAAGTTTGCCCTCTTCCATCGTCGGCGACAGGGCTGGCATCAGAATGTCGATTGGCATGCTTTTCCTCACCAAAATTATAAGCCCAGGATTTGTTTGCCCTGAACAAAGTTCCAAATAAACCAACCCGCAAAGAGTATCCAAAAAAGGATCAAAATCTTTTGGGCCGCCCGATACCACCAAGGGCGCGGGCCATGCTTTGCTTCATATTCCAATTCCGCTCTTTGACGGGCGGAAGTGCCGTCTATAATTTCACTAACGTTCTTCGCGCTGCGAACCATGCTCACCGCCGTGTGCCAAAAAAACCAGCCAAACAGCGTAACAACTCCAAGCACCAACAAAATGAACTGCAGATCAATGCCGCTTTCCATTTTGCTCGTTCCTTAAATCAGAATGTCAGTCCACAACTCCGAAACATCCGGCTCCGGATCGGCTTGTGCAAAGTCAGCAGCATCTGCCACGATTTCGCGCACTTCCTTATCAATCGCCTTCAAATCATCTTCCGTTGCCCACTTATTGGCAAACAGACGATCACGCACTTGCTCGATTGGATCATGTTCCGAGCGCATCTTCTGCAGCTCGTCCTTGGAGCGGTATTTCGCCGGATCGGACATGGAGTGGCCACGATAGCGGTAGGTTTTCATTTCAAGAATGATCGGACCTTTGCCGGAACGGCACCATTCCATCGCGAGTTCTGCAGCCGCTGCTACAGCACGCACATCCATGCCATCCACTTGGATGCCGGGGATTTTGAACGAAATGCCGCGATTGGCGAATTCTGTTTCGGCTGAAGAGCGATGAACTGCCGTGCCCATGGCATATTGGTTATTTTCAATGATGTAGATGCACGGCAGCTTCCACAGTGATGCCATATTGAAGCATTCATAGACTTGGCCCTGATTGGACGCACCGTCGCCGAAGTAGGTCATGGAGACATTATCATTGCCGCGATAGTGGTTGGCAAAGGCCAGCCCTGTGCCAAGCGACACCTGTGCGCCGACGATGCCGTGGCCGCCGTAGAAATGTTTTTCCTTGGAAAACATGTGCATGGAACCGCCCTTGCCTTTCGACAAGCCACTGCGGCGGCCGGTGAGCTCGGCCATCACGCCGCGTGGTGAAAGCCCGCACGCCAGCATGTGTCCATGGTCGCGATAGGCGGTGATAAGTTGGTCACCTTCTTTCGACATTAGCTGCATACCGACGACAACTGCCTCTTGGCCGATGTACAAATGGCAGAACCCGCCAATCGCACCCATGCCATAAAGCTGTCCGGCTTTTTCCTCAAAGCGGCGGATCATCAGCATTTCGCGGTATGTGTGTAGTTCTTGCTCTTTTGTAAACTTCATCGGAGCGGGCGCTACAGGCATACCGCTGTTAGATTTTGATGAGACAAGTTTTTTGGCCGTTGCTGCCATCTTTCGCTCCCTAAAGCGGCTTAATCCGTTGGTGCGAACATAACATGAGAATTGCAACACGCAAGATACCAGCCTGCAAGTCAGCTATGCATTTAACGCATTGAATTGGCGTCATAATTCATCAATTAACTGCAATGCAGTTAATCAACTAATTTGATTGAAATGGCTGCAAGATTGTCAAATCATTGGACTTTGAGAAATTCAGTGTGCGGCGCGCCTGCTCATCGAGCATATCGCGCTCGACAGTACGGTCATCAAGCAGCGCCACCTGCCGTTCTAGCGCTTCACGCTCACGGGTGCGCTGCGCCAACTCATCAGTCAGCGCAATCTTGCGCGCTTCAAGCTGTTCGCTGGAATAGATACCAAAGCTACCGTGAAACGCATGAAAACCGAAATAGCCAAGGCACGCGATGGTGAGAAGTGGCAGCACAAATTGGCTACGGCGTGTTCTCTTCTTTTGGCGTGTCCACATGTTTCCAGTCCCCAAGGTCCGTATCTATTTGGCACAATTATGATTAACCGGCAGTTACGCTTTTGAGGACGAGACGAAATTTTGTGCGCCACAAGCCGCTGAAAAAAGCCCGCCAGACAATTATCCGGCAAGACTGATATAAGTTTGACAGACAGGGCTGATTATCCCTTAAGGATGGACTTGCCTGCATAACGCGCCTGCGTGCCGAGCCCCTCTTCTATACGGATCAACTGATTGTACTTTGCGGTACGATCAGAGCGGGCAAGCGAGCCGGTTTTGATCTGGCCGCAATTCAGCGCCACTGCTAAATCGGCAATAGTTGAATCTTCGGTCTCGCCCGAGCGGTGCGACATTACGGAAGTATAGCCGGCCTTATGGGCGGTTTCGACCGCATTCAGTGTTTCGGTCAATGTACCGATCTGGTTGACCTTGACAAGAATCGAGTTTGCAACGCCCTTCTTGATGCCGTCAACCAGACGCTTGGTGTTGGTCACGAACAGATCATCGCCGACGAGCTGGCAGGTCTTGCCGGCCAAATCAGTCAATGTCTTCCAGCCTTCCCAATCGTCTTCCGACATGCCGTCTTCGATGGAGAAAATTGGATAGTCCGTCGCCAGCTTGGCAAGGAACTTGGCTTGCTCTGTCGATGTCAACTTCTTGCCACCCATGCCTTCATAGACATAGTGGCCGTCCTTGTAGAACTCAGTGGCAGCGCAATCGAGCGCGATGCCCACATCCACGCCGGGCTTGTAACCAGCTTTTTCGA
>JAYSWX010000136.1:0-18385 GCA_043717855.1 Phyllobacterium sp.
AAAACTCGTTTGTTTATATCCGCCGCAACGGGCCCGGACTTGATCTATCAGGTGAAAGCGGGCCTGAAAGTCGGTGAATTCAGCCGCACGTCATCACGATTGTTTGAGATGACCTCAACGCCTTGGCTGAAAGACTGGCAAATGCGGCGTGACGAGTTAAAAGACTAACTCAATAACGAAAATTTATTGACGCTTACGTAAATCAAAATCAATCTAACCGATTGAAATCATTACACCCAAATTTTTCAGTTGATATTATTATGCAGAAATACTAACGACACCGCAAAATTGTCGTAATTGGTGCGGCCTTTGCCGCATATGCTTATCATCTGTCTCAAAGGGGTTTATTCACTATGGCACGCAATAAGATCGCACTCATTGGTTCTGGTATGATTGGCGGCACGCTCGCCCACATGGCGGGTCTAAAAGACCTTGGCGACATTGTGATGTTCGATATTGCCGAGGGCATTCCGCAGGGCAAGTCGCTGGATTTGTCGCAGTCATCCACCATTGATGGTTTTGATAGCCGCATCGTCGGCGTGAATGATTATCAGGGCATTGAGGGCGCTGATGTGTGCATCGTCACCGCCGGTGTGGCCCGCAAGCCCGGCATGAGCCGTGATGATCTTTTGGGCATTAACCTGAAAGTGATGGAGCAGGTTGGCGCCGGCATTAAGAAATATGCGCCGAAGTCATTTGTAATCTGCATCACCAACCCGCTGGACGCGATGGTGTGGGCGCTGCAGAAGTTTTCCGGTATGCCAAAGAATATGGTGGTCGGCATGGCCGGTGTGCTGGATTCAGCCCGTTTCAAATATTTCTTGGCAGAAGAGTTCAAAGTATCCGTTGAGGATATCTCGGCCATGACGCTGGGCGGCCACGGCGATGATATGGTGCCGATGATCCGCTACTCCACAGTGGCTGGCATTCCCATTCCTGACCTCATCAAAATGGGCTGGACATCGAAGGAAAAAATCGACGCCATCGTTGAGCGCACCCGCAAGGGCGGCGGCGAAATTGTCGGGCTTTTGAAGACAGGTTCAGCTTATTATGCGCCTGCCTCATCCGCAATCCAAATGGCGGAATCCTACCTCAAGGATAAGAAGCGTGTTCTGCCTTGTGCGGCCTATCTCAATGGCCAGTATGGTGTGAAGGATATGTATGTTGGCGTCCCAACAGTTATCGGCGCAGGCGGTGTTGAGCGCATCATCGAAATCGACATGAACAAGGCTGAACAGAAGCTCTTGGAAAAATCAGTCGCCTCCGTCGCCAGCCTTTGCGAAGCCTGCATTGCCATCGCGCCAAACTTGAAGAAGTAAGCCCAAACCTGAGAAGTGACCAATGAACATTCATGAATATCAGGCGAAAGCCGTGTTGAAGGAATATGGCGTGCCGGTGTCGGCAGGCTATGCCGCGCTGACGGTTGAAGAGGCCGTCGCGGGTGCCAAGCAATTGCCCGGTCCGCTTTATGTGGTGAAAAGCCAAATTCATGCGGGCGGTCGCGGCAAGGGCAAGTTCAAAGAACTGCCTAGTGATGCTAAAGGCGGCGTGCGTCTTGCGTTTTCGCTGGATGAAGTGAAGCAACATGCATCCGAAATGCTCGGCAATACGCTGGTCACCATTCAGACTGGCGAGGCTGGCAAGCAAGTAAACCGTCTTTACATCGAAGATGGTTCGGACATTGAAAAAGAGTTTTATCTCTCGCTTTTGGTAGACCGCGAAACGTCCAAAGTTGCCTTCGTGGTTTCCACCGAAGGCGGCATGAACATTGAAGATGTTGCGCATGATACGCCAGAGAAAATCCATACCTTCACCGTAGATCCGGCCACCGGCTTTATGCCGCACCATGGCCGCTCAATTGCGAAATCCTTGAACCTGTCCGGCGATCAAGCCAAGCAGGCGGCGAAAGTCGGCGCGCAGTTCTACAAAGCCTTTGTTGAAAAAGACATGGCGATGCTGGAAGTGAACCCGTTGATCGTCACCAAGGATGGCATGATTAAGGCGCTCGATGCCAAGGTGAACTTCGATAGCAACGCCCTGTTCCGCCATCCAGAAATCGTCGCGCTGCGCGATGAGAGCGAAGAAGACGCCAAGGAAATCGAAGCCTCGAAATATGACCTCGCCTACATTGCGCTCGATGGTTCCATCGGCTGCATGGTCAATGGCGCAGGCTTAGCTATGGCCACGCTCGATATCATCAAACTCTATGGCGAAGAGCCGGCCAATTTCTTGGATGTCGGCGGCGGCGCGACGGAAGAAAAAGTGACGGCGGCGTTTAAGATCATCACCTCGGACCCAAAGGTCAAAGGCATCCTCGTCAACATCTTCGGCGGCATCATGAAATGCGACATCATCGCCAACGGCGTGATCGCGGCGGTGAAAACGGTTGGTTTGAGTGTGCCGCTGGTGGTGCGTCTAGAGGGCACAAACGTCGAACTCGGCAAGCAGATTATTCGGGATTCTGGGCTGAACGTTATTCCAGCAGATGATTTGGATGACGCCGCACAGAAGATTGTTCAGCAAGTAAGGAGGAAGTGACATGCAGTCATTAGTTCTATTTTTAATTGCCATAATAGCCAATATGTATCTAGTTTTTTGGGCTATCAAGAATTTTGAACTTTTTAGAAAAAAAACTAAAATAGTTCAAATTTTAGTTCATCTTTTTGTTTTTTTTACAATGGTAATTTCAAGTTTGATTTTTCTTTTCGTTGTTACTTACGAAACTAATGGTTTTTTACCTGCGCCTGATGATCCAGCACTGAATACAAAAATTCAACATGCTATGGATTACTCTATTTATCTTGATCTCTTCCTTGTTATTCTATTTGTCACTTATCTCGCTTTTGTTTTTTCTAAATTTATAAAGAGTAAAATCGTCTAGTTGAAAATAGGAGAACAATTTTATGACTATAGATGAATATATATACAGTATATATGAATACAGCCCTACTCTTTGGTTATTAATATTCATGATAATGATAAAAGTAGCAATTACTTATTTGTCATTTAGAGGGTCACCTAGCTTTAAGATTTGGGACTGGTTAGCATACGCTTTGATGATGGTTTTTCTATTCGCTGCTAGTATCAATACCCTTGTATTGTCAGATGCTTTACGTGGTCCCGGCGCAATAAGTGTATACTATACTACTTACCCCATTAATTTTACGGGGATGGTTACCCAATTATGGCTTATAGAATCTTTCTTTTTTCTAGGCTTTTATCCAGTCTGTCTTGCTTGGAAAATCTACAAATCTTCCAAAGTAAAAAACTAATTTTTACTGAAAATTTCTGAAAGCATCTCAGTGAGACCGTTACTAATGCAGCGCAAATATCAGTCTTATTGGGTTTCTACGGCGTTGTGATCTGCGGAAAAATCCATCAACTATTAAATAGTGAGATCAAAGGCAAAATTTAATGTCCGTACTAATCAACTCAAACACTAAAGTGATGCGCCAAGCCTTGTCTGTTGACCTAGGTAAAATGGTAAAAACAGTTACTCTGTTAAAAGCTGTGAGGGGTTAAGGAATCTGGAAATGCTGCTTATAGCTCTTCCACCAATCGTAATAGGGATGTTGGTAGCAATGCCGGTAACCGTTTGCCTACATGCGCTGGTGTTGGTAGCAACTAAACTTGGCGGCGCAAAATTCGGTACCTTTATCTGGTGCTTGTTGAGTGCGTTGTTGGTTTTATTGCCAATTCTCTGTTGGAATTACCTTACAGATGACAAGTTGAACGGAAGCGAACGCGGTGCACTGGTTTTTCTAAAACTAAGTGGACTAATGCCATTTATTGCAGTCGGAACATGTGGTTTCAGTTTCATTTTCTTACTTTTTGCAAGGTTTGAATCAAAACGCTACAACAAGAAGTCTTCGCAATTTCAGAAAGAAAGAATAGTCTAGTGTCCATTCTCATCAACTCGCATACCAAAGTAATCTGCCAAGGCCTTACCGGCACGCAGGGGACTTTTCATACGCAGCAGGCGCAGGCCTATGGCACTCAGATGGTCGGCGGTGTGACGCCGGGTAAGGGCGGGCAGACCCATGCTGAAACCGGCCTGATGGTTTATGACACCGTGCTGGAAGCCAAGCAGAAAACCGGCGCTACGGCGACGGCGATTTACGTGCCACCGCCTTTTGCAGCGGACGCCATTGCCGAAGCCATCAATGCCGAAATGGAACTGATCGTCTGCATCACCGAGGGCATTCCGGTGGCGGATATGGTGAAAATTAAGAAGCAGCTGGCTGGTTCCAAGTCACGCCTCATCGGGCCGAATTGCCCCGGCGTTCTCACCCCTAATGAATGCAAGATCGGCATTATGCCGGGCTCGATTTTCAAGAAGGGCAATGTCGGCATTCTCTCGCGCTCCGGCACGCTGACCTATGAAGCCGTGTTCCAGACCACCAATGAAGGCCTTGGCCAGTCAACGGCTGTCGGCATTGGCGGCGATCCTGTGAAGGGTACTGAATTCATCGACATGCTCGAAATGTTTTTGGCCGATCCTGAAACCCATTCCATCATCATGATCGGTGAAATCGGCGGCTCGGCCGAAGAAGATGCCGCGCAGTTTATTATGGATGAGGCCAAGCGTGGCCGCTCCAAGCCCATGGTTGGTTTCGTTGCGGGACGCACAGCCCCTCCCGGCCGCCGTATGGGCCATGCGGGCGCAATCATCTCCGGCGGCAAGGGCGGCGCGGAAGATAAGATTGCAGCCATGGAGGCAGCGGGCATCCGGGTGTCACCAAGCCCGGCGCGGCTGGGCAAGACACTGGTCGAACTGCTGAGAGGCTAAATAATAAGCGGGCGTCGCAAGATGCCCGCCTCACCATTTTCTGGACTATCAAAAAGATCTGCGGGAACGCTAGCATGTCAAACGGTCAAAACTTCGAACAAACCTCATTCCTCTATGGTGGCAATGCCGACTATATTGAGCAGCTTCATGCGCGCTGGCAGGAAAATCCCTCCTCGGTGACAGCTGAGTGGCAGGCGTTTTTTGGCGGGTTGGCCGATAATCCGATTGATGTGAAAAACAATGCCAAGGGCGCTTCGTGGGAAAAGGCTAACTGGCCGCAGCAAGCGTCCGGCGAGTTGGTTTCCGCGCTTGATGGCAACTGGCCGACTGAGGCGATTGTCGTTGATAAGCTAAAGGCAAAAGCGGCCGCGACAGGTGCGCCTGTGCTTAGCCAAGCCGATCTCACCCGCGCCGCGCAAGATTCAGTGCGCGCGATCATGATGATCCGTGCCTACCGTATGCGCGGGCATTTGCACGCTAAGCTCGACCCGCTGGGCATCGCCGCGCCGATTGATGATTATAACGAGCTTTCGCCCTCCAACTACGGCTTTGTTGAAGCCGATATGGACCGCAAGATTTTCATCGATAACGTGCTGGGCCTCGAATACGCCAGCGTGCGCGAAATGGTCGAAATTTTGGAGCGCACCTACTGCTCCACGCTCGGCGTTGAATTTATGCATATGTCGAACCCGGAAGAGAAAAGTTGGATTCAGCAGCGCATAGAAGGGCCGGATAAGGCCATTGAATTCACTGCCAACGGCAAGAAAGCCATTTTGCAAAAGCTGGTCGAGGCCGAGGGCTTTGAGCAGTTTATCGACGTGAAATACAAGGGCACCAAGCGCTTTGGTCTGGATGGCGCAGAGTCGCTCATCCCCGCGCTGGAGCAGATTGTGAAGCGCGGCGGGCAGCTTGGCCTTAAGGAAATCATTCTCGGCATGGCCCATCGCGGGCGCTTAAATGTGCTGACGCAATTTATGAGCAAGCCGCACCGCGCGGTGTTCCATGAGTTCAAGGGCGGCTCTTATGCGCCCGATGAAGTCGAAGGTTCCGGCGATGTAAAATACCATCTTGGTGCCTCATCAGACCGCGAGTTTGACGGTAACAAAGTGCATTTGTCGCTGACGGCCAACCCCTCGCATTTGGAAATCGTCAATCCTGTGGTGATGGGCAAAGCCCGCGCCAAGCAGGACCAGATGGCCACCGTTTGGGAAGGCGATATCATCCCCCTTCGCGAGCGGGTCAAAGTGATGCCGCTGCTGCTGCACGGCGATGCCGCCTTTGCGGGCCAAGGTGTGGTTGCGGAAATTCTAGGCCTGTCCGGTCTGCGCGGTCACCGCGTCGGCGGCACGGTGCATTTCATCATCAATAACCAGATTGGTTTTACCACGAACCCGCGTTTCTCACGCTCCTCGCCCTATCCGTCTGACGTTGCCAAGATGATCGAAGCGCCGATTTTCCATTGTAACGGCGATGATCCTGAAGCCGTGGTTTTCGCCACCAAGATTGCCGTTGAATACCGCATGAAGTTCCACAAGCCTGTCGTGGTGGATATGTTCTGCTATCGCCGCTTCGGCCATAACGAAGGCGACGAGCCCGCGTTCACGCAGCCGATCATGTACAAGAATATCCGCGCGCATGAAACCACAGCCGGGATTTATTCCAAGAAGCTGATTGCTGAAGGCACGATTTCTGAGGCTGAATATGACCAGATGCGCGCTGATTGGCGCGCCAAGCTTGAGATCGAATATGACGCCGGTCAAGCCTATAAGCCCAACAAGGCCGACTGGCTGGATGGAGTATGGTCGGGCCTGCGCTCGGCAGATCAGGCCGATGATCCACGCCGTGGCAAGACTGCGGTTCCTTTGAAGCAACTGAAAGAAATCGGCAAGGTTTTGACTACCCTGCCGCAAGATTTCACCGCGCATAAGACGATTTTGCGCTTCTTGGAAAACCGTGCCAAAATGTTTGAAACCGGCGAGGGTTTTGATTGGGCAACGGCTGAGGCGCTGGCATTCGGGTCGCTCTGTCTAGACGGCCATAAAATCCGCCTGTCGGGTCAGGATTCCGAGCGCGGCACGTTCTCGCAGCGCCATTCGGTTTTGTACGATCAAAATAATGAAGAGCGCTACATTCCGCTGGCAAATCTTAACCCCGGCCAAGCGCGGTTTGAGGTCATCAACACCATGCTTTCAGAAGAAGCCGTACTCGGCTTCGAGTATGGCTACTCGCTGGCACGGCCAAATGCGCTGACCTTGTGGGAAGCGCAGTTCGGCGATTTCGCCAATGGCGCACAAGTGCTGTTTGACCAGTTTATCTCCTCCGGTGAGCGCAAATGGCTACGCATGTCGGGCCTCGTCTGCCTGTTACCGCACGGCTATGAGGGCCAAGGTCCGGAGCATTCCTCCGCCCGCCTTGAGCGCTTTTTGCAGATGTGCGCGGAAGATAATATGCAAGTTGCCAACGTTACAACGCCAGCCAATTACTTCCACATTCTGCGCCGCCAGATGCGTCGCGATTTCCGCAAACCCCTCATTTTGATGACACCGAAATCACTGCTGCGCCACAAGCGCGCCGTGTCCACGCTGTCGGAAATGGCGGGCGAGTCCACCTTCCACCGCCTGCTGTGGGACGATGCGCAGATGCTGAAGGACACACCTATTCAGCTGGTGAAGGATAGCAAAGTCCGCCGCGTGGTTATCTGCTCCGGCAAGGTCTATTATGATCTTTATGAGGAGCGCGAAAAGCGCGGCATCAATGATGTCTATCTCTTGCGCGTGGAACAGCTTTATCCATTCCCCGCAAAGGCGCTCATTAACGAGTTGTCTCGCTTCAAAAATGCCGAGATGGTATGGTGTCAGGAAGAGCCGAAAAACATGGGGCCTTGGGCGTTTATAGACCCTTATCTGGAATGGGTTTTGGCGCATATTGATGCCAAGCATCAGCGCGTGCGCTATACCGGACGCCCGGCTTCGGCATCGACGGCGACAGGTTTGATGTCCAAGCATTTGGCGCAGCTTGCGGCTTTCCTTGAAGACGCACTGGGCTCTTGAGACCACTTTTGAAAATTTGAACGAACGAACAGCGAGATAAAAATGGCAACCGAAATCCGCGTACCGACACTGGGCGAATCCGTATCTGAGGCAACCGTTGGCAAGTGGCTGAAAAAGGCCGGAGACATGGTGAAGGCAGACGAAGTGCTGCTGGAACTGGAAACCGACAAGGTGTCGGTCGAAGTGCCATCGCCTGCCTCCGGTGTCTTGTCCGAAATCACCGTTCAGGTCGGCGATAATGTGGCACCGGGCGGTCTGCTCGGCATCATCTCAGAGGGCGGCGCTGCTGCCGTTGCCGCCCCTGCCAAGGCTGCCGCTCCCGTGGCGGCCACTGCGCCAGTGGCTGCTGTTTCACCCGCACCATCGGCTGCCAAAATGATGGCTGATAGCGGCGTGACGGTTGAGCAAGGTTCCGGCAAGCGCGGCCAAGTGCTTAAGGGCGATGTGATTGAGGCGATTGCTAAGGGTGCAGCTGCGCCTGCCGCGCCTGTGACACTCACCATTCCAACCGCCGCGCCGCGTCCCGCTTCTGCTGCACAAGATCAAGTGCGCGAAGAGCGCGTGCGTATGACCAAGCTGCGCCAGACCATTGGCCGCCGCCTCAAGGACGCGCAAAACACCGCCGCGATTTTGACCACTTTCAACGAAGTGGACATGAGCGCGGTAATGGATTTGCGCAACCGCTACAAGGATTTGTTTGAAAAGAAGCATGGCGTAAAGCTCGGCTTCATGGGCTTCTTCACCAAGGCCGTGACGTATGCACTAAAGGAAATTCCAGCCGTAAATGCTGAGATCGACGGCACGGATATTGTCTACAAAAACTACTGCCATATCGGCGTTGCCGTTGGCACGGAAAAGGGCCTCGTCGTTCCTGTCGTGCGCGATGCGGACCGCATGTCGATTGCGGAAGTGGAAAAAGACATTGGCCGTTTGGGCAAGATGGCCCGTGACGGTCAGTTGCAGCTTTCCGATATGCAGGGCGGCACATTCACCATCTCCAACGGCGGCGTTTATGGCTCGCTGATGGGCACGCCCATCCTCAACGCGCCGCAGTCCGGCATTTTGGGTATGCACAAGATTCAAGAGCGTCCGGTCGTTGTCGGCGGTCAAATTGTCATCCGCCCGATGATGTATCTGGCGCTGTCATACGACCACCGCATGATTGACGGCAAGGAAGCTGTGACGTTCCTCGTACGCGTGCGCGAGAGCTTGGAAAACCCTGAGCGCTTGGTTTTGGATTTGTAAGATATAGCACTAGCCTTCCCCCTTGCGGGGAAGGTGTCGCCGTTAGGCGACGGATGGGGGGGTGAAGAAGATGCAATCTTGCGGAGCTTTATCGAATGACTATCCTGCGTGTTCGTATATTCACAACCACCCCCATCCGACCGCTGACGCGGCCACCTTCCCCGCAAGGGGGAAGGCTAAAGGAAACGCTCCATGACCCACTATCTCACAGAATTCCTCGGCCTCATGGCGGTCTTCTCGGTGCTCATCGTCGCGCCGGGGGCGGACTTTGCGCTGATTATCCGCCAGTGCATTGTGCATGGACGCAAGACCTCCATCATCACCAGCTTTGGCATTGGCTCGTCGCTCTTGTTCCATATTGGCTATACAATTTTGGGCATCGGCATCATCGTGTCGAAGTCGCTGCTGGTATTTTCGATGCTGAAATGGGCGGGCGCGGCCTATCTGATTTGGCTGGGTATTAAGAGCTGGCGCGAGCCTGCGTTCACTATGGACGAGAAGGCCGAGAGCGCGGCGAATGTGCCCGCGCTTTCGCCGTTCAAAGCCTTCAGCATGGGCTTCATCACCAATGCGCTGAACCCCAAGCCCGTGTTGTTTTTCCTGTCACTATTTTCCGCGCTTGTTAGTCCGCATACGCCTGCCTTGATACAGGTGAGCTATGGGCTCGGCATGGCAACGGCGCTGATTATTTGGTTTGTAGCCGTTTCCTATTTCTTCACGTCAAAGCCTATCCGCGAGCAATTCCTGAAATATGGCCGCGCGTTTAACCGCACCACGGGCGCGCTGTTCGTGGGGTTAGGTCTGCGGCTGGCGCTGGTTCAGGCGAAGGCGAACTGATGTTTGGGTCAATATATTGGAGCGCGTCTCCTCTCCCGTCCTTCGGACCTCCAGCGGGGAGAGGGCAGGGTGAGGGGCGGTATGCCACCGAACTTTGCCGCGAGGCCGCCCCTCATCCGGCGCTATGCGCCACCTTCTCCCCGAAGAAGGATACGGGAGAAGTTAAACCCCGGCTTGCGTTGATTTCGATAATCGCCTTTGCTTTTATAACCACACCTGCTGCCCACGCCGCCTGCCCGCAAGAGCTCTCCATCTATGAAGACACCAACGGCAATAGCCTCACCTTCACGCCGCCAAATGCTACCCAAGCTGCCGAGCATGAGTTCACACTGCGCATCGGTACAGCTGCGCTGCAAGGCGTGGTGATGATGACCAACGAGCCTGAGCGACCGGAAGCCATCATCATGGATAGCTGCCCCGAGGGTGATGTCACAGGCGCGGAGCTGGACCAATGCACAGTCTGGCAAGGCGTCATTTATGGACTGACCAAGGATGCCAAAGCGCCCTACCTCGGCAAGCGCGGCGCGCCAAATGCAGACGCGATTTTACTCCCCGATGTCTCGCGGCTGGTCTTGGACCATACGTTCAAAGTAGCGCTTGCGGGACCGGCAAAAGTGGATGATGTTTTTGTAATGAAGGGCTGCCAAGAGTAATTTGGCATCAAACTTTTTGGCCGTATGGCCACTCTCTGAAAGGCGAATGAAATGTCTTATGATGTTGTGATTATTGGCTCCGGCCCCGGCGGTTATGTCTGCGCGATCAAGGCCGCGCAACTGGGCCTCAAAGTGGCTGTTGTTGAAAAGCGGCCCACGCTCGGCGGCACGTGTTTGAACATTGGCTGCATTCCTTCGAAGGCTTTGCTCCACGCGTCTGAAATGTTTGCGGAAGCCAGCCATTCGTTTGATACGCTGGGCGTGGAGATTTCGACGCCGAAACTCAACCTCACCAAAATGATGGCACATAAAGACAGTGTTGTGGATGCCAATGTGAAGGGCGTCGCGTTCCTGTTCAAGAAAAACAAAGTCGATAGCATCACCGGCACAGGCACTGTGCTTGGCGAAGGCAAAGTGCAAGTGACGGCTAATGACGGCACGCAGTCCATCCTCGAAACCAAGAATATCGTGATTGCCACCGGTTCTGATGTGGCGGGCATTCCGGGCGTGGACGTGGCGTTTGATGAAAAGACCATCGTGTCCTCCACCGGTGCGCTGACGCTGGATAAAGTGCCTGCGCATCTCGTCGTGGTTGGCGGCGGTGTCATCGGGCTGGAGCTTGGCTCCGTCTGGGCGCGGCTTGGCGCTAAGGTTACCGTCATCGAATATCTCGACAAGATTCTCGGCGCGATGGACGGCGATGTGTCCAAGCAGTTCCTGCGTATACTGCAAAAGCAGGGCATGGACTTTAAGATGAGCGCCAAGGTTACCGGCGTTGCCAAAGCCAAAAAGGGCGCGATGGTTACGTTCGAGCCCGTCGCAGGGGGAGCCGCCGAAACGATCGACGCTGACATCGTTTTGGTAGCGACTGGCCGCAAGCCGTTCACCGAAGGGCTGGGATTGGAAAAGGCAGGCGTGGTGCTGGACAGCCGCGGTCGCATTGATGTGGATGGTCATTGGCAAACTTCCGTTACCGGAATCTATGCCATTGGTGATGTTATTAAAGGCCCGATGCTGGCCCATAAAGCCGAGGACGAGGGCGTCGCCGTTGCCGAAATTATGGCGGGCCAGCACGGCCATGTGAATTTCGATGTCATCCCCGGCGTGGTGTACACCTCGCCGGAAGTGGCATCAGTGGGCAAGACCGAGGAAGAGCTGAAAGCCGCAGGCATCGCTTACAAAGTCGGCAAATTCCCCTTCACCGCCAATGGCCGCGCCCGCGCCATGCAGCACACCGATGGCTTTGTAAAAATTCTCGCCGATGCCACCACCGACAGGGTTTTGGGCGCACATATCATTGGTCATAGTGCTGGCGAACTCATCCATGAATGCGCCGTGCTGATGGAATTTGGCGGCTCATCCGAAGACTTGGCCCGCACCTGCCATGCACATCCAACGATGAGTGAGGCCGTGCGCGAGGCAGCATTGGGCACATTTGCCAAGTCGATACACATTTAGGCTGGGCAGGAAAATGACCACCGACATCATCATCTATCACAACCCGCAATGCGGCACGTCGCGCAACACGCTAGCGATGATCCGCAATGCGGGCATTGAACCGCATGTGATTGATTATCAAAAATGCCCGCCTACCCGTGCCATGTTGCAAAGTCTGGCCACGCGGATGGGTGTTTCATTGCGTGATTTGCTGCGCGAAAAGAACACGGCTTATGCTGAACTTGGACTGGATAACCCCGCACTCAGCGATGATGAAATGCTGGATGCGATTGCCAAGCACCCCATCCTCATCAACCGCCCGATCGTCGTCTCGCTGCTCGGTGTTAGGCTGTGCCGCCCGTCTGAACTGGTGCTGGAAATATTGCCCTCGCCTCAGCATGGCGAGTTTATCAAGGAAGACGGCGAGCGGGTAATAGACGCCAGCGGGCGCAGAGTGGCAGTGGCGTGACCAGCTTCGAGACAAGACTCAAAGACTTCATAGCCGACGTTGATTTCAATGCGCCAGCAAGTGCGTTCGGCAAGTTGGGGCTTAGCGTAGATGATAAGCTGGTCAGAAAATTTCAGACCAAATCAAATATCTATTTGGCCACCTTTGAATTTGTGGGTCTCAAAGGTGATGTCATGTTGCAGTCAAGGCCGGATAACCCCGAAGAATATAGGTTCAGCTTTTTTCCCGACAATTCCGAAAAGCAATACACCTCACTCAAAAACCTAAGCCATATTTTCGCTTTTGAAAAAAGGATTGAGTCCAAAAAGGGCGGCGTTTCCTATGTTTGTTCTTATCAGACTCTTGAGGTGACCATTTGCGCGGATAGTCAGACAGATGATCCTTTTGTGGTGTCAGCGGTTTTCATCCACACTGTCTAAAGCTAACTTGCCAAACTGTCGCAATGCCAATGCGCCGCATGGTGCGCGGCATTGTGAGGGTCCAATGTACTTTGGTTCACCAAGGAGCGCCCTAATGAAGCAAGCCATGGAAGTGCCATTCACCAATCCGGACGCCGTGCTACCCGGCGCTCAGTTCGCCGATAGTTATGCGCTGACGATTGAGGGGCAGAACTTTGATGCTATCTCGGCAACGAAGGCTGTGATGGGGCGCAATCCGGCTTGGATTTCAAATCTAATGAAGCTCCGTAATAGGCTTGTCGCGCCGCTCGGGCTGAAACCCGCTCCGGACGTAAAGCTGACGGAAGAAAACTCCATCGGCACATTCCCACTCATTTCAAAATCGGCTGACCAAGTCATCCTCGGTATGAATGACAAGCATTTGGATTTCCGCATTGTGGTGCGCGTGACTAACGGCGCGCGCGGGCGGCAGACGATCACGGCCTCCACAATTGTCAAAACCCACAATCTCATGGGCCGCATCTATCTTGGCATCGTCAAACCATTCCACCGCCTCATCGTGCCGACCATGCTCAATCAGGTGACGAAGGGCTAGAGCACTTCCAAGCTTGATGGAACATCAAGCGTTTAAGGATAGTGCGACCAAACAAATATCCCACTTCAATTGCCACAACGGTGATTTCGTATTTTATTATCTCCCACGCTGTGACCACAGGGAGATAGACCATGGCAAATTCGCAATTTGATTTGGTGCTAGAGCGCGTTATAGACGTTACGCCGCTGCTGGTATTTGATGCGTGGACCACGCCGGAGCATGTGCTGAAATGGTTCACGCCGCGCCCATGGAAAACCGTAAAATGCGATAATGACCTGCGCCCCGGCGGCAGATTCAACGTGGTGATGCAATCGCCTGAGGGCGAAGAGTTTCCTTATGATGGTTGCTATTTGGAAGTGGCAGAGCCGCATCGGCTTGTCTGGACCAGCGCCTTGAGCGAAGGCTATCGGCCCATTCCTGCATCCGGGGGCGCGCCGCAATTCACCTGTGTTTTGACATTTGCGCCGCACGGCACAGGCACAAAATACACCGCCACCGTCATGCACGGCAGCGAAGCAGATGCCAAGGCTCACGGAGACATGGGCTTCCAAGATGGCTGGGGCGCGGCGCTGGATCAGCTTGTGGAGGCGATGAAAGCCTAGAGCAAAATGAATTTTGATAGATTCAAAATTCAAGCTCCAAGTCTTTGTTTTGTCGCATTTTCCTTAACCGCATGATGTTCCATCAAGCTTGGAAGTGCTCTAGTCCCGATTCGTACCGCTTTCTGCTCGACTCACCACTGTTTTAGTCTCGCGCTACGCAGGCATTAGCCCTATCCAAGTGACTTTTCGTTCACGAACCGCGTGAACAAGCGTGATATTTCGCATCTGTGCGAAATGAACGACGTGAAACTATTTTTAAAGTGCGAAATATTCGTCTCACATTCGCTGCTCCAACGACACATAACGACTAAATGTCATCACGGCTGCTTGATTATATGTTGCAATTTCGTGAATTTTGACTTGTTGCTCACGCCCGCGTGATCGAATTCAATTTCCTTAAACTATTGATAATATTATATAAAAATGCCTTCTCTCGACAATATTGGCGTTACAAGGGAACAAATGCGTGAGAAACTCCCAACTTTTTGTGGTTTGAAATCGGTAGTTCAGACGCTCATATTCATCTCATCGGAAACGAAGAAAATCAAAACCATTTCTTCTTTAACCGAACAAAATCGAAACTAAACCTCCCAACGGGCACTGATGCCCCGGGCTTTCAGGCCCACAAAAGATGAATGGAAACCACTATGAACAAGATCATTATCGCACTTAGTGTTGCACTCATTTCTGCAACATCCGCATTTGCCGATTCTTCCGCTTTGGATGTAAAAACCTCCGACGTTTATAATGCCGCAGTCGACCAAACTGCAACCGGCTCAATAGGAACAGCCCCAACCTTGGAATTCCGCGCAAAGCTTGGTGATGGCTCGCCAATGTATTTGCAAGGCAATGCAGTTTCAGATGCTACAGCAACAGGCGCAATCGGCGATGTTGATTATACCATTGAAACTGCACGCCTTGGCGATGGTTCACCTGCCAATCAGTCATAACATCGACTGACGTTTCTTCTCCCCCCCCCCCACAACGGGCCATGATGCCCGCATATATGAATGGATAAAATTATGAACAAGATCATTATCGCACTTGGCGTTGCACTGGTATCGGCAACAGCCGCATTTGCTGACTCTTCCGCTTTGGATGTAAAGTCACCTGATGTTTATAACGCGGCATCTGTTGACCAGACTGCAACCGGCTCAATTGGCACGGCTCCAACATTGGAATTGCGCGCGAAGCTTGGCGATGGTTCGCCACAATACCTGTCGGGCAACTCCCTGTATGATGCCACTGCGACCGGTTCAATCGGCACTGCGGCCCCGACAGAACAGAGCGCACGCTTCGGCGATGCATCTCCTGTTTATGCTCAGTAACAACTTTGTGCGTTTGCACCGGGTGAATAACCAAGGGGATGTGGTGACACGTCCCCTTTTTTGTGTTGCACTCCAGAAAAGCAGCGGGTCACAATGCTGTAGTCAAGTTTAGCTGCCCCGGGACAACAGGTTGGAGGATAAGATAAGCAATATGGGAAAAACGATCAGTGTAAATAAGACAATGACATGGCTGTTCGCCATCTCAACAAGCCTGATTGTGCAGGCCGCGCCCGCTGGTGCATCAACGTGGCTAAACACTGGCAGCGCCACCAGCAGACCCTTTGGTCATATTGAATATTGTAAGAAACGTCCATTTGATTGCCGACAAAATAGAGGCAATGCAAAACCGCAGGTTTACTCCCTTGCAACGCTCAACGCTGTAAACTCATCCATCAATCATAAAATAAAACCAATCCGCGACGAGGAACAGTTTGGCGTCAGAGATCGCTGGAGTTACGGCGCCAAGGCTGGCGACTGTGAGGACTTTGCAATTGCCAAGCGCGCAGCTCTACTGTCGCGCGGTTACAGCCCTGAAAACGCTTTGCTTGCGATGGGCTATGCCGGTGGGCAGGCGCATGTCGTACTATTAGTCAGAACTGATGGCGGCGACTATGTGCTTGATAATTTAAATCCGGCAGTGCTTCCCATTGAGAAATCAAGCGTTCGAATTTCGAAAATCCAGTCCGCCAAAAATGGTGCCGAGTGGCTCAGCGTTGGCGGAAAGTCGGCCGTTAAACCATAATTTGGGTATCTAGAGCAAAGTGTGTTTTGATAGAATCAAAACCTTTGCGCTAAGTCCTTGTTTTGTCGCATTTTCCTTAACCGCTTGATGTTCCATCACGCTTGGGAGTGCTGAAGCGGTGAGCATAAACCTCACATCCCGGCAGCGGTTACCGTATAGCCAGCGGCACGGAATTTTTCGACAAGGCCTTTATCACCGACCAGATGCATTGCTCCAACCGCGATGAAGGCGTTGCCTTGCGCCAGAATTTTATCGGCGCGGGTGGCCATGGTTTGGTTGCGTATGTTGATTAGCTTTTCTTCGAAGTCATTATATTCCGATTGGTCGATTGAGCTGTCCGGCACAACATATTTGGCAAATGGCATGATGCTACCAATTTTGCCTTCCGTATAGAGAACGATCATCGTCTCCATAACATCATCTAATTTATTACCAAGTTTGATAGTCTCGACCAGATTTTTGACACTCATTTCATTGGGTAGTGAATTGATGGCATTAACCTGCTCCAACATAGTTTCCAATCCGTCGATTTTCTTGCCGGTACTTTGTGCGTCGTTTGCCAGCTTAATATCAAGGAACGGCGCACCGCTCTTTTTGCGGGCCATCTCGCAGGCCGGAAGTGAGACGATGCCCATAATCATCCACGGCTTCATTTTATTAATCGCCGCCAGCGGCATCCCGCGCTCCGCCATGCCTTTTTCAAAGGCAGGCAAATCCTTCGGGTCCACCAGCGAAGACAAAGTCGTCGCGTCTGTGAACATCATCAAATCGGGCTTAGCCAGTAGCGCCTGGCTCGCCTTGGCCTCGTCCAGAATTTCCGTAGTTTCAATCACAACAGTATCCGCGCCATCATAGGCCTTTTGCGCTTCAGGCGTCAGGTCAATTACGCGCGGGTCAGTCATGTGCATGGTGCCAAAAAGGTAAGAGGGTTTCAGCCCGGCCTTTTCGATTTTCCACAGGCGGCCCTCGCCATTCTTTGTTGCCGCCGCTTCCGCGTTGATTTTTGCTAGCGTGTCCGCCGGCAGCGCGTCCATCATATTGTGCCCAGCGCAAACTATCGGCGGCGCGTCTTCCGCATGGACTTTGCCGACAGCAAAAAACGCTATCGCCAAAAAGCTGGCGAAGAACAAAATATTAGCTGCGGCAATAACGCGAAAAGCGAAATCCGGCGCGCGGGCGATTCGGGAGAGTGTGAATGATGCGATCATGGCGCCAAGCGTAACCGCCAAAAGCAGACAAAAAGTTAAAACAGTCTGCGAAATTCGAGCATTTTAGAGATTTCTGAAGTCCGTACCGTTCCCGTACCAGTTCCACATCATCTTCGTGCGCGCGGCGTATCCATTCTGGGTCATTTCCGACCGTTTCTCGACCGGTCAATTAAGCTCTAGGATGCGCCGCCGCCCACGCCCCTAAAAGACGGCTGGTATCAACGCCAGTATAGATTTGCGTTGTCGAAAGGCTGGCATGGCCAAGCAGTTCTTGGATCGAGCGCAGGTCTCCGCCCCGCGCCAAAAGATGGGTGGCAAATGAATGCCGCAGGGCATGTGGTGTCGCGCTATCCGGCAGGCCGAGCCCGCCGCGCAGCTTCACCATTTCACGCTGGATTATCGCCGCCTGAAGCGTGCCGCCCTTTGCGCCGCGAAACAAAGATTCTGTTTGGGCCAAGTGAAACGGGCATGATTTCATATATAATTCAATGGCTTGATTAACGACGCCAAGCATCGGCACCATGCGCGTCTTGTTGCCCTTACCCTTGATGATAAGCGTTTTGGGACTGTTCGCCACCATCTCCGGCGTCAGCGACAGCGCTTCTGATATACGTAAACCGCAACCGTAGAGCAGCGTCAGCACCGCACTATTGCGTGCCGCAATCCATGGTTCATCGGCAAAATCGCCCGCCATCGCCGCGACTTTTAGCGCTTGGTCCACTTGCAGCGGCTTTGGCAGGGATTTTGGCTGTTTTGGCGCTCGCACCGCCCTTGATCCGGCAGCATTCAACTCGCCCTCGCGTTCCAAATGCTTGAGAAACGATCGTATGCCCGCCAGTCCGCGCCCTAAGGTTCGCGCTCCTGCCCCGCCATTGCGGCGCTTGGCCAGAAACGAGCGAAAAATGACTGGTTTCAATGCCTTAACGTCCGATAGAGCAGGCAATTTCCCCAAATGCTGGCACAAAAATTCGAAAAACTGCCGCGTATCACGCTCATATGCATCCAGCGTATGCTGCGAAAAGCGCTTGCCGA
>JAYSWX010000137.1:0-18370 GCA_043717855.1 Phyllobacterium sp.
CGCGCGATAACAGAACGGCAGCACGTCAATGGACAGCCGCTATAAAAGAAAAATGCCGACTACTTGGAGAGATGCGTGATATCGGCGTAGCGCGGGACGACTTGAGAGATGGCCTTAAAAGCTTTCCTGTTGGAAACTACATGATTCTTTATAGAGATGCTGAGTCTGGTGTCGAAATTGTGCGTGTGATCCATGGCGCCCGTGATTGGCAGGCATATGTTTAGGTATTTGGAATGACGGATATGAACCTCCCACTAAACTTCGCCAAAATGAACGGGCTGGGCAACCAGATCATCGTGGCGGATATGCGCGGGCAGACTTCGCGTGTTTCGCCTGCTGCGGCGATTGCCATCAATGCCGACCCGATGACGAAGTTTGACCAGCTGATGGCAATTTATGACCCCAAGACCGAAGGCACAGACGCCTATATCGAGATCATCAATTGCGATGGAACCTTGGCGCAGGCTTGCGGCAATGGCACGCGCTGCGTGGTGCAGGCGCTTAGCTCCGAGACGGGCAAGACTGATTTCACCTTTGAAACCATCGCCGGAATCTTAACCGCGAAGGAACATGAAGACGGTCTCATTTCTGTTGATATGGGCGTACCGCGTTTTGCGTGGGACCAGATTCCGCTTTCGGAAATATTCCAGGATACCCGCGCGATTGAGCTGGAAATCGGGCCGCTTGGTGCGCCGGTTTTGCACTCGCCATCCGTCGCCAATATGGGCAATCCCCATGCGATTTTCTGGGTGGCTAAGGACGTCTGGTCCTACGACCTCGACCGCTTCGGGCCGCTGCTTGAAAACCATCCGCTGTTTCCCGAACGCGCAAACATTACCATCGCACAGGTCACATCCCGCGAGACGATCACCATGCGCACTTGGGAGCGCGGCGCGGGGCTCACGCTGGCTTGCGGTTCAGCCGCCTGCGCCACTGCCGTTTCCGCCGCCCGCACGCGGCGCACCGGGCGCAATGTCACCGTCACAGTGCCCGGAGGCCCCTTACAAATTGAATGGCGGGACGACGATCATGTGATGATGACCGGCCCCGCCGAATGGGAGTTTGCCGGAAAGTTTGATCCTGAAACCGGCGCACATATGCGCCTTGAAGAGCAAGCCGCGTGAGCAGTTTAGAGGTTCTCACCTTCGGCTGCCGCCTCAACACATACGAGTCGGAGGTCATCCGCCGTGAGGCTACGCTGGCCGGATTGGACACGCTCGAAGGCGGCGCGATCATCGTCAATACTTGCGCAGTAACAAGCGAGGCCGTGCGCCAAGCCGGCCAAGCCATCCGCCGCGCTCGACGCGAAAATCCGTTAGCCCGCATCATCGTCACCGGCTGCGCGGCCCAAACTGACCCCGACAAATTTGCCGATATGCCGGAAGTCGATCTGGTACTGGGTAATGAGGAAAAGCTCAAAAGCCATTCCTACCGCGCCCTGCCGGACTTTGGCGTCAACGATTTCGAAAAGACCCGCGTCAACGATATTATGAGCGTGCGTGAAACCGCCTCCCATATGGTAGATGCGGTTGAAGGCCATGTCCGCGCCTTTGTGCAGGTGCAAAAAGGCTGCGATCACCGTTGCACATTCTGCATCATCCCCTTCGGGCGCGGCAATTCCCGCTCCGTGCCAATGGGCGCGGTAGTGGACCAGATCAAGCGCCTGTCTGACAATGGCTACCGCGAAGTGGTGCTGTCCGGCGTGGATTTGACATCGTACGGACCCGACCTGCCGGGCCAGCCATCACTGGGCAAACTCGTGCAAAGCATATTGAAAAGCGTGCCACAACTGGAGCGCCTGCGCCTTTCATCCATTGATTCAATCGAGGCTGACGAGGCGCTGATTGACTCCATTCAATCCGAGCGCCGTTTGATGCCGCATTTGCATCTCTCGCTGCAATCGGGCGATGACATGATCCTAAAGCGCATGAAGCGCCGCCATTTACGCGATGATTCCATCCGCTTTTGTGCCGATATCCGTGCCCGCCGTCCGGACATTGTTTTGGGCGCGGACATCATCGTCGGCTTTCCCACCGAAACCGATGCTATGTTTGAAAACTCGCTGAAAATCGTCGATGAGTGCGGCCTGACAAACCTCCACGTCTTCCCGTTTTCTCCGCGCGAAGGCACGCCTGCCGCAAAGATGCCGCAAGTCGCGCGGACAGTTACCAAATCCCGCGCCGCGCAGCTTCGTGCCAAGGGTGATGAGGCTTATGCCAACCATTTGAACGCGATGATCGGCACGAGACAAACAGCGCTTATTGAGCGCTCAGGCAATGGCCGGACTGAAGGGTTTACATTGGTGAAATTAGGCAATTCCGAGCACGGCTCTCTTGTGGAGGTCGAAATTACAGGGCATGACGGCACAATGCTCACCGGCACTGCTATCCCCAGAAAGGCTGCCTGATTTATGGCTTTCGGCTTTATTAAAAAAATCTTCTCCTTCGGCAAGAAGGAGGCAGAAGTTGCGGTTGAAGAAGTGCCCGCACCGCCAGCACCGGAGCCTGTCGTCGAGGCTTCTGTCGAGTTAACGCCAGAGCATTCCTACGAGCCGCCAAAGCGCGACCATACGGACGTTGAACTACCAACAAGTGAACCCGGTCCGAAGGCCGAACAGGTTCACAAAAAAGCGAATGCGCAAGCGCCGAAGCCAATCGTTAAAAAGCCCAAGCCCGCAGCGGTCCGCATTATCGAAGACGAGCCCGAAACGCCGGAACCAATCGCCGATGAGCCGGATGCCGCGCTGACGCCTGCGCTGGTCGATGGCGTCTATCAGCCGACGCCCGAAACGCGTGAGCATGATGCATCCTCCGTGCATACGCCGGAACCGTTAGACATCTCATCGGAACCAGAACCCGGTCACCCACAGCCTTTGCCTGTCCTAGAAACCAGCGTCATCCCTGAGGAAAAAGCCGAAACTGAACTGGGCGGTGAAGCCACCGGTTCAGATGGAGGCTTTGCGGGTGAAACAGGAGAGACAAGCGCCGAACCAGAGACGTTCATTGCCGCTGCCATTCCCGTAACTGTCAGCAACACCAAGGTCTATATTGGCAAGGTCGAAGACGTCGTTCCTGAGCCGGAGCCCGAGGTCAAACTCTCATGGTTCCAGCGTCTGTCGCGCGGGCTGTCACGCTCGTCGAAAGAATTATCCTCCTCCATCACTGGCATTTTCACCAAACGCAAGCTGGATGAAGACACGCTTCAGGAATTGGAAGACGTGCTGATCCGCGCTGATCTCGGCATGGAAACGGCGCTGCGCATTACCGATACTCTGTCGTCTGGCCGCTATGGCAAGGACGTGTCAGACGAGGAAGTGCGCACCATCATGCGCAGCGAAATCGAGAAAGTGCTCGGCCCCGTCGCCAAGCCGCTTGAACTGGATTTGAGCCACAAGCCGCACGTCATTCTCGTTGTCGGCGTTAATGGCACGGGCAAAACCACCACCATCGGCAAGCTAGCGGCAAAGCTGCGTGCCGCCAATCTCAATGTCTGGCTGGCCGCTGGCGATACGTTCCGTGCGGCGGCAATCGAGCAATTGCACATCTGGGGCCAGCGCACCGGATCGCCCGTAGTCTCCACCAAAATTGGCGCGGATGCCGCAGGCCTTGCCTATGATGCCTTTGAAAAAGCCAAGGCGGCAGGCGCGGATGTGCTGATTATTGATACTGCCGGACGCCTGCAAAACAGCACCCAGCTGATGGATGAACTCGCCAAAATCGTGCGTGTTCTCGGCAAGCTGGACCCCGATGCGCCGCACACAGTCTTGCAAACGCTAGACGCCACCACAGGCCAGAACGCGCTCAATCAAGTCGAGATTTTCAAAAATGTCGCGGGCGTCAACGGTCTTGTCATGACCAAGCTTGATGGCACAGCACGCGGCGGCATCCTCGTCGGCATCGCTGCAAAGCATAAATTGCCGGTCTATTTCATCGGCGTCGGCGAACAGGTCGCAGACCTTGAACCGTTCTCAGCACAAGAATTTGCCGCAGCCATTGCGGGGAGCAATTGATGAACTTTGAACAAGCACCCGGCACTAAAGGCCAAATTGAAATCAACCCCGTACTCAAGCTCGCGCTCGAACTCGGGCCGCTTGTTGTGTTTTTCTTCGCCAATTCAAAAGGCACATGGCTTGCAACAAAAATTCCAGCGCTGGCCAACATCGGCGGGCCATTGTTCATTGCCACACTGCTGTTTATGGTGGCGACCGCCATCGCGCTCACTGTCTCTTATGTTCTGACCAAAACGCTGCCGATCATGCCGCTGGTTTCCGGCGCGGTGGTGTTGGTCTTCGGCTCGCTGACGCTTTATTTGCAGGATGAAACCTTCATCAAAATGAAGCCGACAATCGTCAATTCACTGTTCGGCATCGTATTGCTCGGCGGCCTCTATTTCGGCAAATCCCTGCTCGGCTACGTCTTCGGCAATGCCTTCAAACTGGATGCCGAAGGATGGAAAAAACTCACACTGCGCTGGGGCATTTTCTTTCTCGTACTGGCATTGATGAACGAATTCGTCTGGCGCAATTTCTCAACCGATAATTGGGTCGCCTTCAAAGTCTGGGGCACAATGCCAATAACCCTGTTGTTCACCATGAGCCAAATGCCACTTATTATGAAGCATAGCGTGGAAACGCCGAAGGGCTAATTCTCACTCAAACTTCAAATCTAATATCAGGGCATCCGGCTTGCTTGGCAGGGATACAAAACCATGTCTGATATAAAATTGAATAGCCTCAACGTTGAGCGCATGAACCAGCGCAAAACGTGCCGAAACTTGGTCTGATGCCAATTTTGAGCGGATGATTGCATCCCGTAAAAGCGCGGTTCCAACCCCTTGGCCCTTGGCCTCACGGTCCACGCCAAGACGTCCTATCAGCACGCAGGGAATTTGGTCCGGCATCTTACGGCGATGTTTGCCGGATACATCCACGCGCATAATTTGCGCCATCGACAAGGAATAATATCCAGCGACTTTGGTGGTGTCACTCGGACAGGTGACATAAGTCCGGCTTACCCGATTGGACATGTTTTCCAAAGCACGGGACAATAGCCAGTCATTGAGGCTCGGCTCGCCACAATCAAAATTTTCAATCTCGTGGCCGCTATTCAGCGGCTCAATAACAGTAAATTTTGCGCTCATTCCCATGGCGGGCGTGTGCCCATTAGCCGTTTAATGCCATCCAATTCCTCTTGAGATTTGGGTGCATCCAGCATTTTCAAGACTTGGTCAAAGTCGGTAGAATTCAGATAAACTGAAGACTGGTCCAGAATTACGTCTTTTGCCTTCGCAACTGCTGCAGCCATAATAAACTGCGACCGGTTTGCACCCACAAGTTCAGCCGCGCGGTCCACCAAATCGCGATCATTGGCGCGTGCGCGTATATGTATATTTGAATCTGCGGTTTCGAGCGCCATGGCGGCATATTGGTTCATTGTGTTGCAATTGTCAACACAAAATTAATCTTCCAAAGCCTTCTCGACAGCTGGCAAAATCTCCTTCGCCACGGAATCCGCATCCAGCGGCCCGACATGCTTATACAAAATCGCGCCGTCCTTGCCGATGACATAAGTCTCCGGCACGCCGTAAACGCCCCAGTCTATGCCTGCGCGACCTGATATATCAGCACCGATGACGGCATAGGGATTTCCGTTATCGTTCAAAAATTGCAGAGCGTTGTCACGCTTGTCTTTGTAATTCAGTCCCGCCAGCGTGAAGCGCTTGTCTTTGGCTAGCTCCATCAATGTCGGATGCTCCTCACGGCACGGCACGCACCATGAGGCAAAGACGTTGACCACAGTGACGCGGCCGATAAAGTCGTCGCTTTTGAGGCCAATACTTGCAGCATCAAGCGGCGGCAGATCAGTCAGCGGCGCTGCTTTGCCAATCAAGGCGGAGGGCAAGTCTGCGCTGTTTTTGCCTTGATAGAGCTGAAACGCGAACACGCCCGCCAGCGCGGCGAACAGAACGATAGGCAGAAACGCCACCCAATTTATCTTGGATTTTTCAGACATCGGAGCGCCGCTTAATGCCCGCAGCGTCGAGCCGCGCCAACTCTTTTAACCGTGCGCGGCGCTGCAACAACAATCCACCAATGAGCACTACAAGCACCACAAGCGAAGCGCCATATGACGCCGCCACATAGCCAAAATTATGTGCTTCCATCAGCGTGAACCCATAGCTGCCAGACGGCGCATCGCCACAATCCGGCGCTGCCAAATCTCGTTTTGCATAGCCACAATATGCAACGTGAAAAACAGCAGCGTGAAGCCAATTGCCATCACCAACAGCGGCCAGAGCAGCGAAGGGTCAATGGTCGGACCGCCCATGCGAAACACGGCAGCGGGTTGGTGGAGCGTGTTCCACCAGTTGACTGAAAACTTGATAATCGGAATGTTAATCGCACCGACCAGAACCAAAATCGCCACCGCGCGCGCCGATTGCGACGGCTCTTCCATGGCGCGGGAAAGCGCCATGACGCCAAGATACATCAGAAACAAAATAAACATAGACGTCAGCCGCGCGTCCCACACCCAGTAAGTGCCCCACATCGGCTTGCCCCACAGCGAGCCGGTGACCAGCGCCAAGAATGTGAACGCCGCTCCAATTGGTGCCGCCGTCTTCGCCGCCACATCCGCAAGCGGATGACGCCACACAAGAGTGCCCAGCGCCGCCGCGCTCATCACGATCCAACACATCATCGAAAGCCAGGCAAACGGCACATGCACATACATAATGCGCACCGTGATGCCCTGCTGATAATCTTCCGGCGCGGAAAAACTCATATACAGCCCGATTGCCAGCACAAGCGCCGAAAGCGCCGCCAGCCACGGCAAAATCTTTGCCGAAAAGGCAAGGAACTTGGTCGGGTTAGCCAGCGCCGTGAGGCGGCCAAGAATGGTGGGTTTGGTGGAATTAATGTCTGACATGGCAGAAGTTATAGCCGCTGGATTGTGGCTTCGCAATTGCCTACCATCATGCGGGGCGAAACATCGCGCATCAGCATTTACGCGCGACAATCAGGCGTCCCGGACGCTCCAGTGCGCTCATATAATTGAATGCCTTTATTTCAATAACGTGCCAGACTGATGCCTGCTCCAGCCGCTTTATGTGTTCCTCGTAACCGTCTTCAATAAAATGTGCGCCATTCATGAAAATCACAATGGGGCTACCGGGCTGCACAATCCGGATGATTTCCGAATAACATTCCGGTCCCAAATGTCCCGGCGCAAATGAGCCCGCACAAACAGCCGCCTGATAAGCGCCGGTTTCAATCACCGTCTCCTTCATTAAATCGCCCAACATGAGAATGCCATAGATCGCTCTCGGTCGCGCTATGTTGAGCATCTCCTCGGAAATATCGATGCCATCGATGTGGGTATAGCCGGTGGCCTGAAGCTCTTGCCCCACCAGACCAGTGCCACAGCCAATATCAATAATGGCACTCGCCTTATCCGGCAAAATTGCGGCCACCGCGCCCGCCGCAATCAGATGGCCGGTATAACCAAGATCGCCCAGCAGATCGCTTTCGTAGGTCTGTGACCATTCATCATAGAGCGGCTTGGTTGATAGTCCGGCTGCTTCATAGGCGGCCAGTTTATCAAGGATTGTGGCTGGTTTGTCGCTCATGTAGATGGCTCCTAATTTAAGGCCGAAGTATATCTATCGTCACTCCCCGCCCTTCACCGCCAGCGCTGCGGCCAGTGGTCCTAAGACGGCAAAGAACAAGGTCAAGGCACACAGTATCAGAAATGGCGCACCGCTAGTGCCACCTGCCGCGTCTTGGCTAGCGGCGACGCCGAAGATCAAGACCGGAATGACCAGCGGCAAGATCAGCACCGAGACCAGCAAGCCGCCTCGCGGCAAACTTACCGCAATGCCAGCCCCCGCCGCGCCGATGAAACTAATCGCGGGTGTGCCGATGAGCAGCGTTAGCGCTGTGGCGGCGGTGTTGGTGCCGTCCATGTTCATCAACAGACCGAGCACCGGAACCGCAATGACCAGCGGCAGCACCGTCGTCACCCAATGGCCCAGCACTTTAACAAGTACCAGCACGGCCATGCTTAACAGATCGCGCCCGATCAGCATTTGGTCCAGCGAGCCATCTTCGCGGTCCGCCTGAAACAGGCGGTCCAGCCCCAGCAAGGATGCCAGCAGCGCCCCGATCCATAAAATCGCCGGACCAATGCGCGCCAGCAATTTCAAATCCGGCCCGACGCCAAAAGGGATGACAGCGACCACGGCCAGAAAAAATAACAGTCCCGTCAAAGCACCGGAGCCGGAGCGCAGCGAGAGCTTTAGCTCGCGAATAAAAAGCGCTCTCATGCCTCACTGCCAATTTGCAAATGCTGCAAGCCGTCGATGCCCAAAGGCAAATGTGTAGCCGCTACCAATATCCCGCCGCCCGCCAAATAGTTTTTGGCGATATCAGCAAACAGTGATTCTGACGCCCTGTCCAAACCCGAGGTTGGCTCGTCCACCAGCCAGACCGGACAGTGAACGACGAGCAGTCTTGCAATCGCAACGCGGCGTTTTTGGCCAGTTGAGAGATAACCGAACGGCGTATCAATGACATGTGGCAGCCGCACTGCCTCCAGTGCCGCTTCGAGCGGTTCCCGTGCGTGCGGCGTATCATCTCTGGGCGGTTTCCGGGCGGTTTCCGGGCGGTCTTCGTGTCCCAAATGCGCTGCCCAAAAGGCTAGATTTTCGCGCACCGTGAGTTGGTCTTTCATCGCGTTGAGTGCGCCCAAATAATGGCAGGCCATCATGGTTTGACCGTGCTCATCCTCCAAGCGAACCGTTCCCTCACTTGGCCTCATCAGCCCTGCCAGCACGCGCAGCAAGGTGGATTTGCCCGAACCATTCGCGCCCGTGACAATCAGCCCTTGGCCCTGCTCAAGGATAAAAGACATCTGCGAAAACAAGATGTTGCCGCCGCGCATCCCCGTTATTTGATCCACCACCAGCCGCATTGTGCCCCGCTAAGATACCCAACCTGAAAAAAATTGATGCAACGCAGCATCTTTGACCATTGTCGGCCTTTCATCTCTATACGAAATTGTTTATGGCCATAGCAACCATGCCAGCGGTCGGTGTGGCAACCCTTATGCCGATTCCACGGCATCCGGCCTTGAGCCGGTTGTCAGGACGAACAGCGGAAATGGCCGTACCTGCAAGTCATTGATATGTTTGACATATCATGACCCGTTCGCCTCTGGCACTTTTGTTTGAGGAGCTAACTTATGTCCACCATTGATAGTTTCAAATGCCGCAAGACGCTTACCGTCGGCACAAAAAAATATGTCATCTACTCGCTGCCAGCCGCTGAGAAAAATGGCCTCAAAGGCATTTCCGCCCTTCCATTCTCAATGAAGGTGCTTTTGGAAAACCTGCTGCGCGCCGAAGACGGCACCACCGTGAAGAAAGCTGACATCGAAGCCGTCGTCGCATGGCTCACCGATAAGGGCAAAGCGGGCAAGGAAATCGCTTTCCGGCCCGCCCGCGTTTTGATGCAAGATTTCACCGGCGTGCCTGCAGTCGTCGATTTGGCCGCTATGCGCGATGCCATGAAGGCGCTTGGCGGCAACCCGCAAAAGATCAATCCGCTGGTTCCTGTCGATCTAGTCATCGACCATTCGGTCATTGTGGATGAATTTGGTTCCGCTAAGGCCTTGAAAAAGAACGTGGAATTAGAATATGAGCGCAATGGCGAGCGCTACCGTTTCTTGAAATGGGGCCAGCAAGCGTTCAAGAATTTCCGCGTTGTGCCTCCAGGAACCGGCATTTGCCATCAGGTGAACCTTGAATATTTGTCGCAGACAGTATGGACGCGCAAAGAAAA
Organism: Phyllobacterium sp.; assembly: GCA_043717855.1. GTDB lineage: Bacteria > Pseudomonadota > Alphaproteobacteria > Rhizobiales > Rhizobiaceae > JANMEX01. Next base: position 9,839 of record JAYSWX010000137.1, read on the forward strand.
AATCACTGTCGGTAAGAAGACTGAAACCGTTGAAGTCGCCTATCCCGATACGCTGGTCGGCACGGACAGCCACACGACAATGGTCAATGGCTTGGCGGTTCTTGGTTGGGGCGTTGGCGGGATTGAGGCGGAAGCCGCTATGCTCGGCCAACCACAATCCATGCTTTTGCCGGAAGTCATCGGCTTCAAGCTCACCGGTAAAGTCAAAGAAGGTGTTACCGCAACCGACTTGGTTTTAACCGTCACGCAAATGTTGCGCAAAAAGGGCGTTGTCGGAAAATTCGTAGAATTCTTCGGCCCCGGCCTTGATTCCATGACGCTGGCTGACCGCGCCACAATCGCCAATATGGCACCGGAATATGGCGCGACATGCGGCTTTTTTCCAATCGATAGCGAAACACTCAACTACCTGACAACATCAAGCCGCAAGAAAGCCCGCGTTGATTTGGTTGAGAAATATGCCAAAACTCAAGGCCTATGGCGCACCAAAGGCGCGAAAGATCCGGTCTTCACCGATATAATCGAACTTGATATGGCAACCGTGGTTCCTTCAATGGCAGGACCAAAGCGCCCGGAAGGCCGCGTGCCGCTGGAAGGCATTGCCGCTGGGTTCGCCAGCGCGATGGATAGCGAATATAAAAAGATCGCCGAAATCGGCAAGCGCTACGCCGTCGAAGGCCGCACCCATGATTTGGGTCACGGTGACGTCGTAATCGCAGCCATCACCTCTTGCACCAACACATCGAACCCGAGCGTTTTGATTGGGGCCGGTCTCTTGGCGCGCAATGCGCTTGCCAAGGGTTTGAAGTCTAAGCCTTGGGTGAAGACATCGCTCGCGCCCGGTAGCCAGGTGGTGGCGGATTACTTGGCAAACTCCGGTCTGCAGAAGGATTTGGACAAGCTCGGTTTCAATCTGGTCGGCTTTGGCTGCACGACCTGTATTGGTAACTCCGGCCCGCTGCCGGAAGAAATATCCCGTACAATCAATGACAAAGGCCTGATTGCCGCTGCCGTTCTTTCCGGCAACCGCAACTTTGAAGGCCGCGTTTCGCCGGATGTGCAGGCAAACTATCTTGCGTCCCCGCCGTTGGTTGTTGCCCATGCTTTGGCCGGCACAGTCTGCAAAGATTTGACCAAGGAGCCCCTCGGCACGGATAAAAAGGGCAATCCGGTCTATCTCAAAGAGATTTGGCCGACTTCCAAGGAAATCCAAGAATTCATCACCAAATACGTCACCAAGAAAATTTTCAAAGAAAAATACGCCGATGTTTTCAAGGGTGATAAGCATTGGCAGGCGGTCAAAGTGCCTGCGGGCCAAACCTACGAGTGGGATGATAAGTCCACTTATGTGCAAAACCCGCCTTACTTTGTTGGTATGAACAAGGTTTCCGGCACGGCCTCGGATATCAAGGGCGCACGCATTTTGGGCCTGTTCGGCGATAAGATCACCACCGATCATATCTCGCCAGCCGGCTCCATCAAGGCGGCCTCGCCCGCTGGTAAATATCTGTCGGATCATCATGTGGCCGTTGCAGATTTCAACCAATACGGCACGCGCCGTGGCAACCACGAAGTGATGATGCGTGGCACATTCGCCAACATCCGCATCCGCAACCACATGCTGGGCGCCAACGGCAAGGAAGGCGGCTACACCTTCCACTTCCCGTCAAAGGAAGAAATGTCGATCTATGACGCCGCCATGAAATATAAGGCCGAAGGCGTGCCATTGGTTGTCTTCGCCGGTATTGAATATGGCAACGGTTCCTCGCGTGACTGGGCAGCCAAAGGCACGAACCTGCTAGGCGTTCGCGCTGTGATCGCGCAAAGCTTTGAACGCATCCACCGCTCAAATCTGGTCGGCATGGGCGTTGTGCCATTCGTATTGGAAGAGGGCACATCCTGGCAATCACTCGGCCTCAAGGGCGACGAGACCGTCTCCATTGACGGCATCGCCACCGCAAAGCCACGCGACAAGATGACCGCAGTTGTGACATCCGGTGACGGCACAATGCGCAACATCCCCATCATCTGCCGCATAGATACGCTGGAAGAAGTCGCCTACCTCAAAAATGGCGGCATTTTGCAGTATGTGCTGCGGGACTTGGCAGCTTAATCAGCACTGAACATTCAAAGAGGGCGCCGCCGGACGACCAATCCGGCGGCGTTTTCATTTTGATTTACGTCAATTAACCTTACGATTGTTTTACCCCTTTTGCCGCCGCTTCCAGTTTAGCCACGTCAAACTTCGTCATCTGCATCATCGCCGCCATCACACGGCCGGTCACCGCGCCGTCGCCTGTCGAGGTCAATTCAAAGAAGCGCTTGGGCACAATTTGCCATGAAAAGCCCCACTTATCCTTCAGCCAGCCACATTGGGAATAAGCGCCACCTTTGCCCAAATGCTCCCAAAGATGATCGACTTCGGCCTGATCTTCGCAGGTGATCGCAAAGGATACACTTTCATTCGGTGTAAACAGCGGCCCGCCGTTCAGCCCGCAGAAGTGCATCCCGTTGAGCGAAAACTCAATGACCAAAACCGAGCCTTCCGGCCCCGGCCCATTGGGTCCATTGCGCATAGTGCTAATAATTTTGGAGTCTTTGAATGCCGCCATATAATGATTGGCCGCCTCTTCAGCTTCCGATGCGAACCACAAGAATGGTTTGATTTTAGAGCTAGTGGTCATCTCATTCCTCCTCAAACGTCTATGGCCTATTCACCAAACTCGTCAAAAGCAGCGTAACAAACCCGCGTGCGGTCAAACGGCATTTGGATCGATGCCGCTTGCGGATCGGGAGTATTCATCATCATCGCCCAGCCTTCATCCCGCGCAGCTTTGGAGGACCACCGGACAATACGGACAACCAGCGTCTCTCCAACTTCCACCTTTACCGCACCTGCGAGCGGGATGAGCATGCCTTGCGGGCCATCTGCGCCCCAACATGCCGTGACAGAGAGTGCTCCCGCCTGCATCGTCAGCGCCCCCATTTGTGTGGCGTAGGCGTGGTATAGATCCTTGCTCGTGGTGGGCACGGGACCAACAAACACCTCTAGAAAAGCCATTGTCTTGTCCTCATCCGCCCAGCAGACCAATCATTGCAGTTAAACCTCAAGTATCGTCTCGAACCCACCGAAAATCATGCGCTTACCATCAAAAGGCGCGGGATTAACGCCCGGCTGCATCAGCGGGTCTTGCATCACCGCACCCCAAGCTTCATCGCGCACTTGCTTTGATGGCCATTTGATCCATGAGAACACAATGGACTCGTTGTCCTCGCGCTTCACAGCCATAGTGAAGGATGTCAGTGTGCCTTCCGGCACATCAACGCCCCAGTTTTCGACCACTTCAAGCGCGCCATGCTTTTTCAATAGCGCATTAATCTTTATCGCCATATCAAGGTAGTCCTGTTTGTTGGCGCTAGGTACGGGAACAACAAATCCATCAATGTAGCTCATCATTTTTCTCCCTGTTATGCCTTCATGCTAATCAGAGCAAAATGCGCACCTTGCGGGTCAATACAAGGTGCGATCCATGAGCCACCCGGCACTTCATGCGGCTCCATCACCACTGTTCCGCCATTGTCCTTGACGCGCTGCGCGCCCGCTTCAATATCGCCGACACTGAAATAGTAAACCCATGTTGGCATCGGGGTCGATGGCATTTTCTTCATCATACCGCCCATGCCGGGCCCTTCGCCCGTCTCGCCGAAGGTTTGATAAAGGCCCAATTCCGGACCCATGTCATGGGCAAACCCTTTAACCCAGCCGAACAGGCCGGAATAGAACGCCCACGCCTCATCGATGTTACCACAATGAAGCTCGCACCAGCCAACATGACCTATTTCCATAAAGGGCACAGCGGGCATTGCCACGCCATTGCCTTTGAACAGGATGAAACCAGCGCCATGCGGATCGGCAGCAACGGCAAAGCGCCCGACGCTAGGAATATCCTGCGGCTCCTTCCAAATTTTGCCGCCAGCCTTGATGACTTTCACCGCATAGGCATCAACATCATCAACACCAATATAGCCCATCCACACCGGCGGCATACCTTTGTTCTCTTCGGGTATCGGCATGATGCCGCCAACTTGCGTCTCACCGCTATACAAGAATGTATAGGCCACGCCAAGCATACCGGAATCTTGCGCGCGCCAGCCAACTATCTTTGAATAAAATTCTGCAGCCGCTTCAACATCTGTGGTCATCACATCATGCCACACAAATTTTGAAATATTGCTCATCTCCAGCCCTCCCAAAAAACGCACCGCCCCATCCGCAATATAGTGCTTACCATCTCTTGCCATTGTCAAATCACACTCACCGCAAATTGACTTTGCGGTGATGGGCCAAGGTCATAACAGTTCGGCAGGAAATTCAATGGAGATCATCATGCGCATCTCACTTTTTGCAACGGCGGCATTTTTCGCCGTCACACTTCTGAACCCCGCCAACGCTGGAGGCGTCAAAGGAGTCGTTGAACTGTTCACCAGCCAAGGCTGCTCATCATGTCCGCCTGCCGATAAGGTACTAGGCAACTTTAGTGACAGAAACGGCATCATTACGCTGGCATGGCACGTCGATTATTGGGATTATTTGGGCTGGAAAGATACATTCTCTTCCAACAGTTTTACCAAGCGCCAGCAGGGCTATTCTCATACATTGGGTACCAACAGCGTGTTTACGCCGGAAATCATCGTCAATGGCAGGACTGTTGCGGACAATGGAAATTTTAGTAGTTCAATTTCGTCAGCACTTAGCGGTCTGCCGGTAGCAGTTAACACGAGAACCAGCGCGGGCAAGTTGATTGTCGATGTTGGCGCGGGTGCGGGCGCTGCCAATCTTTACCTCGTCACCTACACTAACAGTCGATCAGTAAAAATTGGGCGTGGTGAAAATGGTGGTCGCAACATCGTTTATCGCCACGCCGTATCGGGCATCAAAAGCATTGGAAAATGGAATGGCAATTCGATGAGTGTGACAATACCCGCAGGCGGCAGTTGCGCGGTATTGCTACAGCGACCCGGTCTTGGCGAAATTCTTGGCGCTGCCAATTGCGGTTAATTTCGATCATTGTACGGTACACAAAATCATCACCCATACGTTACTTTCTATTGAACGGGTGAAGCAGTAATTTAAAGCCAACAAAAGGTTTGGTTTCCATGTTTAAGATAAATGCCCTCAAATATACCGCATTGGGTGCTGCGCTCTACTTGCTATCCTCAAGCGGATTGGCACTTGCGCAAGCCGCGCCCATCAAAGGCGTGGTGGAACTGTTCACCAGCCAAAGCTGCTCGTCCTGCCCGCCCGCTGATAAAGTGCTGGGCGAAATTATTAAACGAGGCGATGTGGTCGCCTTGGCTTTTCACGTCGATTATTGGAACTACCTTGATTGGAAAGATACATTTTCCGATGCCAGTTTCACAAAGCGCCAGTATGATTATGCCGCCAGTTTCAGCACAACCCAAGTTTATACTCCGCAAATGATTGTGAACGGAAAGCAGAGCGTAAAAGCAGGGTCGCCGGACGGGGTCTTCGCTGCGATGGATAAAATAGATAGCCAAGCTGGCCCGCTTTCGGTCGCAGTTTCCGCGTCCATCCAGAATGGTCACTTAAATATTTCCGCTGGCGCGGGGTCGGGCGAGGCGAATCTGGTGTTGGTGATATTTGAAGCCAAGGAAACTGTAGATATTCTGCGCGGCGAAAATTCCGGTAAATCTGTCGAATATCGCAATGCTGTCACAGCAGTTAGAACAATTGGCATGTGGAAGGGCGAGGAGTTGAAGGTTGAGCTTCCCACCAAGGAATATATGGCGAAAAAAGGCTATGGCTGCGCTGTATTGCTTCAACGACAATCCGACAGCGGAACACCCGGCGAAATAATCGGTGCGGCGCTTATTTCCGGGTTGGAAAGCTAAAGAGCACTTCCAAGCTTGATGGAACATCGAGCGTTTAAGGATAGTGCGGCGTTACAAAATATTAGTGCGAAGTTCCTACTTGATCGGAACATCCGTCGCCCTCAACAAAAAGACCGGGCAAATTACGCGCCCGGTCAAAAAACCAATATGCCTGAGTGGTCCAGTCAGCCTCAACGCCGAGGGCGGGGGGCTTGGGGTTCGGCTATCAAGTTTGACCGGACCGTCTCAGGCAACGTCTCATGGTCGGTTCCAAATCTGGCGGCGGTTTGGCAAAATTACGGTTTCTTCGTGGCGCGCAATCACCCTTTGCAACACCGTGTTTCAAAGATTGACCAATTTGGAGCATCGTACAAAAAAGTGGGTTAAAGCGCAGCTCCGGTTTTGTTTGAATAGCCGGTGCTTTGTACGGTGCATGTGCCGCCATTTGGCTTCTACTTTCTGCTTGCAATTGTCGCCCGTGAGGTCCAATTTTATGTTTCGGCAAACAATCCATGCAGGTAATTGTAGATGAATGATAACGGCGCGATCGCCGATCTAAACCAGCCTAATCTCATTCCCTTTCATACCGGAACGGGAACAATGCCGGTCATGTTTGACCGTAAAGAGCTTAATATCATTCTTAATCTATATTCAAAGATGGTCGGCGCAGGTGAGTGGAAAGACTATGCTATCGATAGTTTGAATGATTGTGCCGTATTCTCCGTTTTCCGCCGCGCAACTGAAACGCCGTTATTTCGCATAGAGAAAACCCCGAAACTGGCACGCAAACAAGGCGCATTCAGCGTAGTCAATGCCAACGGGCTGATTCTCAAACGCGGCCATGACCTTAGCTTGGTGCTGCGCATTTTCGATAAGTCGCTGAAGCTGGTCAGAAGCGAAGAATAGCCGTCATTCCGAGGACCGGAACTGCGCACTTAAGCATTTTCAATGTATGATAGAACATCTGACAGCTAGGAAAGATGCGATAAAACAAGGACTTAGAGCAAAGATTTTGAGTCTATCAAAACGCACTTTGCTCTAGTCATCTTCAAAAAGCAGAGCTGTTTGCGCAGCATCGCGCGGAGGCTCCATGCCTAGATGCTTCCACGCATTGGAAGCGAGGACGCGCCCGCGCGGCGTGCGTTGCAAAAAGCCCTGCTGGATAAGATAGGGCTCGATAATATCTTCAATGGCATCACGCGGCTCCGATAGACCAGCGGCAATGGTTTCAACACCCACCGGACCGCCGCCGAAATTCTGCGCAATCATATTCAAATAGCGCCGATCAAGTTGATCCAGACCCATCGAGTCCACTTCCAGCCGTATAAGCGCTTCGTCGGCCACCTTGCGGGTGATTTTATCATCGCCCGCCACGATGGCGAAATCGCGCACGCGCCGGAGCAACCGCCCGGCAATACGCGGCGTCCCGCGCGAGCGCTTGGCAATTTCCAGCGCGCCGCCATCATCAATGGGAGCCCCCAAAATGCGCGCCCCGCGCCGCACGATCAGTTCCAATTCTTCGACCGTGTAAAAGTTCAAGCGCACGGGAATGCCAAATCGGTCCCGTAGAGGATTGGTCAAAAGCCCGAGCCGCGTGGTGGCCGCAACAAGCGTAAACTTCGCCAGATCAATCTTCACAGACCGCGCTGCCGGACCTTCGCCGATAATCAAATCAAGCTGATAATCTTCCATCGCCGGATAGAGAATTTCCTCCACCGCAGGCGAAAGCCGATGGATTTCATCGATGAACAGCACATCGTTTTCTTCGAGGTTCGTCAAAAGCGCCGCCAGATCACCAGCCTTGGCAATCACCGGACCAGACGTGGAACGGAAATTCACGCCCAATTCCTTAGCCATAATTTGCGCCAGCGTCGTCTTGCCCAATCCGGGTGGCCCGACAAACAATACATGGTCCAGCGCCTCACCACGCGACTTCGCCGCCTCGATGAATACTTTTAGATTCTCCCGCGCTGCCTTCTGCCCGACAAATTCATGCAAAGACTGCGGCCGCAAAGTCGAGTCTGCATCCTCGCCGCGCTTTTCCGGAGTGATAAGGCGTGGGGTGTCAGTCATAGCTAGATCTCGAATTCTCTTTGGGTATTATTTTCAGCGCCGTGTGGGGTCCAAGCAAATCCAAATCAAACCGTCCCCACTCAAGCTCAAAACGACTCATGAAATCTGGAAATTTACGCCGAATTTCGGTGTGAATAATCACGAAGGCACGGTTCAAATCTGTCAATGAAACCCACAAAAAGCCTTTCTCAAAGTGATACCGCCAGTCTTCGAACGCGCTGTCGATTCCATCAAGTATGCTTTTCTGATCGTCACGCCCTGTTTCATTTTGTTCGCAAGTTGACCACTTTGCACTTATGTATTGGAGTTGATCTCTTGAGTCTTGTGGCAACTTTGCGAAAAGTAGTTTCAATTTATGACCATGAGGTATATTTAGTTCCTCGTACGAAATGTTACTTTTTTCGCGCGAAAACTGCAATTCAGATTTGCTAATATTTCCAAGCAAAACTTTCAAAGCTAATTCAATTGAAAATGCATACAACACAACAACCGGAGTTCCCAATTCGTGCTGAGAATACTGACCGAACGCGAGCGGCTCCTTGCATCGCTCACCGGCAAGAAAATACT
>JAYSWX010000138.1:0-7086 GCA_043717855.1 Phyllobacterium sp.
ATGGTACTTGACGGAAATGTGTAAAGTGTTATTTTACATTCAACGCAAACCAGTCAAACCAGTCAAACCAGTCAAACCAGTCAAACCAGTCAAAAAAAACAAAACAAACAAAACAAGCAACGAGTAGGACCGCCCATGAATATTTATCCACATATGTTTTCTAGGAGAGTTTTAGATGATCGTTTCGTTTCAGAACAAGGCGTTAAAGCGCTTGTGGGAAAACAATGATCTGCGTGGAATCAATCCGCAGCATCTGGCGAAAATAGACCGTATTCTAACCGCGTTGGATGATGCGGTTAGGCCTGAAGGTATGAACTTTCCGGGCTACAAACTGCATAAATTGCAAGGCGATCATCCGCCGCGCTGGTCTGTGTGGGTGAATGGCAATTGGCGGATAACATTTGCATTTGTTGACGGTGATGCCGTCGATGTTGACTATGAGGATTATCATTGAGGTTCAACTATGACCAATGAACGCAAGAGTTTGCGCCATCCCGACAGAGCGCCTGTTCATCCAGGTGCATTCCTGCGTGAGGATGTGTTCCCGCATATTAAGGTTGGCAAAGGGAAACTCGCCAATGCTCTCGGCATTTCGCGGCAGATGTTGCATGGAATTTTGGGCGAGAAGCATCCAATAACGATTGATATGGCGGTGCGCCTTGGCCACGTGGTTGGCAATGGCCCAGAAATTTGGATTAACCTACAGCGCACCTATGACCTCTGGCACGCACAGCGGAATATTGATTTATCCAAACTGCCGGTTCTGCATCGCAGTCAAGACATCGCTGCCTAATCGCGCTTGAAGGTTATTGTCTCAGTGTCCCGATACGGCGTGCGGGCGATCTCTTGAAAACCGCATTTTATTGAGAGCTTTACCGAGGCAACATTGTCCTTGTCGATGATACAGCTGACGGGACGCGGGTTTAGCGTCTGGCTATACCAATCCAAAATCGCCATTATAGCCTCGCTGGCGAAGCCCTTGCCCCATGCGTGTGGCATCAATATCCAACCCATTTCCGCCGTGCCTTCAAGCGATGGAACGATGTTTCGATGAAAATCAGCAAGGCCAATTTCGCCGATAAACTCCTGCGTCGCTTTATCGATCACAGCAAAATATCCAAAACCCAACGCAGCCCACAGCCCCATGTAGCGCAGGAGTTGGGCCCAACTCTGCTCTCGGGTGGAGGGGTTTGCACTGATAAAGCGACTGGTTTGCACATCCGACCAAAGGGCAAAAACCGCGTCCCAATCATCCGCAACATGCGGGCGCAATATCAACCGCTTAGTTTCAATCAAAACGGGCGCACTCATTTCAGCCGCTCCGCCACGAGCGCGGCTAGTTTTGTTGCCACCTCGTTCTTATCCATCTCCGGCCATTCTTCAATGCCGGATGATCTGACGAGCCGCACCCGGTTGCGATTGCCGCCCATCACACCCTGCGCGCCGCCGATACCTGTGCTGGTGGAAACATCGTTGGCGACGATCATATCCGCGCCTTTGCGGGCGAGTTTGCTCATGGCATTGTCGATGAGATTTTGCGTTTCGGCAGCAAAGCCAATCACCAGTTTCGGGCGGCTGGCATGGTGGCCAACCGTTGCCAGAATGTCCGGATTTTCGGTCATGGTCAGCGTTGGCGCGCCTTCGCCTGCCTGCTTTTTGATCTTCTCACCCGCCTCATTGATTGTTCGCCAATCAGCAACGGCAGCGACCATTATTGCGGCATCAGCAGGCAAAAATGAGATAACAGCTTGCAACATTTGCCTTGCGGTTTCAACGTGAGTGACTGTCACACCTTGCGGATCGGCTATTGTGACCGGGCCGGAGACCAGACGCACGTCTGCGCCCAGTTCAGCCAGTGCCGCAGCAATGGCATGGCCCTGCTTGCCGGAAGAGCGATTGGCAATGTAGCGCACGGGGTCAATCGGCTCATGGGTCGGACCGGACGTGACGATGATTTTTCTGCCCGCCAGTGGCTTGGGTTTTGTGTCCAGCAATGCTTCGATTGCCGCGACAATTTCCAAAGGTTCCGCCATGCGCCCCTCGCCCGCCTCGCCGCTTTCGGCCATCTCGCCTTTGTTCGGCCCGATGAAGTGAATGCCGTCTTGGCGCAGCATGGCGACGTTGCGTATTGTCGCCTTATGGTTCCACATTGCAGGGTTCATGGCGGGCGCGATTAGCACTGGTTTATTGGTTGCCAGCAGCACGGTGCTTGCCAAATCATTGGCCAAGCCATGCGCCATCTTAGCCATCAAGTCCGCCGTCGCAGGCGCGACGATAATCAAGTCGCACTCCCTTGCGAGACGGATGTGTCCGACATCTTGCTCATCTTCGCGGGAGAATAGATCGCTGAATACCTTGTCTGCCGTAAGGGCCCCTACAGACAAAGGCGTGATAAACTCCTGCGCCGCCTTTGTCATAATGGCACGCACACTATAGCCGCGCTCCCGAAGCCGACGGATGATATCTAGGCATTTGTAAGCAGCAATGCCGCCGCCGATGATGAGGAGAAAATGCTTGCCGTTGATCTCGCGTGGAACCATTGTTTCAACGATTGGCAGCGCGCGATTGCCTCTCAGCAGATTGCGTGCCTCCTCTTCCATAGAATGCCCATTAGCGGCAGCGCTAAGCCGCAGCGCTTCTTTGACATCGTCTGGCAGATTACGAATGGTGATGTTTGCCATCATAAAAATCCATTTATGCTATCAATGATAGCATAAACACATAAAATCTTAAATCAAGCGAGTCGATAAACGATGAAAACCAAGCAGAGTGCTATCACCCACAGCGCCCAACGGCCAGTGCGGGCGTGCTTTGCCTCGGCCTTGCCGATAGCGTCCACTGTTTGCGGTGACAAGCGCAGACCATTTGCTGTCATATCGGCTAATTCATGCGCCAAGGCTTCAGACCGTTTGGCAATTTCGGGTAATTGTTTGGCGATTCGAAGGGCGGAATGAAGGCCTGCACGGGTGTCTTTAAATAGCGCGGCGGGGCCAAGGTTGCGTGTCACCCATTCGGTGACAATCGGTTCGGCAGCTTTCCACATATTAAACTGCGGGTTCAGCATTCGCGCATTGCCTTCTGCCACGACCATCGTTTTTTGAAGCAGCAGCAGTTCGGGTCTGGTTTGCATGTCAAAAATGTCGGTAACATCAAACAACAGCGTGATGAGATTGCCCATGGAAATGGTTTCGGCTGGCTGATCGTGTATGGGTTCGCCGACGGCACGCAAGGCTTGCGCAAAAGCGTCCACATCATGATGTGCCGGCACATAGCCTGCTTCAAAATGTACCTCTGCAATGCGCCGGTAGTCGCGGCGGATAAAGCCAAACAGAATTTCTGCTAAAAACCGCCGCTCCTTAATGCCAATACGCCCCGCAATTCCCAGATCCACGGCAACAATATCGCCTTTCGCATCGACAAATAAATTGCCCGGATGCATGTCTGCATGGAAGAAACCGTCACGCACGGCATGGCGCAGGAAAGATTGAATGACTTTGACCGCCAGATCATCAAGATCGTGACCGGCAGCTTTCAACGCCTGAATGTTAGATAGCTTAATACCGTCGACCCATTCCATCGTGAGGACGTTCCGGCCTGTGCGCACCCAATCCACTTTCGGGACGCGAAAGCCCGGGTCGTTTTTGGTATTCTCGCCCATCTCAGAGAGCGCTGCCGCTTCAAGCCGCAGGTCCATTTCAATACGGGTGGATTGCGCCAGCGTTTGCGCAATCGCCACGGGGCGCAAACGCCGCGTGGCAGGGAAATATTTCTCCTGCAGGTTTGCAAACAGAAAAAATGTCTCAAGGTCTTTGGCAAAGCGCTCGCGCACGCCCGGCCGCACGACTTTAACCGCCACCTTGCGAGTTTGGCCGGTTTTGTCCACCACCCACGCGGGGTGAACCTGCGCGATTGAGGCCGCCGCTATCGGGTCATCAATGCGTTCAAAGACTGTCTTGATCGGACTACCCAGTGAATCTTCAATTGCCGCAAAAGCCTGTGCGTTGGGAAAGCTCGCCATTTGGTCTTGTAAATAGGCCAAATCCAGCGCCATTTGCAGGCCGATTATATCCGGTCTTGTGGCAAGAAACTGACCGAGCTTTGCGTAAGACGGACCGAGCCGGGCAATAGCTGCGCTCATCCGCTCCGCGTTGCCTTTGCTGCCAGAGGTCTTACGGGCAACAAAAGTTGCCACCTTGTGCGCCGTTAATGCGGGGCCTGATAAACCTTCGCGCGGCATCGCCGCAACAACGCCTTCTCGGGCCATCACCCACGCTGCCCTTACCAACCTCATGCCTGCAAACAGAGACGACACCGGGCTACAGTTTCCAGCCGGAGTGGGCAGCAGCGATGCCGCCGGAATAATTGCGATACGATACCCGCGCAAATCCGGCATTGCGGATCATCGAGGCAAAGTTTTCTTGATTGGGGAACTTGCGGATGGATTCCACCAGATATTGATAACTATCGCCGTCACCTGTCACCGCCTTGCCAATGCGCGGAATGGCGTTGAATGACCAGGTGTCATAAAATTTGTCCAAAAATGGCATATCCACTTCGGAAAATTCCAGACACATAAAGCGCCCGCCGGGCTTCAAAACGCGAAACGCCTCCGCCAGCGCCACATCAATGCGCGGCACATTGCGAATGCCAAAGGCAATTGTATAGGCATCGAATGTTTTATCGGCAAACGGTAATTCTTCGGCATTGGCCTCAACAAATGTCAGGCGCTCATCAATCTTTTTGGCAATGGCGCGGTCTTTGCCCACAGCCAGCATCGAGCCATTAATGTCCAAAATCGTGGCGTCCGCGTGTTTATCCGAAGCTTCGAAAATGCGGAACGCAATGTCGCCCGTGCCGCCTGCCACATCCAGCACTTTCCAGCCATCGCGCTTGGGCGGCGATAACCAATCGACAAAGGCGCTTTTCCAAACGCGGTGCATTCCTGCTGACATCAGATCATTCATGATGTCATAGCGTTTGGCGACATTGTGAAACACTTCATTGACCAACGGCTGCTTTTCGCCAGCGCCCACTGGTGTAAAGCCAAAGGATGTTTCCATCCCGCCACGGTCGTTCACACGCTCAACGCTCATCAGCTGGTTTTCCGCTTGCCAAAATTGTCGCCCTCACAATAGCCTAAGCAATTGCCAATGGCTATGAAAAGGCGGCGCGGTGAAGCGTCACGGTAAAGGACATGAAGCATGGTCGTTAAAGCAGAATTGCATTGCCACATCGAAGGCGCGGCCTCGACTGAATTGGTCACCGCTCAGGCCCGCAAGTATAACGTCAACATTGACGGGCTTGTTAACGGGCCGGATTTTGTCTGGCATGATTTTACCAGCTTTCTTGGCGCGTTTGATAAGGCCGCCGCGCTGTTTCGCTCCGCTGATGACTATGCGCTTTTGAGCCAAACTTATTTTGAAAGCATCGCAGCCGACGGCGCTATTTATGGCGAAATTTTCATTTCCACCAATCATGCCATCAGCTGCGGGCTGGACCCGCAAGATTACATCGACGGGCTGGCTGAAGGCATGGTCCGCGCCAAGGCGAACACCGGCATTGAAATCCGGATGATTGCCACTGGCCTTCGCCATATGGGACCCGAGGGCGTGGAGCAAGCCGCGCGATACATCATTGCCAATCCGCATCCGCTTATCACAGGGTGGGGCATGGCGGGCGAGGAACGCCTGCATCACCCGAAGGATTTTGCCCGCTCGTTCGATTTGGCCCGCGATGCAGGACTGGGCATTACTGTACATGCGGGCGAGCTGGTCGGCTGGCAAAGCGTGGCAGATGCGCTGGATTATTTGAAACCCACCCGCATAGGCCACGGTGTGCGCGCGATTGAAAACCAAGATTTGGTGAAGCGCTTAGCGGACGAGCAGATTGTCTTGGAATGCTGTCCGGGCTCCAATATTTCGCTCAAAGTGTTTCCAGATTTTTCCAGCCACTCCTTTATGAAGCTCCGCGCGGCGGGCGTACCGGTGACACTGAGTTCCGATGACCCGCCATACTTCGCGACCAGTTTGAAACATGAATATGACATTGGGGCGCAGCACTTCGGGCTTGGTGATGACGAGCTGACGGAGATTACCCGCGTGGCGATTGGGGCGGCCTATGTAGATGAGGAGACCAGGGCGACGCTGCTGGCGAAAGTCCGGCTAGCGTAAAACCTTCCCATATCCTCGCGTCTTCTTAGGGGAGATTGAGGAGCGCATTTAAGAAAGCAAACGATTTGGCTTTCGCGCGACGAAAGCCCGAAGCGACGGATGAGGGGCGAAAGGTCAGTGAAATTTGGTGGACTACCGCCCCTTACCCTGCCCTCTCCCCGCTGGAGAAGCGGGAGAGGCGGAGCTTTTTGGCGGTAGATTGCGGTTTTGTCCACGAAAATTGCGCTGTTCTTAGCCTTCCCCCTTGCGGGGAAGGTGGCCGCGTTAGCGGTCGGATAGGGGTGGCGGTGAAGGCGTACGCTTGATATTTAAGCTGTATAGTCAGCACCACATTTGCTGAACGCCTCCAACAACAAAATTTTATCCACGCCCCAAAATCCTCACTTACAATACAGCCAATTTTAATGAGGGAACGAAAACGTATGAACTGGCCGCTAGCCATACATCGAAACCGCACCGCGCTGCTCACGATTATCGTGGCACTGATGGTTTCGCTTGGGCTGGTTTCTGGCGGGCGGCTTTCGTCGCTGCCGTTTTTCCTTTATCGCCGCGCCCTGCGAATTCTTCGCCCTGCTGAATCCGCCGTGCGACGGCTGATTATGATTGTCGCCCATGAGATGGCGTTGCGCGGGTTTAAACTGCGCCCTGCGCGGCAGGACGGGCTGGCGGAATTTCTTGTGTTTTCGCGGCCTAATCCGCAATCAGGTGAGCGTTTGCCTGCGTTTAATTTGATTGATCCGCTGAAGATATTCGGGCGGGAAGCGCCGGATATGGACGGGTTTTATGCGGGCGAATATTCCGATGCGCAAAATTCTGAAGGATTTGACAGGACGCCCGTGCCCGCCGCCTCGCTGGGCTTGCGCATTTTGGCGCTGAAAAACGCGTTGGAAAATTTACCTCGCCACGCCAAACGCCT
>JAYSWX010000139.1:0-18365 GCA_043717855.1 Phyllobacterium sp.
CGGGATGCGGCTGGCGCGGTGGATTTCAAACTCGCTTTACCGCGTGCGCTTGGCTTTCACCGATGAGACTTTGATGCACGCCATTGATACGGATGCGACTGTGGTGTTTGTGATGAACCATCGCTCCAATATGGATTATATTTTAGTGACCTATATGGCATCCAGCGCCACGACGCTTTCTTATGCCGTGGGCGAATGGGCACGCATTCCTGTACTGCAAATGCTGATACGCTCGATGGGCGCATATTTTATACGGCGCAACTCCCGCAACGGGCTGTATCGCAAAGTGTTGGCGCGTTATGTGCAAATGGCGACTGCGGCCGGTGTGACGCAGGCTATGTTTCCCGAAGGCGGGCTCTCGCGCGATGGCAGGCTGCGGCCGGTTAAGCTGGGGCTGATTTCCTACATGTTGGAGGGTTTTGACCCGACGGCGCGCGATGTGGTGTTTATTCCTGTGGGCCTCAATTATGATCGGGTGTTGGAAGATCGCTCGCTGGTGGCGGAGATTAGCGGGCCGCCGCCAAATCAAGCCTTTTATACCAAGGCAGTAAAGAGTCTGGCGTTTATCGGCAAGAATCTGCGACTGCGATTTGCGGGCAAGTGGCACAAGTTTGGCTATGCGTGTGTGGCGTTCGGCAAGCCGCTTTCACTAAAGTCGGTGTTTGAAGAGCGCAACGTGCCGCATTTTTTTGATTTGAAAAAAGATGATCAGAGCGCACTTATCGAATATCTTGGCAATGAGCTGATGGCGCGGATTGGCGCTGCGGTTCCGGCCATGCCCGTGTCGTTGGTGGCGCAGGTGCTGGTGTCCAAAGGTGGTGAGGGTGTGGACCTGCTGCGGCTTAAGGGCGAGGTCAATGATCTCATTGACGAATTGGGTAAGCAGGGCGTTCACGTTCATGTGCCGCGTAGTGATCGCGATTATGCCGTGACGGCGGGGCTGCGCATGTTTGTGCTACGGGATATGGTAACCGAGGACGCAGAAGGGCTCTATCGCATCACGCCGGGCGAAGAGGCGCTGGTGGCCTATTACGCCAACTCGCTGGCGCATCATGGTAAGTAGGTTTCAAATCTCGACGTTATAAAAGCCGATTGCCTCTTCAAGCTCTGTTTGCTCATAGCCAAAGTGTGATTTTACGAATGTTTCCAGCTGCATAAACTCTGAGCGCAGCAGTTTTGCATTTTCGGTGCTGGCGTTTTTAAGCAGCGCGTGGGCTGCGGCTTCAAGGTGCGTAATCATTTGATGGATAAACGTGTGCTCGTATGCCAAACGTTCGACCACCTTTGTGAGGCCGGTTGTCTTGCCTTTCAGCGCGGGAAACAGCCAGTGGTCCTCTATCGAATGATGGGCGTTGAGCAGTTCACATGCCGCGCCGCAAAGCGTGCCGAACTGGCGCATATTGCCAACCATTTGCACGGAGGAAATCGAGGCAAGCAGAGTTTCGGCGCTGCCATTGCCTGCGAAAACCTGCTCCATCGCATGATCGACGCGGGAAAGCTCTCGCAAATGCATACGGTGAATTGCTGCTAAATGTTGGCCCCTGCGGCGCTGCGGGTCTGTTACGCCATCGATTTTTGGAGCGTGAGGGCGGGTGGCATCATCAGGCAGTTTGATCATTTTGTGACCCTTTCAAAGCGATGCCTCAACTCATGTTAAATTTACAAAAGCAAAACCCGGACAGCGGAACAACTGCCCGGTTTTGGAAATTTATTGCAAATTACGCGGCGATTTCTGCGATTTTGGTGTTGGCAGCGTCCATGGTTGTGGTAACGGCTTCCGGGCCATAAGCAAGCTTATCAACGGTGATGACTTCAACATCGGTCATGCCGAGGAAACCAAAAGCGACAAGCAACCAAGGCTTAAGGTGGTCTGCTGAGCCCTCGCCATAAGAGCCGGCGGAGGCAGTTACAACGTAGACTTTCTTGCCCTTGATGAGGCCTTCAGGGCCGCTTGCCCCGTATTGGAACGTCTGGCCCGGAACTGCTAAATGGTCGAACCAACCCTTGAAGTTTGTGGTCGGGCCAAAGTTGAACATGGCAGCGCCGATGACGATGATGTCTGCGGCCCTGACTTCATTGACGATTGCCATGGAGCGGTCGAGTGCAGCCTGTTCATGGGCGGTCAAATCGATTTTACCTGAGCGTGTGGCAATGACCATGGTTTCATCGATGTGTGGCAATGGATTTGCACCAACATCGCGCAGCGTTACCTTGCCGCCTGATTTGGCAGCGATCTTGTTGGCAAGCTCAGTGGCAAGCTTGGTGGACACGGACTCGCCAAGGCGCGGCGAGGTGGTGACGAGCAGGACGTTGGACATAGTGTTATTCCCTTTTTAAGTTTTGAAGTGGCCATCAGGCTTTGCTATTTGGATACTGTTTGTATCTTAGTTACATAAATTTTACTTGTTACGATTTGTAACTTGTGCTGACATACGACCGTTCAGTGATTTTGCAAGAGGGCACTATTATGAAGCATACAGACAAAAATGTTACTGGCACTTGCATGGCTGTGCATGAAGTGCTGAGCCAAATTGGCGGTAAATGGACGGTTCTCATCGTGCGAGCACTTAATGACGGGTCGCTGCGCTTCTCGGAATTACGTCGCGGCGTGGAGGGAATTTCCCAACGAATGCTGACACTTAACCTCAAAACGCTGGAGCGCGACGGCTTTGTGACGCGCACGGTTTACCCCACCATTCCGCCGCGCGTGGACTATGAGCTGACGGCGCTTGGCCACTCACTTTCCGAGCCGCTTGGCGTTGTTGCGCAGTGGGCGATTACAAACCGTCAACGTATTGTTGACGCCCGTATGATGTTTGACGCGCGGGACAAGGACGTTGGGCCGATGATGCGCGCGGCGGCGGAGTAGGAAGCCAAATTATTGACAATCGATGTATTTGTTATATTGATTATACATGAAAATGCTTTGGAATCCGGAAAAGAGTGAACAGCTTCAGATGGAGCGTGGCATTTCTTTCGAACAGATTTACGAGGCAATAGAGAATGGTTTTCTCATCAAAGATGAGCCTCATCCCGATAGAGAACGATATTCGCATCAGCGAATTTTCACTGTTATTATCAATGGCTACGCGTGCATCGTACCGTATGTAACCGACAACGAGACAATATTTCTGAAGACGATTTATCCAAGCAGGAAAGCCAACAAGCAGTACACTGGAGTTCAAAATCATGAGCAAAGCAAAACAGATTGACCGTTTTCTCGATGATGAGGAGCGGGATATTATAGAGAGCTATGAGGCGGCAATTGACGACGGAAGAGTTGTGATGCCGAGCTTGGAAGAGCAGCAAGAAACTGCTGCAAAATGGCAGGCGATTGTACGTAGTTCGACTGACCGTATGCCCATCACGCTGCGTCTGCAATCCGGCGACATTAGCCGTTTGAAATCCATCGCGCTACGCAAGGGTCTACCCTATCAGACGCTTGTGGCCTCCATTTTGCATCAATATGCCAACGGTGACCTGCTTGAACGACCGCTCAATGTGGTGCAGGCGGCGGAGTAGTTTAGAATTACGGAAATGTTGTCGATTTTGGTCACATTTTTGCTAACGCTGGCGGCTGCTTCGCTCATGGCAATTGCTGGGTATCTCATCTGGCAAGACTGGCAATTTTTCGGTGTCAAACACGTTCATACGAGAGGAAAAATTCTCGGCTATCAAACCAGACAAAGCGAAGACAGCACATTTTATGTGGCGCGTGTTCAGTTCATCGACGAGACGGGAAGCGAACGCGAGTTTGTCGATACATACGGAAAAACCTCGCCGACGCAGGTGACGGGTGGCACCTTGCCGGTGGTTTAACCAGAGGGTGCGCCGCAGCACGCGCGCGTTAAGCGGCCATTTGTCCGGCTGTTGCTCTACACGTTTGTGTTTGGCACACCTGCCTTAGTGTTAGCCAAATATTTTGGATATCTGGGCTGACGATCTCGTCACAACAACGGCTTTTGCATCATTTGCAGGTGTAGAATATCGCTGGTCCAAGGGTTGGCATCGCATACCGACTCGTTAAGCTCAACGCCGAGACCAGGCTCCGTTGAGGGGATGACATGTCCGTCTTGCCACTCAATTTTCTTGTGCAGCAATTCGGCATGGAAGCCATCGAAGGTCTTTATTGCTTCCAGAATGAGGAAGTTTGGCAGCGTGACCGCAAGCTGGATATTGGCGGCTGCCACTATCGGACCGCAGTAGCAATGCGGGGCGATTTGGATGTGGTGGGCTTCGGCCATACCGGCGATTTTCTTGGTGGCAAGCAGACCGCCGGAGCGACCCAAATTAGGCTGCAAAATCGAGGCGGCGCGGTTTTCGATGACGCGAGCGAATTCAAATATGGTGCACAGCCGCTCGCCGGTGGCGACGGGGATGGATGTGTAGTGCGCGACTTCAGCCATGACCTCGGGCATGTCCGGCGGGACGGGTTCTTCAAACCATAGCGGGTCATACGGCTCAATGGCGCGGGCCATCCGCTTGGCGCCAGAGGCTGTAAACTGGCCGTGCGTGCCGAACAAAATATCGCATTTCGTGCCGACAGCCTCGCGGATGGCTTTGACCATGCGGGCGGACAGATCAATGTCCACAAGGCGCGGCTGGTGGCCATCGAACGCAGTGTAGGGTCCGGCGGGGTCTAGTTTTACGGCGGTGAAACCTTGGCGCACATAGTCCATCGCGCAGGCGGCGGCCATTTCCGGATTATTATAGACGTTATTGTCTTTGTCTTCAGCCTCGTCTGGATAAACTGAGCCTTCGGTCGGATAGAGATAGGTGTAGGTGCGCAACGTCTCATTCACGCGCCCACCCAGAAGCATATAGGCGGGCTTGTTTGCCGCCTTGCCGATGATGTCCCAACAGGCCATTTCCAGCGCCGAAACGCAGCCCATCATCGTGCTATCTGGGCGCTGGGTGAAGCCGGAGGAATAGGCGCGGCGGACGAAGTTTTCAATGTCGTGCGGATCATTTCCGATGAGGTAGCGCTGGGCCACGTCCTCGATCATTTTGCACGTAAGATGCGGATCAAACGAGGCGTTGTAAGCCTCGCCGTAGCCCACGATGTTATCGGCTGTCGTGAGCTTCACAAATATAAAATAGCGCCCGCCAATTTGTGGCGGCGGATTGGCGACAACCCATGTTTTAACATCTGTTATTTTCATTTGAGTTCACTCCCTAATTCTACTGCGGCGGTCAACTGGTGCAATTTTCTGCGCTTCCGGTGCTCACGGACTTGCATGTCCGCTGCGCTCCGGTTCTCGAAAATCACCCCATTTGACGCGCGGCAGCGAATTATGAAATGAACTCAAGAATAATCCTCCAAAATCAGACTTGCGCCTTTCCATCCGGTAGCGATGGCGGCGGCGTTGGTGTTGCCGGTTATCAGCGTTGGAAATATAGAGGCGTCGATAACGC
This sequence comes from Phyllobacterium sp., assembly GCA_043717855.1. Taxonomy (GTDB): domain Bacteria; phylum Pseudomonadota; class Alphaproteobacteria; order Rhizobiales; family Rhizobiaceae; genus JANMEX01. Next base: position 5,416 of record JAYSWX010000139.1, read on the forward strand.
GCAGGCCTTCAACGCCGTGGACTTTGAGGCGGCAGTCAACCACAGAGTCGCTGGCGTCCGACCCCATGCGGCAGGTGGACACCGGATGATAGACAGTGCCGGAGCGCTGTCTGAAATCTGCGATCAGTTCCTCATCGGTTTGCACTTTGGGCCCGGGCAGCATCTCTTCTTCGATGATGCTCTTCATGGCTGGCTGGGCAGCGATGGTGCGCAGGAATTTGACGGCGTCTAACATCTCGGAAACATCGTCTTCGTGCGAGAAGGCGTTGGCGACAATGCGCGGCTTATCCAGCGGATTGCCTGATTTGATTTCGATATAGCCACGACTGGATGTGCGGCAATTGGAAAGGCCGATGGAGAAGCCCGGCCACGGGTCCGGTGAGAGCAGCGGGCGCTCACCAACCTTGGGAATGACGGTGGAAAAGGCTTGGAAATAGAGCTGCATGTTGGGGCGTTTTTGGCCCTTATCGGTTTTAAAAAAGCCGCCGCCTTGGTTCATGGAAATGGAGAGTGGGCCATTACGGAACAGGATATAGCGCATACCGACCAATAGCTTGCCCCACCACGGACGGAGCGTTTGGTTCAGCGTCGGGAGCTTGGATTTGAAGGTATAATTTATGCCTTGATGATCGGTAAGATGCTGACCGACATTTTTGTTTTCATGCACCAGCGGAATGGCAAATTTGGCAAGCAGGGCAGGGTCGCCTATGCCGGACAATTGCAGCAGTTGCGGAGAGTTTATTGACCCGCCTGACAGGATGACTTCGCTGTTTGCGCGGACGGATTTTGTGACGCCGCCTTTGATGTATTCCACGCCAACGGCACGCTTGCCCTCGAACAAAATTCGGGTGGCTTGTGCCTTGGTGATGACAGTCACATTTTTGCGCTTCATGGCGGGGCGCAGGAAGGCTCTGGCGGCAGACATGCGGATGCCGTTTTTTGTGGTGATTTGATAAAGGCCAACACCCTCTTGGCTTTTACCATTGAAATCCGGGTTGAATGGGAGGCCAGTTTGCTTTACCGCCTCAATATAATTATTGGTGAGTGGATGGATTTCCTTGTAAATTTTGGAAATATGAACAGGCCCTCCTACGCCCCGCCACTCGTTTGCGCCGCCCTCACTATCTTCGAGTGATTTGAAAATTGGCAGCATATCCGCCCAGCTCCAGCCGGGATTGCCAAGCGTTTGCCATTCATCAAAGTCTTCCGGCGCACCGCGTATCCAGACCATGGCGTTAATACTGGAAGAGCCGCCGAGAATCTTGCCGCGCGGCCAATTATCCTGCTGTCCAGCTAGACCCGCATCGGGTTCGGTTTTATACATCCAGTTATAGGATTTATCGAAAAACATCTTGCCGTAGCCCATCGGCATCTGCGTATAGAAGCGCAAGTCTGTGCCACCCGCTTCGAGCACCAGCACGGAAAAACGGCCGTCTGCGGACAGACGTTCTGCCACGACTGAGCCTGCCGAACCGGAGCCGATGATGATGAAATCGTAAGCGTTCATGTGTTCCAAAGTGCAATTGCGATCAGACTAAGCCTAGTCAATGGTCGGCAAACAAATTCAACCTTTGCGCCGCCGCTTGTCAATAAAGCGACGCAAAGACGTTGTGACAACTTTGTCGGCACTTTAACCTAAGCAACATTCATGCTTACGTGATCTGGAGATTTGAAATTGAAGAGGAATAGCTCTCATGCGCGGCAACGATAGCAACGAGGCTGGCGGCGATTTGACATTGCGCACGGCCGCCATGCCGAAAGACGCCAACGCAGCTGGTGATATTTTTGGCGGCTGGGTGATGGCGCAGATGGATCTATCCGCCGGTATGCGCGCCGCAGAGCGGGCCAAGGGCCGTGTCGTTACAGCTGCTGTCAATGAGATGTTCTTTGAAAAGCCGGTGAAAATCGGTGATATTTTGTGCGTATATACGACAATTGAAAAAGTAGGCCGCACGTCGATAGTGCTCAAAGTCGATGCGTTCGCGCAGCGTTATTTGTCGCATGTGGTAGAAAAAGTTACGAGCGCACGGTTTGTGATGGTGGCGCTGGATAAAGAGGGCAAGCCGACGCCCGTTCCGGCGGAGTGAGACCAGCTTCTACATTTTGCACTTGATTTTTGTATCCATATGGATACGGTGTTAGTATGAATTCTTTCGAAATTTCGCCGCAGTTTAAGCGCTGGTTTTCCGGCCTAAATGACGTGCGAGCGAAAGCTAAAATTCTAGCTAGGTTAAAGTCAGCCGAGTTTGAAAATTTTGGCGACTGCTCGCCTATCGGCAAAGGCGTTTCTGAAATGCGAATCCATTATGGGCCGGGTTACCGCGTTTATTTCATGCGGAAGGGTGAAGTGGTTTATTTGCTTCTATGTGGAGGGGATAAATCTTCGCAAAATCGCGACATACGCAATGCTTTGGAATTGAGCAGAACAATAAGAAAGGTGTAGCCATGAGCGATTTTCAAAAGTTTGACACATCAGAGTTTCTCGACAGTGAAGAGATGATTGCGGAATATTTGGCAGCGACATTGGAAGAAGAAAATCCAGATGTGTTTATCGCCGCGCTGGGTGATGTTGCCAAAGCGCGCGGGATGACCAAAATTGCCGAGGCCAGCGGGTTAGGGCGCGAAAGCTTATACAAGTCACTAAAGTCAGGCTCGAAATTGCGCTATGACACGGTGCAGAAAATTCTTGGTGCGCTTGGTGTTAAGCTAACGGTGACGCCAATTTCTCAGGATGCAGCCTAGCCTCAATTACACGCCACATGACCATTTTTCCGCGCCATTATATCAAAGTGGAAATGGTCGCTGTGGGCTTTGTTATAGCCCGGTCCGAGCACAGTTGAGAAATAGTCACAGCCATCAGCGCGGATGGTGTTTAGAAGACCGCGCTCGCGGAAGGAGAAGAAGCCCTTCTTGCGTACCAGAATATCGTGGCCGTTGTTGAGTTCGATCTTAGCGACATCCAGAGCGTTGCCCTTGGCATGTTCCGACATTTTGCCACTGCCGTTGCCAATCATTGTACGGCACGAATATGACGAGGCCTGCGTGATTGTGCCAACACTGGAGAAATAGCGTAACCGCGCGGCGGGTTGCAGCTCCTTTTTGACCCATGCGGCAAAGCGCAATGTCATTTGGCAATTGAGCGTGGCGGCGGGGGTGAGGCGCGCGCCGCCGGGCATGCCTGTCACTTCAAGCGGGTAGGGAATGTTGCAGACGCCGCCATCATTGATGGGCGGCAATTCGCGGAAGGTGACACCGAGGCGGCGCAAGTCTTTGCGGCACGAGGCTTCTTCGGCTGGCATACCTGCGGGATTATTGTTGCCAAAACCAAACGGATGGGTGAGGCGTGTGAACCTGGCGGCGATAGGCGTTTGGACTGGTTGTTCTTCCAGCGCTGGCTGCACTTGCATGGATTGTTCGGGCAGGACTTCATCGCGGGTAAGCGGCGTGACAGGGTATGATTGCTGCGGCTCAATGGGGGCCATAGGCACCAGCGCTGCGGTTTGCATACCAACATCGACATCGGGCCGCATAACGGTATCGGTGGAACAGGCGCTGAGCGCTAAGCCTGTAACCAGAACACGGATAAAATTGATACGCATGATACAATCCTTAAGGAAGTGTCGAAATTACCACTCAAATATGAATCGTTCGTCAGCGCGCGTGTTAAGACCTAAGGTCATTTGAGGGCAAAACTATTGGCAAAAAGCATGGCCCTTGCGTGGGGCGAGATCAAAATGGAAGTGCAACGCGTGGTCCGGATCGCTGCCGGGGCCAAGCACAGTGGTGAATGGACCGCAGGCTTTGTCGCGAACCATATCTAAAAATAGCTTGGCTTTTGGCTCATTTGCGGGTGGGGCCTGCACGAGGATGACGCGCTTGTCTGATAATGTGAACGAAGCAATGTCTAGTGCGCGGCCAAAGGCATGTTCGGATAGTTTTGCCGTGCCATGCCGTGTACGGCAGACATAGGCGGAAGCCTGTGTGACCGTGGCGATGGTGCTGCCGAGCGTGGCTATTGTGATTTTCTGCGCGTCATCGCGGATGAATGTGGCGAGCCTTAGTGCCGTCGGGCAATCGAGCAACGCTGCCGGTGTGAGCGTGATGTTTTGGCTTAGTGTTGTGACTTCAACAGGATCGGCAATTGCGCAGCCAACAGGGTCACTGACGGGCAGCACGGGTTTGAAAGTTACACCAAGGGCGTGAAGCTCGTTCTGGCACGCGCTTGGACCAAGCTGGCGCGTTTCCAATTTCGCTGGCGGCGACGGCACTACAACTTCGTCAGGTTTGCTGGCTTGGGCAGGTTTGGGCGCTGGTAGCGGAATGTCGCCGGCATAGGCAAGACCGAGGCTTACCAACATCAATGCTGTGGCGAGGTAAAGGCTAAAAAAGATGGTGCGGCGCATTGGGCAATCCTAAACGATGGATTGAAGGCACCGATTGGCAGTGGATCAATCATCTGCAGACCCGTTAGCACATAAGTGAAGCGTTGTTGCTGGACGATAGGATTTTTATCCGCGTAGACCAACCCGTGGTTTCCGCAAACGTGCGCATTGATGTAAAACCTGTTTGCGGAAACAAGCGTTGTTAGGGAGCACCGCCATGCTGTAGCTCAGTGCGGACGTTCAATTAGTCGATCAAAGCGTCTGCGCGTTGACCGGCTCGCTCATGGTGGATTGGCAGCGTTTTTCCATAAAGTTGTTGGGTGCGCTCGATGCTGCCGACCATGCCGTGCTCCTGCACGTAGGAAAAAATGGCCACATAGCGGGGCGTTGAGCCCGCTAATGGTGCGACCCGATGCAGCGAGTAGCGTCCTTTGAATAGTTGCAAATCGCCGGGTTCCAGCTTCAACGAAATCACTTTGTCGGAGGTTCCGTCCAGTACCTTGACGACCTCATCAAAGTTTTCGTCGTCGGAACTGCGGATCATTGGGGCGTATTCAAATGCGCCGCCGCTGTCTGCGTTCTGAAGCGCCAGCGTGACGGTGTAATTGTTGGTGTCAAAGTGCCACGGGAAGCCATTTCCTTCCCATGCTGCATTCACGATCACATCGGCTAGCGGATCGGCATAGCGAAAGAATTGACCTTCGGGTTCCTGAAGACATTCGCGAATGAATGTGTCGAACCCCTCACTATCGAATACGGTGCGCACCACGCCATCTGAATGAAAGTTGTCAGCGGGGATGAACGCGTTCGACCTATCAAAGAACTGGCGTCGCGGATCTGTGTCTGGCAGGCTCGGGTCGTCCTTGGTGAAATAGGGGTTGGTACGCGAATAACTGCGGTGGCCTTTGTCGGCCACGCCAGCAGCCTCTGCGACAGCGGCAGCAATCCCAGCGGGTGTCAAGAACCCTTTCAGGACTGCGCATCCCCGCAATTCAAGCTCGCTACGCACGCGGGACAAGATTGCATCACGCCGCACTCCGGGCGTCGAAATTGGATAGTTTTCGAGGTTGACTAAGTCTCTGGCTGAAAGTCGCATTAGTTGCCTCCCCTTTGAGAAACGAAATGCCAAATTGTAGTCTCGCCGCAAGCTGCTCACTGCGGCTATCCCGACATTGCGAAGTCGCTTTAGACTGTAGTTTGGAATGGGCGCGCTAGACCAAGGACATCAAAAGTTGCCCGGTTTGCAAGCCGTTTTTTGTTTCGTTTTTCTGATATTTGTTCTGTCGCAAAATTGCCATAGAGGCTTCGTTCCGCATATAGCTTCCCAGCCCGTTCGAACGTTGGGCAAGCAAAAGATTTTTCAATGATAACGTCACCTTATGTTCTACCAATCTTGCTTCTAATCGCCTCAAATGTTTTTATGACATTTGCTTGGTATGGCCATTTGAAATTCGCAGGCTCGCCGCTTTACATTGCGGTTCTGGCCAGCTGGGGCATTGCGTTTTTTGAATATTGGCTGGCCGTGCCTGCCAACCGTATTGGCCACCAAGTCTATTCAGCTGCGGCGCTGAAGACCATGCAGGAGGTTATCACGCTGGTGGTTTTCAGCCTGTTTTCGATTTTCTGGCTGAAGGAAAGTTTCACCATGGGACACGTAATCGGCTTTGCGCTGATTGCTGCCGGGGCAGCGGTTATCTTCAAGGCTTAGCGTTTCTATTCGCCAACATGGGCACCAGTTCGACCGCCAGCATTGAGCAGAAAATAAGGGCGCAGCCGGTGAGCGACATTGCGGACAGTTTGCGATGAAAAACCAGCGCGTCAAACAGCCCGGCAAACAATGCTTCAGATGAAAGTATAATTGCCGCTTGAGCTGCGGTTGTATGGCGCTGACCTATTGATTGCAGTGTGAATGCGATGCCGCCAGCAATGACGCCAGCGAACAGAATATCATCCGCAGCGAGGCGTACAGCTGTCCAATCCAGACGCTCGAATGCTAATGCCAAAATCCAGCCAAAAAGAGCGGTGACGGCAAATTGGGTCACAGCCTGCGTGATGGGCCGATTGGTTTTATTGGCATAGCGGGTTATGAACAGGATTTGTAATGCCCAGAAAAGTGCGCATAGAATAGTGTACCAATCGCCAACTACAAAGCGATCCAGCTGGCCGCCGGACAGAAGAAATATACCTAGAAGCGCGAGGAGCGCGGCGGGCCAAACCACCCGGTGCGGCCATTCACGATAGAGTATGATGCCAAGCATCGGGACCATGATAAGGTAAAGCCCGGTTAGAAACCCTGAGTTTGTGACTGTGGTAGTTAACAGACCTGACTGCTGGGACAACATGCCCAAAAACAAAACAAACCCAATGCCAGCGAAGGCTTGCCAATCAGATTTTGTTAACGTGACAGGTGCCGATCGGCCTTCCTTGAGTGCCAACGGCAACATCGCCAGCGTGGCGACGCTGAAGCGCAGCGCAATAAAAAAGAATGGCCCGATATGATCCATCGCGCTAAATTGTGCAAGAAACCCCGCACCCCAGATGGCGGCAGTTAGCAGCAGGATGGCATTGGCCTTGGTGCGGGACATGAGTGATTCCGAATGTCTGCCACTGATAGCTGAGTGCCACCTGCTTGTCAGGTTCCTTTTGTTTGCTCTTGCCATGTTGCCAGCTTCGCCATAGTTATTGCACGTCGAAAGAGGACGGAACCGGAAGGCGAGCCCGGTTGGTTTCTGGTTTCAGAAATTCCTGTTTGCGCTTTGAAAGAGGCACGAGTGAACCCGCGACGCAACATGAGTGGCATTAGGCGGCTTATGACGTGTCATATTTATGAGGTTCGGAATGACTGATAAAACGACAACTTTAGCTGCTGGCAGCGCGCGCTCTCCGGCTTTCATCTTTATATTTATCACGGTGTTGCTGGATATTTTGTCAATTGGAATCATCATTCCGGTTCTGCCGAAACTGGTGCAGCATTTGCTTGGTGGCGATGTTCTAAAAACAGCTGAATTGTTTGGCTGGTTCATTTCCGTATGGGCGGTTATGCAGTTTATTTTCTCGCCGGTCATGGGTGCGCTGTCTGACCATTTCGGACGCCGGCCTGTGATTTTGATCAGTAATCTGGCGCTTGGTATTGATTACATCATCATGGCGATAGCACCAAACCTTTGGATATTGTTTGCAGGGCGCGTGGTTTCCGGCATCGCCTCGGCGACGATCTCTACGGCGCAGGCCTATATTGCTGATATCACCGTGCCGGAAAAGCGAGCCGGAGCGTTCGGTATGCTCGGCGCGGCTTTTGGCGTTGGTTTTGTGCTCGGGCCAGCGTTGGGCGGTATTTTGGGTCATTATGATTTGCGGCTGCCGTTTGTGGCGGCGGCCTGTATGAGCCTGGCAAATTTCACTTATGGCTATTTTATTCTCCCGGAATCATTGCCGCTGGAAAAACGCGCCCCATTCGCCTTTTCCAAAGCAAATCCTATCGCTTCCGTCAAAATGCTGGCACGGGACGGGCAGCTTGTGCGCCTTGGTATCATTGGCTTTTTGATACAGCTGGCGCATCAAGTTTTGCCGGCTGTTGCTGTGCTTTATATGGGTTTTCGCTATGGCTGGGAGGAGCGCTCAGTCGGCCTCGTGCTGGCTTTTGTTGGCGTTTGCGCGATGGTGGTGCAGGGCGGGTTGGTGCGTCCGGTCGTGGCGAAAATTGGTGAGAAAGCGGCAATGTGCATTGGTCTTGGTGCAGGGGCGCTGGGATTTGCGATGTATGGTTATGCGCCGACTGGAACCATGTTCTTAGTTGGTGTGCCGATTATGGCACTCTGGGGCTTTGCACAGCCTTCCATGTCGGCCTTGATGAGCGCGCGTGTTGGCCCCGATGAGCAGGGCAAGTTGCAAGGCGCAAGCGCAAGCCTCATGGGGCTTTCCGGACTGGCGGGGCCTTGGATTTTTGCCCTCTCATTTGCCTATGCCATTGATCCTGCAAAGGGATTGTTGGTTCCAGGCCTGCCATTTTATTTAGCAGCGGGATCAATGCTAGTGGCGCTAGTTGTAGCGTTTGGGGTTGATGGGCGTCAGAAAACCGCGTCGGTTTAGTGTTTTGCTAATAGCGATACTCGCGGGAATGTGATTTGATATTGAAGGCAGATTAGAACAGCCTTCGGATAGGGACAAATTTACTTGGAGGCTTCGGCCATGAATCATTATTCAAAAAGCGCACTTGCCGCTATCCTTTTTACAGGATTTTTAGTTCCTGCTTTTGCTGCGGGTGATGCACCGGTAACAGATACACCGGACGCTACAAAAGTGCTTACGGATCTGCAAAAAGCCGAAAAGAAATGTAAGGATACCAAGGGTAAGGTATGGGATATTAAAAATAAAAAATGCGTCGATCAGGCAGCCATGCTGTTGGACGATGAAAGCATTTACGAAACAGGGCGCTATTTGGCTGTAAATGGCCGCTATGACGAGGCAATCACGGTTTTGGACGGTGTATCCAACCCCAATGACAAACGTGTTTTGACCTATCTTGGCTATTCCTACCGGAAATCCGGCCAAGTGGACGTCGGCATGAAATATTATGCGGATGCGCTGGCAGTGGACCCGAACTATGTTCTGGTGCGCGAGTATCTGGGCGAAGCCTATATACAAAAGGGCGACTTGGCGGGCGCGCGCAATCAGCTAGCGGAGATTGAAGCGCGTTGCGGCGAGACCTGCGGCGTTTATGTTGATCTTGCTAAGAAGATTGGTTTGGCAGCGAAAATCTAACAGTTCTGCGAAGCTTGCAAAATATTTAGCGTGAAATGTTTTGCAAAAACAGCTATAAGCCTATTCAAGAACAGAAACACGGTTCCCGTATTCCAATTCGGGGGCCGTTTTATTTTGCCCTAACGGGCTAAACGTAGAGAGGGCACACTTGTGTCAAGGCAATCTGTACCGATGACAGCATCTGGTTTCGCGAAACTCAAAGAAGAGCTGCGCTGGCGCCAACAGGACGAACGTCCGCGCATTATTGAGGCGATTTCGGAAGCGCGTGCGCATGGCGATCTGTCAGAAAATGCAGAATATCATGCCGCCAAAGAGCAACAATCTTTGAACGAAGGCCGTGCTGGCGAACTAGAAGACTTTTTGGCGCGCGCTGAAGTGATAGACGTTTCCAAGCTAACCGGCACCAAGATTAAGTTCGGGGCGACTGTAATGCTGGTTGACGATGAAACGGAAGTTAAGAAGCAATATCAGATAGTTGGCGATCAAGAGGCTGACGTAAAATTGGGGCGTATTTCGATATCATCACCAATTTCGCGGGCGTTGATTGGCAAGACCGAAGGCGATACGATTGAAGTGAACGCACCGGGCGGCGCGCGCGGTTATGAGATTTTGAGTGTTAAATATATTTGACGGTAGCAAATGCGGTTGATTGTCACAAATTTCAATCCGCGTTTTACAGGTGTTTCGGCGACGATAGCGACGCTTGTGCCTCTTTTGGCGCAAAAGCATGACGTTTTTCTTTTCGGTAAGCCGCTTGACGGGTGTCCTGCGCCCGTTGCCTTCCGGGAGGCGGTGCGACTTTCGCGAAGCGACGGCGCTGTTGTATGGCATGTTCGTCGTAACAATGAGATGCTGGCGGCGCTTTTTGTACGTGATGTTTTGCGCCTGCCTATCAAAATTGTGTTTACCTCTGCTGCAATTCGGCGCCATTCGGCGTTTCCGCGCTGGCTAATTTCGCGCATGGACGCTGTTGTGGCGACGAGTGATGCGGCGGCAATGCTGGTTCCCAACGTTGTGGCGACCATTCCGCACGGCGTTGATCTTGCAAAATTCAAGCCAGTACCAGACAAACCAACAGCGTGGGCTGCCTTAAAATTCGGCGGCAAGGCGGGTTTTATTACCGTTGGCCGGGTTCGCCCCGAAAAGGGCACGGATATATTCGTTGAGGCAATGGTGCAGTTATTGCCAAAATTGCCGGATTATCAAGCAGTGATAATTGGTAAAACGACTGCCGAGTTCAGGGTATTTCGCGATGGTCTCGAAGCTAAGATAATGTTAGCCGGGTTAACTGATCGTATTATATTTGCCGATGAGCTTCCCGCGGCACAAATGCCAGCAATTATGTCAGCGGCCTCGCTGCTATTCGCGCTTCCCCGCTATGAGGGGTATGGTTTGACCGTGTTGGAAGCGATGGCGAGTGGAACGCCGGTGATTGCAACAGACGCGGGCGAATTTAGGAAGTTTGTTGGGGAGAGTGAAGCTGGCGTTGTGCTCAATAATCCCGGCAATAGCTCGATTGTAACCGTGGCCATGAAACTTGCCTGCGATGATCAGAATATTAGCTTAAGATGTCACGCGGCGCGTCAACGTGCATCTTTGTTTGGGGCCGAAATTGAAGCGCAGGCGTTGGCTGATGTTTATACAAAGTTGGGGAGCCTTGGTTTGTGATGAAATGCTACGTCATTCACTTGCGTTCTGCTTCCGAAAGGCTGGCAACTGTCAAAGCAATCAATGCGGCATTGAGTGTGGAAGTGGTTATCGTCGACGCCGTTGACAAATCGACACTTGAAAGCAATCCGGATAGGGCCATGTCGCGGTCGAGTCTATTGTCACCACCGTATCCATTTTCAACTATCGACGGTGAAATCGCGTGTTTTCTTTCACATCGCAAAGTTTGGCAATTGATTGTCGATGGTAATGATGATTTTGCGCTCGTTCTTGAAGACGATGTGCAAATACAAAACCCACTATTTTCAGATCAGCTGGAATTCGTATTAGGCAAGATTTGCCCCGGCGATATTGTACGTTTCCCGCGCGTCGATAGGTGGGATGTCGGGCCGCTGGTCGAAAGTAATCGTGTGTCCACATTAGTTCGCCCGATTTTACCAGGGCCGCAAACGTGCGCTGCATTGATCGGCAGAGATGCCGCGCGGCGGTTACTTGCACTGACAGAGACATTTGACAGGCCTATCGATGGCTTCTTGCAGATGAAATGGGTACACGGTATTTCAATTTATGCGGTACTTCCGCCAAGCATTATCGAGCTCGGGCGTGGCAATGGCCGTTCGCTCGTGCAATCCAAGCGCAAGACATTATGGACAAGATTAAAACGTGAATATCTGCGGCTGCGATATCGTATTGCGATAAATAGAGCCGCTCGAATTTTTGAAAAAGCACCGCTGCAAAAATTGAGGGAAGATTAATGTTTGGACGTTTGAAAAATGCGGACGCACGCCATAAATGGGTGCAAGCCGAACTTTTGGGGCTGGCAGAGCATTCCAGTATTCTCGACGTAGGTGCTGGTGAGTGCGCGTACAAAAAATATTGCAGTCATTTGGATTACTTGGCTCAAGATATAGCCCAGTACGATGGTACGGGAAACGACAAGGGGCTGCATACCAAGGTCTGGGATACTCATCAGCTTGATTTTGTTTGCGACCTTTATGAGATACCTGAGGGCAGACTCTTCGACGCGGTTTTGTGTACTGAAGTTTTGGAGCATGTCAGCGATCCCGTCGCGGCACTCGAGAAAATATGTAAACTTGTGAAGTCAGACGGCAAAGTCATCGTTACTGCGCCTTTTTGCAGCCTGACTCATTTCGCGCCCTATCACTATGCAACTGGCTTTTCTGAGTATTTTTACAAACTACATTTGCCAAGACTGGGTTTTGTTATCGAAAAACTAGAACCCAACGGTGGTTACTTTGATTTTATGGATCAAGAAATTGGGCGTATTGCGAAAGTACGTAAGTTGTATGGATCCGGTTTTTTGAATCCAATTACAGTTCTATTTTTTACGATTGCACGCCTTGCCACGCGGGTCTTGGCGTCGTTGGACGGGCCAAGGAACAATCGAAGATCAAGTGAGCTGTTGACGTTCGGTTGGCACGTTGTGGCTCGAAAACTTTAATCCTCGTCGGCGAGAAAATATGATTATCACGCGCTTAAATGGTGGCCTTGGCAACCAAATGTTTCAATATGCGGCCGGGTTTGCGCTTGCTGAAAAACTTGGCACCGAACTCGCGCTAGATACTCGCATATATAAACAACCAAATTTGCGACAATTTGAGCTTGCGCATTTTAACATCAGCGCCAAAGTCGCCACGAAGGCCGAATTACCACACTCGCAGTCGAATCCGCTTGGCTACGTGTTGTGGCGCTATCTGGGTAGATCGCCAAAAATATTCCGTGAGCGTCAGATGGGGTTTGATCGCGCGGTACTCGGATTACAAGATTTTTCCTATCTTCACGGATATTGGCAATCAGAGCAATATTTTGCCGATACTCAAGATCGTATCCGGCAAGAATTTCAGTTCAGGACGCCAGCAAAAGGTACGAATGTCACGTTATTAGACGCAATAAGTGCGTCAACTTGTGTTTCGCTGCATGTACGACGCGGGGACTATTCAGCGTCGTCCGGCGGGGAGAAGACGCACGGAACATGCAGTGCATATTATTATGAAAATGCTGTCACGTCGCTTGAAACACGACTAGACGGGCCCTTTACGATCTATGTTTTTTCGGATGAACCGCAATGGGCGCGAGACCATTTGAAATTTCTCCATAAGACAGTAATTGTTGACGCAA
>JAYSWX010000140.1:0-18148 GCA_043717855.1 Phyllobacterium sp.
AGGGCAGGCATTTGGTGTTTGTTGGCGGGACTGGCTTGTATTTCAAAGCGTTGCTTGGTGGTCTGTCGCAGATGCCCGAAATCCCTGATGAAGTACGTAATCATTGGCGCAACAAGCTGCTAGAACTCGGCTCGGTTAAGCTTCATGAAGAGCTGGCGGCGCGTGATCCTGAAACAGCGGCGTGGCTAAAGCCGCAGGACGGACAGCGCATCGTGCGCGCGCTTGAAGTATTTGAAACATCGGGACGGCCAATTAGTCACTGGCAAAAGCAAACCGGAAAACCGCTGATCGACGAGGCCACTTCGACCAAAATATGTCTTGTTCCAGACCGCGAGATTTTGCGGACAAAAATTAATCAACGCTTTGCGTTAATGCTTAAAACTGGTGCATTGGAAGAGATACGGGCGCTGAATTTACTTGATCTTGATCCGGCACTTCCGGCAATGAAGTCTATCGGCGCACGCGAAATCACTGCGTTTTTTGCGGATAAAATGACGATTGAGGACGTTGTTACGCTTTGTAGCGCAGCAACGAGGCAATATGCCAAGCGACAAATGACGTGGATGCGCAATCAATTTGGTGAAGACTGGCAACGTATCACTTCACAGTAATTCAACCAAACGTAAGCTAATATTTACTATGTTGACGGTATTAGGAACTTCCGGCATTTATCTACACATTTTTCGTGTTCGCATTAACGGGTGAGAAAGTGACGTCGCTTACCTTAACGTCATAACGGTGGAGCGACTATGCGTCTTAAGTCTGTGGAATTAATGTTTATCCTGTGCTCATCGCTCGGCGCGATCGCAGCCGGATTGCTTTATTATGCAACAAGACTAAACGCGCCTGCCCCTAATGAGGCAATTGAGGCTACGAGCCATTTGATTGTTAACAGAACAATTTTTGCTGCCGGAGTGCTCATAAGCGTATCGCTGGTTTTGAGCGTATTTATGATTTTTCCGTTGATACGCAGTCAAGCCAAAGAGCAATCACGCTTGCAAGATATGACGGTAAGACTTTCAGCCCGCTCCGACAACATGGAGCAGGTGGCGCTTACTGATGGTTTGACCGGATTGCAAAACCGCCGCTATTTTGATGATGCGCTGGCGCAATACTTGGATGAATTCAAGCGCATTCAAAAACCGGTTGGGCTCATCGTGCTCGATCTCGACCATTTCAAAATGGTCAACGATACGCACGGGCATGATGTAGGCGATGAAGTTCTGCGCCAAGTGGCCCAATGTTTGAAAAATTTTACACGGTTTCATGATATTGCCGCCCGCCTTGGCGGAGAGGAATTTGCTGTTGTCGCGCCGAACATGGATGGCGACAGCTTGACGAAATTTGCCGAGCGTATCCGGCGCGCGGTGGCAGATCTCGTGATTGTATCTGGTAATGTCCATCTTAAAGTTACAACATCGGTTGGTCTGACGATTTGGGACGGCATCGAAGACCCGGACTCCTTCTACCGCCGCGCCGACAGGATGCTTTACCAAGCCAAACGTCAGGGCCGTAACCGCGTGTGCGCCGCCTGAGAGCTGGACGTGCTTTCCAGAGTAAGCAAAATACTGGTTGCTCCCGTTATTCACTGCAAGCGTATTGCAGCTAATGCTAAGGTGTATGACCAAACACTGATCGCAGGAGAAATTGCCTTGAACGAGCGCTTTGCAAATACGCCGGAGCCCCCGTATTTCGCTGTGATATTTACTAACAAGTTGTCATCCAGCGACGAAGGTTATGCGGCCATGGGTGAGCGTATGTATGAACTGGCGTTGGCTCAACGCGGATGCCTTGGCATCGAATCAACACGCGATGTGGCACAATTTGGCATTACCGTTTCCTATTGGAAGGACGAGGCAAGCATTGCTGAATGGAAGGCCAATGCTACGCATTTATTTGCCCAGAAAATGGGTATTGATGAATGGTATGAGCATTATGAGCTACGCGTGGCTAAAATTGAACGGGCCTATAACGGCCCGTCCGGTCGATCAGTTTGATTGGTTGTTAGCGATTGCCAAATGTCGGGCGCAATGACGCATCGGCGTCACGTCGGCCAATGCGAACATCCTCGCCGCTCTGCCAATTTGTGACTTGATCGGTATGACGACGCAGTGCGGGCTCTGGCGCAACTCCGGTGCCGCCAAATCGTGAAGTGGAATTTGGCGCCGCCTCAACAGCAGGGGCAAATCCCACTTCCTCGTCCTTTTCCTGTTCTTTGGTCAGGCGCATACGATTGATAACTACATCGAGTGAAATGGCTGCACCACCGGCGGCAAGCTTTGCTTGATTTTCGTATATATGACTGCCCGGCAACTTGGACTTCGGCACGTTTTCGAACATGAGGCGCATTGGTGTTGCAATCGCCTCACCAAAGGCGATGGCTTCGCGGTTGGCGATGGATGACAGGAAAGCAATTGTGCTTTGAGCTGCGCCAGAAACGGCTTGGCGGATGATGTCCTTGTCGCGCTCGTTGCCGAGGCGCATGGCGAAAACTGTGTTGCACTGGGACAAAATCGTCGAGTCCAATTCGCCGGGGCGCTGCGTGATAACGCCGAGGAACACGCCGTATTTACGGCCCTCCTTGGCGATGCGCGAAATAGCTTGGCGGGTGGGGACAAAGCCTGATGAAACATCGGCGGGAATATACCGATGCGCCTCCTCACACACCACCAGCGTTTGGATTGTGCCCTCGGACCAAAGCGCTAAATCGAACGCCAAACGGCAAAGAATGGACGCCACGGAGTTCACGACTTCGGACGGAATGCCCGAAAGCTGGAACGCGCAAATTGGTTTGCCATTTTGCGGGATGCGGAAGATGTGGCGGATGATCGGGTCGATGCTGTCTTCGACCGTTTTTGCGCCAAACATGAATTTAAAGCGGGGATCATTCACAACAGAGTCGATACGGTTCTTTAAGGCACGCAAATGCGGACGCTCTGCCTTGCCATCGAGCAAGCCGATGCGCTCTTCAATGAGTGCCAATAGTTCCATGATACGATAAGGGACTGGCGTATCTGCGGTGTAAGTCGTGAACTCCTTGTCGCGGCGCAGACCGGAGCGCTCGCTGCCGCCCTTCTTGAAACGCATCTTGGCGAGCGGAATGAGGTCGCGCAGAGCGTCTAGCTCTTCAGGAATTGCGGGGCGGCCACGGAAAATGACCTCCTGAAACTCTTCCAAACGGAACATCCAAAATGGCAATTCTAATGTCTCGGCTTCAACTGTTATTGCGTGATCCGGGAAGGCGGAGGAGAATTCGTTATGTGGATCAAGGATGAGAACCCGAATATCTGGACGGGCTTCAACAATTTTGCGCAGAAGAAGTGTGACGGCAGTGGACTTACCAACGCCGGTGGTTCCGACAACCGCGAAATGGCGCGACAGCAATTTATCAATGTCAATAACGGCAGGAATCGACGCATCCTGTGAAAGTGCGCCAATTGTAACTGTTTTTGAGCCGCTTGAGGCGTAAACTGCTGCCAAATCCGCATGGCGAATTCTGTGAGCAATAGCGCCCATATAGGGATAACTTTTGATACCGCCGGAAAAATATGGCGCTACGCCGGGGATGTCCTGACGGATTTCACCAGTAAGCTCGACCATAATATGCACGACATGATCGTCGTTAGGATTCCAGTCCGGGTTCTCAGCTTTGATTTCATAAATCATACCGACGATTCGATTTTCGCCAACGCGGATGGAGATCAGCTGGCCAACGGCCCAATAATCGTCAGAGGCGCCAGAGGATTTGCCTGATATGGCAGAAATAATGGCCCGGTTGCCGTCACATTCGATGACGTAGCCTTCGGAACGATTGCGTGTGAATTCGACTTCGCCCGTTTCCACGGGGGCCGTGGCGGGTGCCGCACCTATATTCATTCGATCTGACATGCCCAATGCTTGTGTCAAATCACCAAGCGCGCCGGATGCTGCATCAATCATAATACGTCCCCATACCCCAATTAGGGTCGAGCATAGTTGAAAGGGCTTAAAGTCCGGTTCGGCAGTATGGTTAGCACTGTGTAAAGACGGATTGCAGAATGTTGTCAGTAGGGCGTGGGATGTGAGAGGATTTATCGTGCCCGCTCTCCCGTTGTTCCGCAAATTAGATTAGGGTTGAGTCTTGAATAATGAAGCACTGGTTTGCGATGACCGCTAAAGACATAAATCTAATCACCGAAGGCGAGGCGGCCCAAGAGATGGCAGCGCTGACGCTCGAAATTGCACGCCACGACCGGGCCTACCATGGCAATGATGCGCCGGAGATTTCCGATGCGGATTATGATGCGCTGCGATGCCGCAACATCGAGATTGAGGCACGGTTTCCACACTTAGTTAGGGAAGATTCCCCAACGAAAACAGTGGGCTATGCGGTATCAGAAAAGTTTCAAAAGATTGCGCACAAAGTGCCAATGTTGTCGCTGGACAATGCGTTTGCTGATGGCGATGTGCAGGATTTCGTCGATAGGGTGCGGCGCTTTTTGAAGCTGGATGCGCTGCTGGAGCTGGGCATCACAGCGGAGCCGAAGATTGACGGGCTTTCGCTTTCGCTGCGTTATGAGGCTGGCAAGTTGATTTCTGCTGCAACGCGTGGCGACGGGGCAGTGGGCGAGAATGTAACGGCCAATGCCCGCACCATAGGTGATATTCCCAAGGCACTAACGGGGGATTATCCGGAAGTGTTAGAAGTGCGCGGCGAGGTTTATATGACACATGCCGACTTTGCGGGCTTGAACGAGCGGCATCGCGCTGAGGGCAAGGCGGAAATCGCCAACCCGCGTAATGGCGCTGCGGGGTCACTGCGGCAGCTTGATAGCGCCGTTACGGCCAGCCGTCCGTTGCGCTTTTTTGCCTATGCGTGGGGCGAGGTGAGCGTTATGCCTGCGGTTAGCCAAATGGGCATGGTGGCGGCGTTTCAGAGTTTTGGCTTTAAAATCAATCCCTTAATGGTGCGATGCACGAGTGCGCAGGACTTACTGGCGCACTACCGCAGCATAGAAGCACAGCGTGCCAGTCTTGGCTATGATATTGATGGCGTGGTTTATAAGGTTGATGATTTGGAGCTGCAGCGGCGGCTTGGCTTCGTGTCGCGCAGCCCGCGCTGGGCGATTGCCCACAAGTTTCCGGCAGAAAAGGCCACCACGATTTTGCGCGGCATCGACATTCAAGTGGGCCGGACGGGCGCGCATACGCCTGTGGCGCGGCTGGGGCCGGTGACGGTGGGCGGCGTGGTGGTGACTAATGCCACGCTGCACAATGCCGAGGAAATTGCCCGCCTTGGCGTAATGATTGGCGACACAGTGACTGTGCAGCGGGCGGGTGATGTTATCCCGCAAGTGCTTGGTTTTGTTGTCGAAAAACGGCCTGCTGATGCGGTTGCTTATGAGTTTCCTCATGTGTGCTCTTGTGATTTGAAAACACCGTTGGTGAACGAGGAAATCGGCGGCGGGGCAATGAGCGTGGTGCGGCGTTGCACGGGCGAGTTTGCTTGCCCCTTCCAAAGCGTTGAACATCTCAAGCAATTCGTCTCGCGCCGCGCTTTTGATATTGAGGGACTTGGCGATAAGCAGATTGAATTTTTCTTCAATGATGCCGATTTGCCGATTAAGAATCCGGCGGATATCTTTACTCTCGCCAAGCGCGATGGCGCTAACCTTAAGAAATTAAAGGATAAAGAGGGCTTTGGGGAGACTTCAGCGGCCAAGCTTTTCTCCGCCATCGAAGCCAAACGCAGCATTGGGCTGGACCGCGTGATCTTTGGATTAGGCATCCGCCATGTGGGCGAAAGCACGGCCAAAACATTCGCACGGGCCTATGGTTCGTTCGCGGCGTTCCATGACGCGGCGCTTAAGATTGGCGGCGGCGATGCCGCTGCGACCGAGGAGATGGACGCGCTGGACGATGTGGGTCCGGCCGTGATTGACTCGGTTTCACGCTATTTTGGCGAGGCGCATAACCGCGCACTGGTAGAAGCACTGGCGGCGGAGTTGACAGTGGCGGATGCCGAAAAACCGCTTTCAGACTCCCCTGTGGCGGGCAAAACCGTGGTTTTTACCGGTTCGCTGGTTCGCATGACGCGGGATGAGGCCAAGGCCATGGCCGAGCGGCTGGGCGCGAAAGTGGCGGGATCTGTGTCTAAAAAGACGGACTTGGTGGTCGCAGGGCCGGGCGCTGGTTCGAAGCTCGCTGATGCGCAGAAGCATGGGGTTGAGGTGATTGACGAAGATGCTTGGTTTGTGAGGGTGGGGGCATGACCACTTTCAACGGCTTCGGCAAGCAAGCACTCCCCTTTCTCAAGGCACTCAATTTCCATCAATCCCGTGATTGGTTCAAGGAAAACAAGGGCTTATACGAAAGCGAGTTGGAAACGCCGCGCGGGGATTTGGTGGAGGCGCTAACAGAGGCCTTTGCGGCCAATGGGATTGATCTCAAGGGCGACCGCAAAAAGTCGGTTTACCGGATTTATCGCGACGTGCGGTTTGCCAAGGATAAAAGCCCGTTTAACAAGCATGTTTCCGCGCTTTTGACGCCATCTGGCGAAAAACGGGAGGATGAGGGCTCGTTTTTCATCAAAATCGGGCTGGAAGGCTGCTTTATGGCGGTTGGGTTTTATTTGGATGGTCCCGATAAATTGCGGGCGTTTCGCAACCGGATTGTGACTTATCCTGACGCGTTTCGTGATTTAACAGCCAGCTTGGCCTCGGGCGGATTGGAACTTCGCACCGAAGACGCGCTAAAGCGGCTGCCTAAGGAGTTTGACAGGGTTACCGAGCCGGATTTGATGCAGGCTGTGAAGCTCAAACATTTTTATGTGCGTGAAGATATTGACCCCGATTTGGTGACGACGCCAAAGCTGGTGGACATGAGTGTGAACTTTGTGAAGCGGGCGATGCCGTTGCTTGTTTGGGGCAGGGCGATTACTGAGACGGCAGACTAATTCATCAATATTCGTTAACTTTCAATCACTTATCGGCGACTGACTTCTTGGTGTTTTATTGGTAACAGCGATATTATGAACCCACAATTTCTTGCCGGAGCGCGACGCTCTGTCCCTATTTTGTTTTCGGCAGCTCCCTTTGGGGTTTTGTTCGGGGCGGTGGCGATTGATAACGGGCTGACCGTCACCCAAGCGGTGGTGATGAGCCTGACGGTTTATGCCGGGGCCAGCCAGATGGTGGGAATTGAATTATTCGGCCATCATGCCGCGCCGTGGTTGATTGCGTTTTCGATTTTTGTGGTCAATGCGCGGCATGTGCTCTATTCGGCGACCATCGGGCGGCATTTTGCAAATTTCACTAACTTACAGAAATCATTGGCTTTTTTCTTTTTGATTGACCCGCAGTTTGCCGAGAGCGAGCGGGAAATTGACCGCACGGGAAAAATTGATTTCCAATGGTATTTAGGCATGGCTCTGTCGTTTTATTCTATGTGGTTTTGCGCGACGCTGATTGGCGCGCAATTTGGCAAAATATTGCCGGATGCGCACACATGGGGCATTGATTTTTTGCTTTCGATCTATTTTCTAGGGCTGGTTATGGGCTTTCGAAAGCGGCCGCTTTGGTTGCCCGTTGTTTTGGTTTCGGGCGCGGCGTCGATTTTCTTCTATAAAACAATAGGTTCACCCTGGCATGTGTCTCTTGGTGCGCTGGCGGGCATTGCCTATGCAGCGATATTCGGCGCGAGCGAGGCTAAACCATGAGTGATATTTATCTCGCAATTTTGGGCGGTGCGCTTCTGACATATCTGACCCGCATTGGCGGACATCTGGTTTTGTCGCGGTTTGAGCGCATCAATCCGCGTGTTGAAGCGGCGCTGAACGCTGTGCCCGCTGCGGTGCTGACAACGCTGGTTGCGCCTGCCGCCTTCACCCAAGGGTGGCCGGAATTCATCACTTTGATCGTGGCAGGTGTCGCTGCTTTGCGCCTGCCGACGCTTGCCGTGTTTGCGCTTGGCTGGGTGACGATTGTGGTTTTGCGCTCTCTAAACGGGCTCTGAAAAGCGGTCGGAAAACGCCCGAAGACGATACGGAAACAGTGCGGGATCGATGCGCGGGGCGCACGCCGCCTTCCCGGAACAGTTTTCAGCCTGGAATTTCCTGCACCAAACGGAAACCCAAGTTCGTTGGCGGTGCGCCGCTCGAGCAGCCGCCGGTAATTACGTCGCGCAAGAAGACGGGAATCTCGGCTTCGTGCTCGCCGACGACGAAATAGGCGGGGCATCTTGAACCCACTGATTCGCCATTGGTGCAGGTGGATGTCCACTCCCAAACATTGCCGCCAATATCGCGCAGGCCATTGGGAAGGGTGCCGTAGTGACCGCTGCTTTGCACGGCGCGTTCTAATGGTTTTTTTATGCCATAGTCTGCGGCCCAATAGAGGCGCGGGTCGGTGAAACGTTTCCTTGTCTCTTTGGGAGGTGCGCTGGAATAGTCGCGCCATTCGCTTAGCGTGGGCAGACGCCAGCTCTCGTTGGTCTTGGCATTTTGCCAGTCGATGAACTTGGCGATGTCCATCGGATTTATATCCGTGACGGGAAAATTGATTGCGCCATCGGCAACTTTGATCTGGTCGGTTTGTTCACACGCACCCTCGGTTACACATTCCACCCACAGCGCGTTGCGGATTTCGTCGCGGCCGACTTGCAATCTGCCGCCGTTGGCCAGTGTGATTTCCAATGCTTCAAACAGCGGCGCTGCCGGCTCGTGCTTTGCCTGCAGGCCTATAAAAGCGGCGGCGGCTACTGCTGCCACCACCGCCATTTTTGTTATGCCGCTAACAAGCATCATTGGACCTTACGCTTGAATTGGCGCGGCTTTGGCCACTTGCATCATCAGGTCATCGTTCCATTCACCATCGACCACCACATGGGCAGTCGCTCCAAGCAGCACGGCCTCGATTAGGTTGTGATTGACATAGGCATAAACGCCGGGCTGCCGGAACTCGTAGGCCATGGCACCTGCGGAACCGCCGCGAATGAACCAGGTTTCCAAATTGGTTGCAGGCATATCGGCAAATGATCCGGTTTCCCAGACGAGGTCACCATGGCCGCCAATCAAATGCGGGCGGGAGTCGCGGTTAGCCTGCGAATGGATGAAGAGCACTTTTTCGCCAACTTTGGCCTTCATGGCGTTATCGCCGGTGAGAGAGCCTTTTTTACCGTTGAAGACGACATGGGTAGGAATGAGGCCGCGCATAACATCGAGCGTGTCGCCCATGTTATCGCCTGAGCCTTCATAGACTTTGTACTTTCCCTTTTCATCGCGCGGAATATAGAAATCCTGCTCGCCGATATAATAGACCTTGTCATACTTGTAGGGCTCGCCTTTGGCATCCTTCAGACCGTCGCGTGGCAAGACCATAACCGCGCCGTTCATTCCCTGCACAACATGGTAGGGAATCATGACATCGCCGGGGGCGCAATGATAGACGAAGACACCGGGCTTGATTGCCTTCCAACGCAGAATTGTCTGTTCACCCGGTTGGATTTTTGTCAAAGCGCCGCCGCCGAGCGCGCCGGTTGAGGCATGAAAATCAATATTATGTTCGAGCAAATTGGTGGCTGGGTTCTTCAGTGTCAGCTCGACATAATCGCCCTCGTGGCAAACAATCAGCGGACCGGGAACAGACCCGTTATAGGCGAAGGCCCATGTTTTTGTGCCGTCACCATCAATTTCAATCTGCTTTTCCTCGATAGTCAACTCAATTTCAATAATGGATGGGCCAGTGGTGGCAACTTGCTCATGTTCAGGTGCGAAGGGCGGCGCGACGAGCTTTTGTTTCACACGGGGAAGGCCGGATAGGTCTATCGCTGTTACACTGGCCAAAACCGGCGCCTCCAGCGCGCTGGCCGCATCGGCAGCAGCAGTGGCGATGCCGGTGAAAAGTCCGGCGACGCCTGCCGTCAGCAAGAAGTCGCGGCGTGCCATGCGTGTTCCAATCATTTTAATCTCCTCAAATTATGTTCAGGCGTTAATATGTGTATTGAAAATACATATATTACGGCGACTGACATTGATTGAGATCAAACGGTTTTTGTTAAGCGAGTGGCTGATCGTTTTGCGGCGTCGCGCGGTTTCAGCTAGGTTTGAATAATCCCGCGCCGAACATGTTCATGAGCAATCCTGCGAACACAAACAGGCTGCCGATTATTGCCGCCCCGCCGAAGGCTTCGTTCAAAAATAGCACGCCGGATGCGATGCCGAATACGGGAACGAGCAAGGCAAACGGCGTGACGGTGGCTGCCGGATATTGATGGAGCAGGCGGTTCCAAAGGCCGAAACAAAACACGGTGGCGAGGCTCGCCAGAAATAGCACCGAGCCGATGGTGAGCCATGACGGGTGGGTGATGGTCTGCACGATGAGGGCGCGGTCTTCCATGAGCCAAGACAAGGCGAACAGCGGCAGCGGCGGGATGAGGCTGGCCCAGATGATGAAGGCGAAGACATTGGTCTCGCCCGATTTTTTGGCGATGATATTGGCAATGCCCCATGTGAAGGCCGCGAGCACGCACAGGCCCAGCGGCATGAGTTCCGGTCCCGACCAGCGGCTGACGGCGATGATTGCGATGCCGGCAAAGGCGATGACCGCGCCGATGATCTGGTTGGGCTTCGGCGTTTCGCCCATCAGAAGCGCGGCGAACAGGATGGTGAAAAACACCTGCAACTGCATGACCAGCGAGGCAAGGCTGGCGCTTAGCCCTAAATGGATGGCAACGAACAGCAGCCCGAATTTCACCACGCCCAGCGCAAAGCCGAACGAGGCGATATAGCGCCATTCGGCCTTTGGCTTGGGGATAAACAATGCGGCGGGAAGGCCCGCAAACAGAAAGCGCAGGCCCGTAAGCAACAGCGGCGGCACATGAGCCACTCCGACTTTGATGACCGCAAAATTAAAGCCCCAAATGGCCGTGACGAGTATGGCCAGCGCTATGTGGAGGGGTTTTAGGGGCATGGGAGCGGTTCCGTTTGTGGCAACGGTTTGGGGTAGTTTGGCGGGCTTGGCAAATTGAAATTGGTGATGGGTTGGGGGCGGGGGCGTGATGGGTTATCCCGCCGCGCGGCTCAGCGCCTCTTCTGCCCATTGGTTGAGGCTCTTGCCGGATAGTTCTGCGGCGAGGGCGGCTTTGCTATGAAGCTCGGGGCTGATGCGAAACATCACTTGGCCGGAATAGGCCTTTTGCGGTGTCTTGCCAATTTTGGTGCAGGTTTCGATATAGTCATCGACAGCTTCGTGGAAAGCCAACTCCAGCGCTTCAACATTATCGGCGTGAAAACCAACGCCATCACGAATGCCTGCGATGTGGCCTGTGAAAATTTTATCTTCGTCGTCATATTCAATGCGGGCGGCGTAGGTTTTGTAGGTCATGGTGTTGGTCATGGATTTACTCCTAGTCTTTGTAGAAAGGCGCAGGCAGCGCGCACTTGATAACGCTTTGCCTCTTTGGCCGGATGCGGGCGATGGAATGTTTCAACTTCGCCATCTTTGACGAAGCGAACGCGTGAGCCATTCCCCTCAATCACTTCAGCACCAATGGCAACCAACAATCCTTCGATTGAGGACCACTCGATTGTGCCAGAAACTGGATCTTTGAAAACCAATGCAAGCGTCTTGCGGTGGGTGCTGTTCATGGAAGTTAGATAGCATTTGCTTGCGGTTTTTGCAAGCAAATTGGAATTATGCTGTGGTGGTTCGGGAGCTGATGCATTGACAGGTAGGTCCATAGGTAAGACAACCTATGAATGTATCGAATCGAATTTGAATTGTGAGCAGATTTATGGGGCGGTTGATAGGTTGGCTGGCAGGTTTGGTGCTGTCGCTTCCTTTGGTCGGTTGCGGAGAAAGTCATTCGTGGCGGCAGAAGACCATCATAGAGGTAGAGACGCCTAACGGCATTGTTTCTGGCGGTAATGTTTTGGATGTCTCGGTGCAGTTTTATGCTGATTGGGAAACCTCGTTGGCAAATCAAACAGGTAGCTCATCGGGCTCGCGCGGTGAATCGAGTGTGGTTGAGGTTATGCCGGGTAAATATCTTGTGGCATTGACGGCTTCAACCACTTGGTCCGCGTCAAGCTCAGCGTTGATTGCAGCGGCTAACGGCGGGCGTATCAAAACAACTGCAGATCGCACAGCGTTAGCGGAATTACTGGAAGCGGGTATGCCGCCTCATAATTTGCCTCAAACGGAATGGCCGCTACTTGTCACATTCGATGATGTAAGTGATCCTAAGTCGATCCGTGTAATCGAAGGCAAGGACTTGTCGCCTGTCTTTGGAGATGGGTTCAGCATCATGGGAATATCAATTCAAACTGGGCCGACTTTAGAGTCAGATAGCGCCATAACAGAAATATTCCCGTGGCTTTGCCAATATTTGGGGAAAGGACTTCAGCTCAACGGCACTATTGGTGGAACGCCTGGTTTGGCCGAGGCATCAAATTGGATTTCTGCTGGATACATAAAGACGGGTAAATGCAAATGACATGCAGGCCGATTGGCAGTCGTTATTTGTTGTATTCGAGGCTGGCATATTGCGTTTAATATTCTGAGTATTGCGCATTTAGTTTCACCTTCGCACTCCGTCGCGCCCCCCTCTGTCCTGTCGGACATCTCCCCCGCAAGGGGTGAGATCACGCTCACCGCCTTTAGCTGTCAATCTCCAAGTTTGATGATTAGTGAAAGCCGTTGCGCAGGCCGATCTCCCCACTTGCGGGGGAGATGTCCGACAGGACAGAGGGGGGCGCGACGAGGTGCGATGTTGGCTAATCGTCTAACTTCGGCGCTGCCCCTCATCCGGCGCTTTGCGCCACCTTCTCCCCGCAAGAGGCGGGGAGAAGTTAAAAGAGCTACTCCACCGCGAACGCGCTCGTCGCCTGCTCCAGCCATGTCCTTGTTTGCTCGTCCACCATGGGGCCGACTTCTGCCAGCACGCGGGCGTGGTAGGTGTCTAGCCAGTGCAGCTCGGCGCGGGTTAGTTGGTGGGTGTCGATGAGGCGCTTGTCTATGGGGGCTAGCGTTAGGGTTTCGAACGCCATCATGGGCGCATCGCCGCCTTCTACGGGTGTGGCTTCGGTGACCAGAATGAGGTTTTCGATGCGGATGCCGTATTCGCCGGGCTTATAATAACCCGGCTCGTTTGAGAGTATCATGCCGGGTTCTAGCGGCGTGACGCCGACCTTGGCGATGCGCTGCGGGCCTTCGTGGACCGACAAATAGGAGCCGACGCCGTGGCCTGTGCCGTGGGCATAATCTAAGCCTGCGGACCACAGCGCGCTGCGGGCAAAGGCATCAATATCGCAGCCGCGCGTGCCTTTGGGGAAGCGCAGCATGGAGATGGCGATCATGCCTTTGAGCACCAGCGTGAAGCGGCGGCGGTATTCGTCTGGGACTGTGCCGACGGGCAGGGTGCGGGTGATGTCTGTTGTGCCGTCTCGATATTGGCCGCCTGAATCAAGCAGGAATAATTCGCCAGATTCGAGCTTGCGGTTGGACTCGGTCGAGACGCGGTAATGGTTCATCGCGCCGTTGGGGCCGGTGGAGGAAATGGAGGGGAAAGAGACATCCAAGAGCGGCGATTGGTTGGCCTCACCCGCGACGACGCGGAATTCTTCGAGGCGCACGGCCGCGGTGATTTCATCGAGCGAGCCAGCGGCTTGGCCGTCATACCATGTAAGAAATGCGGACATTGCCGCGCCGTCGCGCTTGTGGGCGGCTCTCGTGCCGCGTTGCTCGGTTACGTTTTTGCACGCGCGGGGCAGGCGGGCCGGATCTTGCAATTCGATGATTGTGCCGCCTGCATCTTCCACGATTTGGCGGAATTTATCGCCAGCTAATGCAGAGTCCAGCGCTATGGTTTGATCTTTGGCGAGCGCTGCAAGCGTGGGCTCGAGATCGCTTGGCGGCAGGATGTTGGCAAGCTGGGTTAGGTAGGCCTCGGTCTTCATGGGCAGCTTGCGCTTGTCGATAAACACCAGCGGCTCGCCTTCGGCTTTGACGATGGCGAAGCCCAAAGCAATCGGCGTGTGCGGCACATCATTGCCACGGATGTTGAACAGCCATGCCAGTGACGACGGGTCGGTGAGCACGGTGGCGCTGGCTCCGGCTGTCTTCAATGCTTCCGCCATGGCGTGGATTTTATCACGGGCCAGCACACCGGCATATTCCATTGTGTGGATGGAGACGGGTTCCAGTGGCGCGGCGGGGCGGTCTGTCCACGCGATATCGACGAGGTTTTTCGTGATGGGAACCAGGGTGCCTTTGATGGCGGCGACGGCCTTGGTGAGTGACTTCACTTCGGCAATCGTGTGCAGCCACGGGTCATAGCCGATGCGCGAGCCAGACGGCATGTTGCCCGGAATCCATTGGGAGGGCGGGGTTTCAATGAGGCTTTGTATGGTGAAAATTGCGGGGTCCGTCTGCGCCGGGGCTTGCACCGTGTATCGGCCATCGACGAACAGATGGGCGGCGTTTTTCAAGATAAGCGCGACGCCCCATGAGCCGGTGAAGCCGGTGAGCCATGCCAAGCGTTCCGAGCAGGCGGCGACATATTCGCCCTGATGCTCATCCACGCGGGGCACCAGAAACCCGTCTATCCCGAGGCCATCAAACTGAGCGCGAAGTGCCGCGACGCGGGGCGCTGTGCCGGATGCGCTTGCGTTAAGTTCATAGGTTTGGAACATGGTGGTCTCCTCAGATATTGAACGAGACTAGAGTCTGCGCCTGCGCCGCGCAACGTGAATTCGCGCCAGGATTCATTTTAGGCCTTCACACTTCATGTCAGCAATGTGACAGGCGGCGATTTAAAATCGCATAGCTATCATGCAGTTGCGGCCTACCTTTAAAGTGCGAATGACCCTATTTTAGACATGAAGCAGTGGGAGGCTGTGGAACGACAAGGAGTTGAACAATGGCCTCAACCAAGACAAGACGTGGATTTATGCACAAGGCCGTCGATGCAATGATTGCCGGACGCACACGACAAGTAACCCATTCCGCTAATGCGAGCTTGCAGATGGTGGATACGGAGCGGCTGCGTACGCTCGGACAATGCAAGGCGGAACTGCGCAAGCGCGGAAGTGCCTATCAGCCGCTTTGAATTAACCGAAACGACGAACCGGTATCGGCGGGGGCGGATATCGCCCCGCCATTAAATCCCGTCTTCCAAGCGCAAGAAATTAAATCCAGCCGCCTTTAGCTTCAATATGCCTTCAACCACACCGGCACCTGCTGGCTTGGTTGGTTGGTTGATGTGGGCGATAATGACGTCGCCATTTTTGGCGGCGCTTATGGATCTGGCGGTTTGCTTTTCGGAAAAGCCTGCGCCGCCGTCGCCGAGCAGGGAATAGCCCGCCACTTTGTAGCCCATGCCCTCGATCTGTTTGATGCTGGACTTGGTATAGCGGCCGGTTGCGCCGCGATACCAGGTTGGCTGATGGCCGGTGGCGGCCAAGATGGCGGACGCGCCGCCCTTCACTTCATTTTCCACACCCAAAGACAAACCGGCAGCGGCCACACCATAGACATTAGCTGGCTCATCGACGGCAGCCAGATGTTTCGCGCCGTGATTTTCGACCTCGAATAAATCAGGATGGGCGTTGATTTGGGCAATGGCTTCAGGGGTATGCTTCAGCCAACGGGCAGTGGCGAAGATTGTCGCTTTGATATTATTGTCGATCAGCGCCTGCAAAATGCGCTCGTCCACTTTGCCGGAGCAGGCATCGAGCGTGAGCGCCACGCTGGCGCCAGAGTGGAAGGGGGGCTTTATGGTCAGCCTTGGCTCAAGCAGTTTGGTCGTAACAGAGGCGTTGGCGTTTGCTGCGAGCAGTCCGGATAGGAACAAGGCTGATAGGATGATTTTTTTCATGGCATCGCCTTAGCCTCGGACTGTGAATAAATTATGATTTGGTTTGGCGTCATACAACCTCATCCGGCGCCAGCGCGCAGGCGGCGTGCGGGTCGGTTTCGATCTGGATGGTCGGGTGATTGATCTTAAACTTTGCCGCCAAATCTTGAGCTAAATGATGGATAAATTCATCGCCCGGATGGCCATTTGGAATCACCAGATGGCAGGTCATTGCGATTTCCGTCGTGCTCATGGGCCAGATGTGCAAATCATGAATGCTGGCGACGCCGATCTGTGCGCTCAAGAAATCGCGCACTTTTATCGGGTCTATACGAGCCGGAACTGCCGCCATCGACATGCCAACGGAGTCTCGCAATAGGCCCCATGTGCCCCAGATGATGACGGCACTAATGACAAGTGACATAAGCGGATCAAGCCAGAGCCAGTTGGTCATGAGGATGATGAATCCGGCGATGACGACGCCTGCGGAGACCAGTGCGTCTGATGCCATATGCAGGAATGCGCCGCGCAGGTTTATGTCATCCTTGGCACCGGCTGCGAACAGCCACGCGGTGATGCCGTTCACGAAAATGCCAATGGCTGCGATTAACATGACTGTTTTTCCGGCGATTGGCTCGGGCGAGCCGAAACGTTGGATGGCCTCCCATGCGATGGCGCCGACGGCGACCAGCAGGAACACAGCGTTGAACAGTGCTGCTAAAATGGACGAACCGCGCAGGCCGTAGGTGAAGCGCGGTGAGGGTGCGCGTTTGACCAAAACACTGGCAAGCCACGCCACGCCAAGGCCCAAAACATCGCTGAGATTGTGACCCGCATCGGCGAGCAGCGCGACGGAATTGGACAAGAAACCGTAAGTGACTTCTATGATGACGAAGCCAGTGTTGAGCGCTATGCCAATGGCAAAAGCGCGACCAAAACTGGCAGGAGTATGGGAATGGCCGGAGCCATGAGAATGCCCGGAATGATCATTATGGTCATCAGTATCATGGATATGTTCCGCGTGATTGTGAGCATCATTGGCGTGGTCGTTGCTCATCCGTGTGTCTTTCAGGTTGGGTCAGTGTTCGTGGCGGTGATGTAAATCAGGGTAGTGCGCATGTCTATGACGCATCGGGGAATGACGGTGAATATGCGAGTGCGGCTGCACGACTGGTCCGTTATGCGGGTGCTGGTGATGGCTATCATGAACATGGCTGTGTTCATGTTCCAGCGGCTGATGTTCATGATCGTGGCCATGCTGTTCTGTGAGGTGAAGCCAAAGGCCGATCCCCATGAGAACGCCTGCCAAGACCAGTTTCATAGTCAGCGGATCGCCGATAAATGCGACGGATAATAATGCGCCTATGAAAGGGGCGAGGGCGAAATAGGCTCCTGTCCTTGCCGTCCCCAAATGGCGCAGCGCCTTGATGAAAAGAACTAAACTGATTCCAACCGTGAAAAAGCCAATGATAGCGGCGGCGATACTAAATCCGAAAGTTGGAAATGTGTCGCCAGCCATGAGGGCGATGGCGATGTTTATGATGCCGGCAACCAGACCTTTAATCATGGCGATGATGGTCGGATCGCTGGCCGAAATATTGCGCGTGACATTGTTATCGGCGGCCCAAGCGACACAGGCTAAGATGATCAATAGTGCGCCGTGGCTGAGAGAAAACGCGCCACCGTCCCATGCCAAGACCAAGGCTCCGGCCAGAATGGCTGCCGCACCGACGAGCAGGTGACGGTCCACATTTTCGCGAAAAATGAGCCACGCCATAGCCATAGTCGCGATTGACTCCACATTGAGCAAAAGCGCGCCGGTGGATGCGTTGGTTTGGTGCAGACCTACCAGCAAAAGCAATGGGCCGAAAACGCCGCCCATAATGACCGCAATTGCGAGCCACGGCCAGTCTTTGCGGCTAAGGCTATTGCCGCTTTGGGGCGATTTTACGCTGTGTGAAATGAGATTGTAGGCGGCCAAGCCAAGGCCCGCGCCTAGATAAAATAATCCGGCCAGCATGAAAGGGCTGACATTTGCCAATAATATTTTCGATAGTGGCGGGCTTGCGCCAAATAGCAACGCAGAGCCCAAAGCCAAGGGAACACCGGGCCAAAGGTGAGAATGCTGATTGCTCATTTCAAATCACCTGTTCGGGTTAACTCAAATGCAGCGTCACCCACCCATTACGCCACAGAGTCTTGCGATGATAAAGTGCCTGCGTGCGGTAGGCGGCGAGGACGCGGTCGCGCTGGGTGGCGAGGATGCCGGAGAGTATGATGTCGCCGCCCTTGGCAAGATGACGCGCCATTTGCGGGG
>JAYSWX010000015.1:0-36411 GCA_043717855.1 Phyllobacterium sp.
CGACTTGTTGCCGTGGATGGCGGCAACATTGAAGCCATCATGCTCCAAATGGCGGACAACCGCATCCGCGCCATGCTTGGTGCGGGTGAAGACGATGACGCGTTCCATTTCAGGCTGATTGAGCAGCGCTGACAGGCAAGCGCGCTTTTCGCCTTTGCCAGTGTGGATAACGCTTTCGGTAATCTTGGCAACGGTCGTGGCTGGCTTATCAACTTCGATACGCACTGGATTTTTCATCAAGCTCTTGGCGAGATTTTCGATTTCGTCCGGCATAGTGGCGGAAAAAAGCGCGGTGCGGCGATACTGGTTAGTCTGCGCTGCGATTTTGCGCACATCATTGATGAAGCCCATATCGAGCATACGGTCGGCCTCATCCAGCACCAAAAACTTGGTATTTGCCAGCTTAACCGCGCCCTCTTTCATCAAATCAGAGAGGCGGCCCGGCGTGGCGATAAGAAAATCAACGCCCGGCAGCATCTTCTTGATCTGCGCAAAACGCGGCATACCGCCGAGGACTAACGCGGTGGACAAATGCGTGTTCTTCGAAAATTGGCGAATGCACTCTTCAATCTGCACGGCAAGTTCGCGCGTTGGCACGAGGATGAGCGCACGGGCGCAATTATGCTGGCGCTTATCGCCCATGGTCATAATTTCGCGGATGATAGGCAGCACGAAAGCGGCAGTCTTGCCGGAGCCTGTCTGGGCAACGCCCAAAACATCGCGGCCTTCGATTTGCGGCGGGATCGCCTTCATTTGGATTGGCGTTGGTGTGGTGAAGCCTTCGGCTTCCAGCGTGGTCAAAATCTGGCCGGAAATGCCGAGCGCGGCAAAACCGTTAGTAGTGGTAATATCAGTCAAAATAGTCAACTTTCAGCGCGATACAGCGCAAGGCGCAGCACCGCTAAATTGCGCGCTGCAATGGTTCAAACGGTGAGACCGTTTTTTTGCGGCCTCGGGTGATCCGTACATAAGGACGTTAAACGGCCTAGAGGTGCGGTTCGCACCTGACCGTCAATTCGGAAAGGAGCGGGGTTGGCGCGGAAACAGAAAAGGCCCGAATGATTTGAGGGGCCCGAACATCGCGTTGGCAGCTCTATGCGCTATTTTTTGGTGCAATGCAACAGGGGAGTTTTTAACCGCTTTTCGGCTGCTGCATTTTCAGTGACATATACACCAGCACCGCGCCAATGGCGGCGAACGCGGCAGAAGCCAGAAAGGCCTTGGTGCCATAAATACCGGCCAAATAGCCGAAGCCGGAGATGGCGACGATGGCCGTTACCTGCTGCAAAATCACGAAAAAGCTTTGCGCTTCGGCAGCGATGTCTTCGCTGGTCCAATTGGTGATGAAATTCATGCAGCCCAAAAAGCCAAGCGCGAAGGTGATGGAATGCAGCGTTTGCAGCGCAAATAAAAGCGGTACACTTGGCGAAAATGCCATGGCCACCCAGCGCAGCACGGAGACGATGCAGGAGGCCAATATCAGCTTTCGCGCCGAATATTTGCCTTGGAAGCGCTTGAAGGCGAAGAGCATAACCGCTTCTGATAATGCGCCGACGGCAATCAAAACGCCGATGATATTGGTGGGAATGCCCTCTTTTTGCCAGAGCAGGCTTTGGAAGCCATTGAGCACCAAATGGGTGGCAAACACCATTGACCAGCCAAACAACGGCAACAAAAACCACGGCTTCATGACATGCAGCAGGCGCGTTGCGCCTTCGGATTGCGTTTGCTCATCCTTGGCAGCGCGCAGTTTCGGTAAGGCCATTGAGGCGATGCCGCGCAGAACGCAGAGGCCGACGAACAGCGGCAGGAAAAAATCTTTGCCAAACCAAGTGACAAGATAGCCGGTGGCGAATAGCGCCAGCATAAAGCCAATCGTGCCCCACGCGCGCACTGCGCCGAAATCCGAGCCGCGACGGCGCGTCATGCGCATGGCGGCGGCGTCTGCAACAGGCACGATAGCCGCTTGCGCAATGGCTGCCAGAGACCAGAACAGCAGGATGCTCCAAAATCCGGTGACGTAAAAAAGACCGAAAGGGAAAATAGCTGAGAGCAAGGCGCCCAAGGTGATGACGTGTTTCCAGTCGCTCGCCTTGTCCGCCAAACGGCCAACCAACATGTTGATGCACACAAGTACGGCAATGGGTATTGAGTTGAGAAGGCCGATTTGATCGGTGTTGAGGCCCTTGGAGGCAAACCAAATTCCGGCAAAAACCGTTGCCGCGCCGCCACTTAGAAACTGCGTGAAGAAATAGCCGGACAGGCGATGCTCGGGGGTAAAACGTTGAGATTGAGGTGCAGCAAGGGGCAATTGCGTTTTCAACTTTAAGTTTCCAACAAAATGTAAAGCCAATTAATCTGGAAAAATAGAAATATCATGTAAACAAGTTCAAACAAAAAGTAGTAGTTCTCTCTTGATCTGATACTAAAATATAGGAACACCGTCCCCAACATTAGACAAAAACAATAAATAATCACTCCAAAGACCATATAATCTGGTGAGAAAGCAAGTGAATTGTAATCTACAAACAAAAAGTAGCAATAATTTGCAAAAATCGTCAATATACTCCCCCAGAAGACAAAACGAGATGTTGCCTTATTTCGCGCTGGAGGAAACGCTACGCGGACGAGTGAGGCAAATCCAAATATTATCAATATAAATATGAACAATTCCTCTTGAAACGACAGAGTAGCGCCTTCATTTTGCATTAGACCAATTCCACATCCACGACACCATTCACTGCCTTGATGGCGGCGGCGATTTGCGTGGTGATTTTGTAGCGGTCTTTTAGCTCGATTTCGATTTCGCGCTTGCCGTCATCTTGTATCAGAATGAAAGACACCTGCCCCTCGCCGCGCTGGCCTAGATATTGCGGCAGGGCGTCGATTGGGGCGGCATCGCGCAGGAAAACGCGCAGCGATTTTTGTACCCGCGCGGCTTCTTCTTCCAGCGCTGTCACGGTTTGGATGCGCAGCGATATGCCTTCCGGCCGGTCTTCCGCGCCGACGGTTATGACTACGGAACGGCCCGCTTCCAGCACGTCGCGATATTCATTTAACGCTTCCGCGAACAACACACCTTCAAACTGGCCGGTGCTATCTGAAAAGCTGATGATTCCCATTTTATTGCCGGTTTTGGTGCGGCGTTCCTGCTTGGAAATGACGGTGCCCGCCAGCCGGCCCGCGACAGCCCCGCGCTTCACGCCGGCGGAAAACTCGGCGAATGTTTGCACGCGTAGTTTCGCCAGCAGCGCGTTATATTCGTCCAGCGGATGAGCGGAAAGATAGAAGCCGGCAGCCTGAAACTCGCGAAGCAAGCGCTCGGAAATCGCCCAAGGCGTTGCCGCAGGCAGCATGAGCTTTTCCGGCTCCGCGCCGCCGCCAAGGCCGAAAATATCCGCCTGACCTGACGTGGCCTGATCTTGCGTGCGGGCGGAAAGGCCGATCATGCGGTCCATGCCTGCGCTAAGGCGCGCGCGGTCATGGCCGAACGCATCCAGTGCACCGCAGTTAATCAGGCTTTCCAAGACGCGGCGGTTTACCAGCTTGATATCAATACGGGTGAGGAAATCTTCCAGCGATTTGAATGGCTTATCGCCGCGCATTTCCACAATGTGATCGACCGCCGCTTCGCCTATGCCTTTGATGGCGGCCAGCGAATAGTAAATTTTATTTTCGCCGACTTCAAAAATCCTGTGTGATGTGTTGACCGACGGCTGCGCGACCTCAATGCCGAGCCGCAACGCGTCGCGGCGGAAATCAGTCAGCTTTTCGGTATTGGCCATATCATAGGTCATGGATGCGGCCAAAAAGTCGACCGGATAATGCGCCTTCATATAGGCCGTCTGGTAGGATACGATGGCATAAGCGGCGGCGTGGGATTTATTGAAACCATAATCGGCGAACTTGGCGAGCAAATCAAAAATCATATTAGCTTGCGGTTTTGGCACACCGCGCTCGACCGCGCCGCTGACGAAGCGTTCGCGTTGCTGGTCCATTTCGGCACGGATTTTCTTACCCATGGCGCGGCGCAGCAAATCCGCCTCGCCCAGCGTATAGCCGGACAGCACCTGCGCGATTTGCATAACCTGCTCTTGGTAAACGATAACGCCTTGCGTTTCTTTCACCAGATGATCGATGCGCGGGTGGATGGAGGCGATTTCCTCCTCGCCGTTCTTGCGGGCGTTGTAGGTCGGGATATTCTCCATTGGACCCGGGCGATAGAGCGCCACGAGGGCAATAATATCCTCAATCCGGTCCGGCTTCATGCCGATCAGCGCTTTACGCATACCCGCCGATTCCACCTGAAACACGCCAACGGTCTCGCCGCGTGACAGCATTTCGTAGCTCTTGGCATCATCCAACGGCAGCAACGCCAAATCAATTGTGACGCCGCGCCGCGCCACCAGGCGGACAGCCATTTCCAAAACTGTGAGCGTTTTCAGGCCCAAAAAGTCGAATTTGACAAGACCCGCCTGCTCAACAAATTTCATGTTGAATTGCGTGACCGGCATATCCGAGCGCGGGTCGCGATAAAGCGGCACGAGCTGCGACAGGGGCCGATCGCCGATCACGATACCGGCGGCGTGGGTTGAGGCGTGGCGATAAAGCCCCTCAAGTTTGAGCGCCATGGACAAAAGCCGCTCGACGACCGGCTCTTTGTCCCGCTCTTCGCGCAGCTTCGGCTCGCCTTCGATGGCCTGCGCCAGCGTTACTGGATTGGCGGGATTGGCAGGCACAAGTTTGCACAGGCGGTCCACCTGCCCGTATGGCATTTCGAGAACGCGCCCGACATCGCGCAGCACGGCGCGGGCTTGCAGCGTTCCAAAGGTGATGATCTGCGCAACTTGATCGCGGCCATAGCGCTGTTGCACATAGCGGATGACTTCTTCGCGCCGCTCCTGACAAAAGTCGATATCAAAGTCAGGCATGGACACGCGGTCCGGATTGAGGAAGCGCTCAAACAGCAGCGAAAAGCGCAGCGGGTCAACATCCGTAATTGTCAGCACATAGGCGACCAGCGAGCCAGCACCCGAACCACGGCCGGGACCAACGGGAATGCCATGGGCTTTAGCCCATTTGATAAAGTCGGCCACGATAAGAAAGTAGCCGGGGAACTTCATCTTCTCGATGACGCTCAGCTCAAAATCCAAACGCTCGCGATAATCGCTCTCTGTGAAACCGTCGACCATGCCAATCTTGGCAATGCGCAGCGCCAGACCTTCGATGGCTTGGCGCTTCAGCTCATCGGCCTCGGCTTTGAGCGCATCATCATCGCCACTTGTTGAATTGCCCGTAAAGCGCGGCAAAATCGGGCTGCGACCTTCAGGATAGAAACTACAACGTCTGGCGATAATCGCTGTGTTGTCCACCGCCTCCGGCAAATCAGCGAACAGCTTTACCATATCGACGCCGGGACGCAGGTAATTATCCGGCGTCACACGGCGGCGGTCATCTATCGACAAGAGCGAACCGGCGGCAATGGCCAGCAGCGCATCGTGCGATTCGTAATCCTCGCGATAGAGAAAGAACGCTTCGTTGGTGGCAACGATGGGCAATTCCCGCTCATAGGCAAGGCTTAACATCCGCGCCTCATGGGCCTTGTCGTAGCCCTGGCAGCGCTGCACTTCGATATAAAGCCTGTCACCAAAACAAGCTTCCAGTGTCTCCAGTCGCGCGCCCGCCACTTCAGGACTGGTGGCGATGATACTGTCTATCGGACCGGCCAGATAGCCGGTAAGCGCGATGATCCCTGCCCCATTGGTTTTCAACCAGTCGCTCTTTACATTGATGGGATCGCCCGTCGGCGTTTCCATAAATGAGCGGCTGACGATGTCCACCAGATTGGCATAGCCTTGCGCATTGGCCGCCAAAAAGACCATGGTTGGAAACGACGGCAATTCCTTCTTAACGCCGCTGACTTGCGGCAGCGACGCCTTATCCCCAAAATCGACGGCAAGCTGGCAACCTATCAAAGGCTGGACCCCGGCTTTGGATACCTTTTGCGCAAACTCCAAGGCACCGAACAGGTTGGACGCATCAGTTATAGCAATGGCTGGCGCGCCATTGTGG
Organism: Phyllobacterium sp.; assembly: GCA_043717855.1. Classification (GTDB taxonomy): domain Bacteria; phylum Pseudomonadota; class Alphaproteobacteria; order Rhizobiales; family Rhizobiaceae; genus JANMEX01. Next base: position 6,073 of record JAYSWX010000015.1, read on the forward strand.
GTGGCAAAATCAACGATCTTCGAAATCGGCAACGCGCCCTCAAGCAGCGAATACGCAGAATGCACACGCAAATGAATAAACTGCTTCGGCGCTGGCCTTAAACGCTCTGTTGACACTGGACTTGACCTTTAACCTGCTTGAGTCTGCTGAACAGCAGTTATCAGGCAAGGCGGACAAAACGTCCAGCAAACAATCCAGATTGTCCCGTCAAAAACGGAACATCAGCCAAATTAGAATGCACCGACCATCAGGCCGACAGTGGCGACGAACAGGGATACCGACATAAAGGACAAAAGGTCTTGAGCGAAATCAGACATGCTATTTACTCCAATGTTTTGTTTATAATCACTGTTTGTTCTATTATTGTTCTAATGTCAATCGTAATTTTAAACAAAATTGTGTAGCGCAAATAAATATTTGTCATTTGAGCGATGCGAATGCGTGGAATTAAATGGCATTGGAAAGCGATAAATTACTGATTTTATTAGGTTTTGTGCCCGTGCAACAGTCAACCTACTGCCCCGCTGTATTTCGTAACGCCAAATAAATACGAACCAATTGATTTCATTGTATTTATTGGTAAACCTATCAAGCAAATAAGTTCCATAATCTGGGAATTGGTAAACCAATTGGTAAACGCTATCTAACGCTTAATTTTATAAAATAGCTTTAGATTTAACCTCAGATTTTCAAAATAGCTCCGCTCGATCAAAGCTCCGAGCCATGTAGCATTTTGGCTCTTTTCCGCTCGAGTGAAAATGTTTGGTTCGGCAGGAAACTCCATGATGAACTCTCCCTCGGCAGTCAAACTGACAGTGGGCAAATAGTCTCCGAAAACCTCTTGCAAAGCCATAGACATTGCCACCCCGTTTAGAGCCGAATTTTCCTTGACAATTAGGTCGGAGGAAACCCCGAGATAATGTAAGATACTTAGTGCCGTACTCGCTGACATTTTGCTCGAGCCACTAAATTGGTTTTGAAGTGTCCTGTACGGAACGCCAATCCCATTTGCTAATTCGGTCAACTTGATTCCCGCGTCATCGATCAACAATTTTAGTTTTTCCACGACAAGTTCATTTGAAATTTTATTCATTGACAACACCATTATTGGTGCATATTTATGAAACATGCACCAAATTGAACACAAAATTAGTCTCACACCCGTTGGCGATGCCAATGTGTATCTTATGGTACGACTAGGCTTCACAAGCCAAGGCACGTCCCTTAACAAATGGTGTAACGCATCTGGCCTGAACCGACAAACAGTCGAAAAGGCTCTAAAGGGCGAACGGGTCAATCGGAGTGCCCTAAACATCGTTCGACTAGCCATTAGTGCCGCGCTTCCAGAAAGAGCGTCAAATGATTGACGACACAAATGCTAGCTTTATCAATTGTGTTACATTTGCCGAAGTAAGCGGCGTCACACGTCAATTTTCACATAGACTTTTGCGGAACTTCACGTGTGGACGACTAACCGCTTGGCGAGGTGCAACGCTTTCCGTTCGTGTCATTCATGGCAAAGGCGGGGCGTCTGGCAAACAATATGAGGTTGCCGTTGCGTCCCTGCCCGCTGACATTCAAGAGCGTTTAAAGGCCCTTCAAAGCCCTCTCACAGTGCCTTCAAAGCCTGTTGGAGGCGACAATGCCGGCATTGAATGGGCTTGGAAATATGACCTTATCCAAGAGGCCTTAAACACCAAACCCAAAAGCATTGAACGCGGGAACGCGCTTGACCTGCTTAGCGGGAAAACGTTTCGTGACTGGCGCGGGCAAATGATTACCACTAGTCGGCGCACTATCGAACGCTGGATAAAAAAATACGAAACACAGCAAACGCTTTCGGCTCTTGGTCGGCAAGCCCGCGCCGATAATGGCAAAAGCCGCGTTATACTTTCGGCACGTTGGGATAGTGCCGTGCCGTTCAAGCTGGAAATCAAAGAACAGATTGCCGAAATGGTGAGGCAACATATTCGCGCTCACCTTGTTAAACAGCCGGAAGACCGTTTGAATATCAGGATAATTCGGCACGATACAAGCATCGTTCTTGCCGATCTTACTGCAAAATTTGGCTTTATTCCGAATGTAAAAGGCGAGTTAGAGCGCATTTGCACAATTCCAGACGGATTGATCTATCGGAAAAAATCATTTGCCAAGGCTGGTCGTCACTACCGAAACCGCAAGGCCAGCGCCGACGATAAGCCCCGCATTGTCCGGTTGCTACCCGAGCGCCCAATGGAGCGCGTTGTAGTGGATGTTCACAAGGTCAATGTGCTGGTTGAACATGAGGGCAAGACGGCTACGCCGCATTTGATTGCGTTTCTTGACGTGGCGACGGGCCGTGTTTGGGGGGAATTATACTGGTATAAAAATGGCGGCTCGGTTCGCAATATTGATATGATTGGCACGCTTATCCGCAAGTTCACATCCCATGAATGGGGCATGGCGGAACTCTATCAGTTCGACAACGGTAAGGAAAATCTATTTGCAGACCTGCTAGAAAACGCCCTCGCCTTGCGCTCCCACACTTGGATTGACGGCCAAATACAGGCCGTAAAGCGCGTCGTTCGTGCCCAACCTTATAATGCGGCGGCAAAGGAAATCGAAGGTTGGTTTGGCCGATTTGAACGAACGTTCCTTAGTTCGGTTCTGGGCTATATCGGTGATGATCGTATGAAGCCCAAGCAAGTTCAATTGGGCAAGCTTCCCGCCGCATTTCAGGGGTTTGATGCGTTTTGTGAGGTTTTTGACGGCCTATTGGCAGCTTCCAATGCGTTGCCGCAAGGTGGCCGGTATGGCGGCAGTTCACTCAATAAAACCATGCAAAAACACATTGATAACGGTTGGTCGGCAACAGTTATGCTGCCAGAGGATGCTATTCACGCCTTTACAATACCAATCGTTAAGCCTCTCAGAGGCCACAAGTTCAAGCACGAAAAAAGAGACTGGATAAGTAACGACTTGCTAAAGTGCTTTGATGACACGGTGGTCGTTCATGTGCCTAAGTGGTTTGGTTATGATGCTCTCTATGTCGAAACGATACACGGCAAACCCATTGGTATTGTTTATCCAGATGCCATCTTTGCCCATGACGACCCACGCGGGGCCTTGCGTTCGTCAGACATGAACCGCATTCGCAACAAAACCATTAGCGATATGAAAAAGTCAGTTCCAGACTTGGACATTTTGAGCCGGACATTGGCAATTGGGGCGAATGCTCAGCCCATTCGCCCAAACAAACCAGATGCGATAATTCGGTTCAATAGACCTAAGCACCCTCACCTCGCGCTTGTGCCTTCGCAGCCCGCCGAAACCATAAGCAATGATGAATATGACGTGGGATTAGACCCTGCCGAATGGGAAAAATTGCTTGAAGATTACGACAAAGCGGAGAGGGTCAAATGACGGACTTTCACGATTTTGGCGAGGCAGACTATGCCGGTAAACCGCTGGAAATGATCATAACGCGGGCAAATCTCAAAATTCAATCAGGATTGCAGTATGCGCAAAGCATGAACAGGCCTGTCTATTTTATTGGCCCTGCTGGAGTTGGCAAGACAGTCGCCTTGCGGGAAGCGGTCAATCAAATCGAATGTGCCTACTATTGTTCAACAACAGAAGCGACAAAGGGTTACAGCGGGATGCTGTCTATGATCCATGTTGCCATGCGACGCACACTTCCCAATGAAAAATCAAACTTCCTACTCGCCGAGCGCGTCAAACAGCTATTGAAACACGGCAATACGTGGTCCGAAACGTTGGGCGATTGGCAACCTGTCAAAAAGCTACTCATCATTGACGAAGTGCAAACGATGGAAACACGTTTGGTTTTTGAGCTTCTAAAAATGCAGGAGGATTGCCGCTTTAACCTTATTCTTTGTGGAAATGGTCAATCACTTGCCGCACGAAAAAAAGACCGTGAGACAATCAAAGCAGATCACGACGAGAACCCTTCAAATCGACATACAAGGCCCGTCAGAGGACGACATTCGCCAAATTGCCGGTTCGTATGGAGTGACCGGACTGGACGCCTACGCGGCCTGTGTCGCGTTCGGGCTCTCCCATAACAACTTGCGCGAACTGGTAAACATTCTTGATTTTGCCAAGGATTTATCACCATCCGGCCAAGGCATTAATGCGCCCAAATTGGGAGCCGCATTTTTGCGTCATGGGCTAGATGCACCGCACATCAAAAAGCTTTTCCAACTCACTGAAACGCCACCAACCAACCAATTAAGGAAAGCCTGAAATGACGGGGCATGTCGATATTAGAACTTTGACGGATGAACAATTTGCCAGATTGGATGATCTTCAACATCAAAGAGCGGAGGCAATCCGGCTTGCATTGCAAGAGTTCGTAGATTGGGTTGAGGCAACAGAAACCCCAGAAAACAAGGTTTATACGAAAACCAGACGGCTTGCCGAAGCCTTCGAAAACATCAATCGCATTTATTCAATTGAGCGGCAAAGAGCCGTCTCGACTATGAATTGACGCCTTCACGACACAACGATCTCACCCCAATAAAATGACATTTCCCAAGAAGGATAACGGAAAATGCAACGACACGAAGAACCCTATGATTGCATCTATAAAAGCGTCCGCGCACTCAACGGCATACGCGATTTATTGGCACAAATTTGTCAGGCCGGAGGAGAAAAATCAGGCAACGACATGAATTCCGTGAACCCCGAAAACCTTCTTTTCTTGATTGAAATTGTCGGCGAGAATATCCAAACGGCAAACGACGCGTGGCATGACAGCTCACGACGGACCAACGTTGGAAAGGCAGCCTGATATGCGTTGGACGCCAGAACAAGAGAATGCCGCAATGGACGCATGGGGCGCACTTAAGTGCGTCACCAAGCTTGCGAGGCAGCGGAATTTCGAGAGCCAAACAAAAATTGAAGACTTTTGTGGAGAAGAGCTGGCCTGCCTACTTCACTTGATTGAGACGCGCCTTGCTTTGGCAATGCCCTCCCATGGCGAGCTTGAAGAGGAACATCGCTCCGAGCGTCACGGGGCGGCTTCCGTAAATATCCCAATTAGGGCAGCCTAAATCTCGCCATAGCGTGATGTGCTGCATAAAAGGGCTGGACTTAATCCTTGGATACGTCCGGCCCTTTCGTTTAAAATCGATTTCGCAGCGCCTTCAAAGCCCGTGGACGCGGTTTATCGGAAAATTAGATGCCGAGCTCATATCTCGACGCAAAGCATCTCTTGAGGGCATTATTGAAAACAGGTGAAGTTTCTGTCATACCGCAATTGTGCGTGTGACACGGTGAAATTCTCGCTGCCGTAGGACCATAGAAATATGGGATCGCTTGTGGGGTTAAGGCGAGGCCCCACCGCGCACAATTTGCCATCTTGAACAAAGTAATTTTTGTAGTCATATTGTTGTGGTGCGCGTGACACGGTGAAATTCTCCCTGCCGTAGGACCATTGTAATATGGGATCGCTTGTGGGGTTACTGGGAGGTCCCACCGCGCACTTCCCGATTTCCACTTTACCTATTTTTATTCTCTCATGCCCGCCATTGCGGGCATGTTGATTTCCCACGTTTTCCCTAGAACTTGAGCATAAAGTTGACATGGGAAAATGATGAAAACGAACGATGGACGCCCTACACTTGAATGGCTGGTTGAACAGTTAGGCGTTCATCGGACATTCGATATTGTGTCCGCTCTTGGCGGGCGGCGTGTGTATGTCCCTGCATCCGGCAAAAATGGGCACGGCGGCATATTCTTAACGTCACTTACGCCAGCGGAGCTTAAGCCCTTTTCTAAAAACTGGGCTGGAAACTACATAATCATTCCCTTGGCGCGTGACTTTCAAATTTATTATCTTCGCCACACCCGACGTTACACATGCACCCAAATTGGCAGCGAGTTGAAAATCACAGAGCAAGGCGTAAGTCGGGCACTACAGCGAATTTCGTTTGACTATGACTTCACGCTGAAATTGGGTGAAGCGTCATGAACCAACTTACCGCCTCAATATCAGTTGCCTTGGCAAGTGTTCCTAACGATCCCCAGAACGTCAACCGTCGTTGGGTTCATTTGCTTCCCAATGGCACGTCTGACGCCGTTGACGGTCGCGGGCCTTGGCGGCTTTCAAATCCTAATGAAGTGATTGCCAATACTCGCAAATATACCGGACAACGCCAAATAGTAATCGACTACGATCATCAAACGGTTGGCGCAGATAAGAGTAATTCGCGGGCAATAGCCGCAGGGTGGCTAGTCGGCTTGGAAGCCCGTGCCGATGGCATTTGGGGCTTAGCTGAATTTACCGACACCGCCGCAGAACACATCAAGAATAGAGAATATCGTTACCTATCGCCGGTGTTCTCATACGTCAAAGATGGCGAAATAGTTTGCATCAAGAGTGCCGCCCTTACCAACAGCCCTGCACTTGACACACTCACCGCCCTTGCCCGTTCGGAGGATACAATGGACAACAATTTATCAGTGGAAGAATTAAAGCAAGCCGCGTTAGCATTGGGACTTCCCGCAGATGCTGATGCCAACGCGATTGCTGCCAAAATTGCAGAACTAAAGAAGCTCATTGCGGGCTTTGAGGGAACCCCTGAATTGGTTCCTGCGCCAAACGAAATCGCACAGAACAGTGTCGCTCCTGACCCTTCCAAATTTGTGCCAATCGGTGATTTCCGCCGCGCAATTTCAGAAATCAATCGGCTAAATTCCGGTATTTCCAAACAGGATGCGGAAGCGCATGTCGCTCTTAGCATTCGGAGTGGAACCATTCCACCTTTTGCAAGGGATTGGGCAATCAGTCTTTGCACTGTCAACAAGCCCGCGTTTGACGAATTTGCCAAGGGTATAGGTCCGTCCTTTCGGAAAATACTAGAGCCGCAAGCCCGGTATGCCTCACAGCCGAGAGCAAGTGACAAAAACAACTCTGCGCTTGATGCGGATGAAATCGCTGTGTGCAAGCGAATGGGGCTGACTGAAAAAGAATTCATCAATGCGCGTTCATCCGCGCAAACCAATTTGGAGTAGTAAATGCTAGTTAATCAGGGAAATTTGAACACGCTTTTTACCGGCTTCAAAGGTTCATTCAATAAGGGATTTGCGGGTGCACTATTGGCGTATAAGTCGATTGCTATGGTCGTTCCGTCAACCACGCGTGAAGAGGAATATGGCTGGCTTGGCCAAACTCCAAGGATGCGCAATTGGATTGGCGACCGTGTTGTCAAAAGTTTGGCTGCGCACGGCTATAAGATTAAGAACCGTGACTTTGAACAAACAATCGAAGTTGATCGCAATGATATTGAAGACGACCAATATGGCGTCTTGTCGCCACTCTTTCTTGAAATGGGGCGAGCCGCCGCTGAGCTACCAGACGAGTTGATTTTCAGCCTCTTAAAGGCTGGCTTTTCGACAAACTGTTATGACGGCCAATACTACTTCGATACCGATCATCAAGTGTTGGATGTAAACAAACAGCCAATATCAGTCTCCAACACGCAAGGCGGTTCGGGTGCTCCTTGGTTCCTGCTTGATTGCAGCCGTGGCATGAAACCAATGGTATTCCAGGAGCGCAAAGAGCTTGGTATGCTTATCCCCCGTCATAACGAACATGACGAAAACGTTTTCTGGCGTAAGTCATATGTTTACGGCACAGATGGCCGCGTGAATGCTGGATTTGGTCTTTGGCAGTTGGCCTATGGTTCAAAGCAACCATTGACGCCAGAAAACTACGAGTTGGCACGAGCTGCAATGATGAACATGGTGGGAGACGAAGGACGCCCGCTTGGTATCAAGCCAGACACCCTTGTTTGCGGACCAAGTCACGAGGGCGCGGCTATGCGCCTATTGAACAACGGAACGCGTGTGATCTTGCAGAACGATGGAAACGGCATTGCCCAACCAGTGCCAATTCAGAACGAATGGGCTGGCACTGCCAAACCTATCATCACGCAATGGGCAGCCTAATCCTCAAGTTTTGTGGGTGCGTGGAGTGATATGCCTCGACTCTATCATGCTCCCACAATAACTGGACGCTTACGCCAAAGCGTCTAGCTCTATCGAACGACCAAACATCAAGATGGTCGTTCGAATTGCAGCAAGCCATCCGTATCCAGTGGCTTGCTGCTTTCTAATCATGCTGCAAGGGACAGTCCAAAATGGCTGGAAAAGCAAACGAACGGAAGCCAAAAAAATGCGCTCAATGTGGCAGGCCTGCCTTCGATAAGCGGCCCATAAATCGGGCTTCAAAGCGTCTTCAAAGTCCCGTCAAAAACAGGCCAATTCAGACACAAGAGCCGCTTTAAGATTTCGCGCGATGGCGAGGTTGCCAGCTATATTTCTAGGCTTGCCGCAACGACTGGCGGGATGGAAATAGTAACCTTGTGCAAGGCCAAATTTGGGGACGACCGAGCGCCATCCAAAAGTGCTGTCTATCGCTTTCTCGATTGGCTTTCTGAAATTCCGTTGAAAACCGACGACGCCGAACAATTATCGGCAATTCCCGGCAAATGCCACCTAATCCCGCATAACGACATTTATCTATAAGGACTACATTTGTGCTATTCGCGGAAGCGCGTTGTCATGGCTAATTTTGGGTTAATGATTAAAGATCGACGACCTTGCCATCTTTCAAGGTCACACGGCGATCCATGCGCTTGGCAAGTTCATGATTGTGCGTTGCGATCATTGCTGCCAGGCCGGACTGGCGAACTAAGGCCTCGAGCGCCTCGAAAACGTACGATGCGGTTACTGGATCGAGGTTGCCGGTTGGCTCATCGGCCAGCAAAACGAGTGGCGCGTTGGCAACAGCGCGGGCGATGGCGACGCGTTGCTGCTCCCCGCCTGAAAGCTCGGCTGGGCGATGGTCTGCACGGTGGCCTATTTTCATATAATCTAGCAGCTGGCGGGCTCGCGCCTCGGCATCTGCGTTGCTGAGGCCTTTGATAAGCTGCGGCACCATGATGTTTTCAAGCGCGGTAAATTCGGGCAGCAAATGATGGAACTGATAGACAAAGCCGATATCCGAGCGGCGCATGGCGGTGCGGGCATCATCCGGCAGGCCGGATGAGGCGCGGCCATTGACAGTGACTTCGCCACTATCGGGATGCTCAAGTAGGCCCGCAGTATGCAGCAGCGTGGACTTGCCGGCGCCCGACGGCGCGACGAGCGCGACCATTTCTCCCTTGCGGAGCTCAAAGTTTGCATCATCGAGAATGATGAGCTCGCGCTGGCCCTGATGATAACGGCGGCCTACGCCGCTTAGGCGCAATACGGTTTCAGCGGCCATTATTCATACCTCAAGGCTTCGACAGGATCGAGCTTGGCAGCGCGCCATGCAGGGAAAAGAGTGGCTAGAAACGACAGGACCAGCGCCATCAAAATGACTGTGATGGTCTCGCCGGGGTTCATCTTGGCTGGCAGAGTGGAGAGGAAGTAAAGTTCCGGATTAAATATTACAGTGCCTGAAAGCCACGAGAAAAATTGGCGAATGCGCTCGACATTGAGCACAATCAGGAAGCCGAGCAACACGCCGCCGATGGTGCCTGATACACCAATGGCGGCGCCGGTCATTAGGAAAATTCGTAAGATCATACCACGCGTGGCACCCATGGTGCGCAAAATAGCGATGTCCCTGCCCTTATCTTTGACCAGCATTATAAGGCCGGAGATAATATTCAAAGCCGCCACCAGAACGATCAATGTCAAGATCATGAACATGACATTGCGCTCCACCTGAAGGGCGGAGAAAAATGTCGTGTTGCGCTGTTTCCAGTCGGTCAGCATCAATTGGCGGTCAGCTATTGCCTCGACCTGCGGGCGCAGCTCATCGGTCTTGTCGGGGTCATTGGCGACAATTTCAATGGACTGGACTTTGCCTTCTGAATTGAAATAGGCCTGTGCCTCAGTGAGCGGCATGAACACAATAGAGGCATCATATTCGGCCATGCCGATTTCGAAAATCGCGGTTACGGGATAGGCTTTGACACGCGGCGTTACGCCCAGCGGTGTCACATCACCATCCGGTGAAATCAGCGTAAGATTATCGCCAAGGCCTAGGCCGAGATTTTCGGCCATGCGTATTCCGATGGCGACGCCACCATCTGTGCCGAAACCATCCAAACTGCCTAGTTTAATGGTTTGTGCTATCAGTTTGATTTTTTTGATATCTTCAGGGGAGACACCGCGCACGAGCGCTCCTGAGCCAGCGCCCACTCTGCCGGAGGCCAGTGTCTGCCCCTCGACGAGGGGTATGGCATAGGTGACGCCGGAAATACCGGAGAGTTTTTTGGCTAGCCCCTCATAATCGTCGAGCGGGCGGTCCATAGATTGCACAATAAGATGCCCGTTAATACCTAGTATGCGTGTGAGGAGTTCGGTACGAAAACCGTTCATCACGGCCATGACCACGATCAGCGTGGCCACGCCGAGCAATATGCCGAGGAACGAAAAGCCTGCGATCACTGAAATAAACGCTTCCTTGCGCCGCGCGCGGAGATAACGCCATGCGATCATGCGTTCAAACGCCGAGAACGGTTTTGCCGTTGTGTATGTTTTCGTGTCGTCCGGAATCGCGCTCATTGAGCCTCTTAACTGTTACTTGGCAAAGCGGTTGAGAATGGCGTCCACGCTCATATTTTCGCGCGCGCCGGTTTTACGGTTTTTCACCTCGACTTCGCCGCTCGCAACGCCGCGCGGGCCGATGATGAATTGCCATGGAAGACCGATAAGATCAGCGGTGGCAAACTTATTGCCTGCACCATTGTTGGTGTCATCGAGCAGTACGTCCTTGCCGGCTTGCGTGAGCTTGGCGTAAAGCGCCTCTGCCACGCCATCGCAGCCTGCATCGCCCGGCTTCATATTAATAATGCCGAAGTCAAATGGTGCAACGGCTTCCGGCCAGATGATGCCGTTAGCGTCGTGGCTGGCCTCGATGATTGCGGCAACGACACGCGAGGGACCAATGCCGTATGAACCCATAGAAACGACGTGATCTTTGCCGTCAGGTCCAGCCACTTTCGCGCCCATCGGTTCGGAATATTTAGTGCCGAAGTGGAAGATGTGGCCCACCTCGATGCCGCGGGCGCTGACTTGCGCTTCTGCAGGCAGCGCATCCCAAGCGGCGGTGTCGTGCATTTCGGACGTTGCGGCGTAGGGCGTTGTCCATGCGGTTACAATATCTGCCATGGATTTATCGTCGCGGAAATCGACGTCTGCACCGGGAACGGCGAGATCCATAAAGTCCTTGTGGCAGAACACTTCGCTTTCGCCGGTGTCGGCCAGAATGATGAATTCATGGCTGAGTTCGCCGCCAATCGGGCCGGTATCGGCACGCATCGGAATCGCTTTCATGCCGACGCGCTCGAAGGTGCGAAGGTAGGATACGAACATCCGGTTATACGCGGCTTTGGATGCTTCATAGTTCAGGTCGAACGAATAGGCATCCTTCATCAAAAATTCGCGCGAGCGCATGACGCCGAAACGCGGGCGCACTTCATCGCGGAATTTCCATTGAATGTGATAGAGGTTGAGCGGCAAATCTTTGTAGGATTTCACATAGCCCCGGAAAATTTCCGTGACCATTTCCTCATTGGTCGGGCCGTAGAGAAACTCGCGCTCTTGCCGGTCTTTGATGCGCAGCATTTCCTTGCCATAGGCATCGTAGCGACCGCTCTCTTTCCACAAATCTGCGGATTGAATGGTCGGCATCAAAATTTCAATCGCGCCAGAGCGATCCTGCTCTTCGCGGATAATTTTGCAAACCTTGTTGAGCACCTTAAGGCCGAGCGGCAGCCATGCGTAGGAACCCGCGGCCTGCTGGCGGATCATGCCGGCGCGCAACATCAAGCGATGCGAAACGATCTCCGCTTCTTTTGGATTTTCTTTTAGGATTGGCAAAAAATAGCGGGACAGACGCATTCAAATTCACTCATGTTGTCAGCCTGCCATAAGTGGGGAATCGGGCGGAACTGCGGTTTCAACTTTGCTACATAAACGTTTGCGAGCAATAAGAAAACCCGGACGGACAACTGACGTTAAGTCGGATTATCGCGTTAATTTTGGCGTAAGAATAAGCGTGACAAGCTGACGCAGTTAAGCTATTTCTCACACCAATTAGAACAGGGGCAAACCCGGTCATATCACGCGATTAAAATCTTGGGAGGATGAGACCTTGGCGCGGTAGTTCGCAGCCGCCTTTATGAGGAAAAAGGGTCAGCGCGTTATCATAGAGCAAGGCTTCGGCCTTGCTTTTTTTTGACTTGATTAGGCGTGGGGCGGCTTCATAAAATCCGGGAAATACTGCAAAAGGTCATCAAATTGCAGACCTTTCGTGATGGTAAACCAGTATAAGCCACCGAAAATCATTCCTGCAATAATTGTTGTGATACTAATCACAAGCAAAAATCGCGGCTTGGCCGGTGCGCTGGCATGTGTGCCCAGCACAATATCGCCCGCCTCTTCTTGGGTCCGCAAGCCAAATGGTAGCACTGCAAAAAGCGTTATCCACCAAATGATAAAATATGAGGCGAAGGCGGAAATGAGGTTCATGGGTTATACCTGTTCCAATTCAATCATTGTGCCAAAGAAATCCTTTGGGTGCAGGAATAATACGGGCTTGCCGTGCGCGCCAATTGTTGGTGTGCCGTCCCCCAGCACCCGAGCGCCTGTAGCTTCGAGCGTGGCTCTGGCGGCGGCGAGGTCAGTCACTTCGTAACACAAGTGATGCATACCGCCGGATGGATTTTTGGCGAGGAAGGCGGCGATGGGCGATCCCTCACCCAGCGGCTCCAGCAACTCGATCTTGGTGTTGCCAACATCAATAAATACCACCGTCACGCCATGCTCAGGCAGAGCCAGCGGCGCGCTGATTTTCGCGCCGAGGCTTGCCTGATACAAAGCGACAGCGGCAGCCATATCGGGAACCGCCAGCGCAACATGATTGAGACGACCGAGCATTGCTTAAATCTGGTTCAAGAAAACAGTCACAACCGGCTTCTTACCCCACATTTGCTCCGCTGCCGAGCGGACAGCGCGTCGCACCGCTTCGCGCAGCACGTCGAGATCTTTGCGGCGGGCTTTGGGAATGCTGTCGATTGCTGCAAGCGCGGCGTCAAACATCTGATCATCAATCTCGTCGCCGTCAGCATCGAACTCCGGCAGGCCGATGGATTCAAGTTCCGGCTCGCCGGTGATTTCAAACTTGGAGTCGACAAGGATGCAGACTGAAACATGGCCAGCGAACGACAGCTTCTTCCGCTCGCCAATGCCCACTTCGTCATAGCTGCCGATCAGCTTGCCATCTTTATAAATCCGGCCAAAAGGCGCTTCATCGATAATTTCAGCCTTGCCGGGCGCAATGCGCAGCATATCGCCGTCGCGCACTTGCGCGATTTCCGGAATGCCTTCCATAGCACCGAGCGAGCCTTGCGCCACCAAGTGCGCTGCCTCGCCATGGACTGGAACCAGAATGCGTGGACGCACCCAAGCGTACATTTTCTTCAACTCATTGCGGCGCGGGTGGCCGGAGACGTGGACTAGAGCTTGATCGTCAGAGATAATCTTGATGCCATTTTCAATAAGTTTGTTCTTGATCTCGAGGATCGGCTTTTCATTTCCCGGAATGGTGCGGGATGAGAAAATAACCGTGTCACCCGGCGTCAACGCTATGGAGCGCATTTCCTGATTGGCGATTTTAGCCAGCGCCGCACGGGATTCACCCTGTGAGCCGGTGAGCAAAATCACCAGATTTTTGCGGGGGATGGAGACAAAATCTTCCTCACCCAAAAACTCCGGCAGGCCGTCCAAATAGCCTAGCTCGGACGCCACCTCAATGACACGCTTCATCGAGCGGCCAAGCACCAGCACGCTTCTGCCGGCCTCTTGAGCGGCCATCGCAATGGAGCGAATACGGCCTACGTTTGACGAGAATGAGGTTATGGCGACGCGGCCCGGAGCCTCGGCAATGAGCTTTGCCAAGTTTTTGCTGACTTCCTCTTCCGACGGTGAGTCGCCTTCGCGCAGCGCATTGGTGCTGTCGCACATGAGGGCGACAACGCCGGCATCGCCGTAGGCACGGAACTTGGCCTCGTCGATCAACTCGCCAATCGTTGGCGCGGTATCTATCTTCCAATCGCCCGTATGAATGGCGGTGCCGAGCGGCGTGGTAATGGCGAGTGATACTGGCTCAGGGATCGAATGGGTAACGCCGATGGCTTCGATCTTGAACTTGCCGACTTCAAACGTCTCGCCAGCTTTATAAATCGTCACTGGAATTTGCTTGGCGTCAGTTTCAGACTTGTACTTGGCAGACAACAATCCGGCGGTGAATGGCGTGCAATAGAGCGGCACTTTTATAAGCGGCCACAGGTCCATCACGGCGCCATAATGATCTTCATGCGCGTGAGTGATAATCATGGCTTTGATAGAGGCGCGATTTTCTTGGATGAAGCGGATATCTGGCAGGACCAGATCGACGCCCGGCAAATCCGGTCCGGGGAACGTCACGCCGCAATCGACGATGATCCACTCGCGGTTGGTCGGTGTGCCATAGCCATATAGCGCCAAATTCATGCCGATTTCGCCGACCCCGCCGAGTGGCAAAAAGATGAATTCATTATTATCTTTGATCACGAAGTCGCTCCTGAGTGAGCCGGGAAGAATACATCTCCGGCTGAAATTAATTGTCGTTGACCATTTGCCAGCGCCAACATGAGGCAGCCATCACGGTCTATGTCTTCAAATATGCCGTCTATACGAGTTCCGGCAAGGTTCACACTAATCATTTCGCCAATACCTTTGGCGTGGCGCAGCCATTCGGTGCGGATGGCATCAAAGCCGCGCCCGCGATTCCAGATGGTCAGCACCGCATCAAAATTGACTGCTAGTTGCGCAAAAAGCGCTTCTGGCGAAATTTCCAGTCCCAATGTTTTTAAGTCCGTTGCGTTATATAACACAGGATCGGGATGATGCGCGGCATTTATGCCAAAGCCGCAGGCAACCGCAATTTTGCCATTTGGCAGCGCGGAACTTTCAAGCAAAATACCGCTGATTTTTGCGCCATCAACCAAAATATCATTCGGCCACTTGATTTGAATTTTGTGTGATTTTAGCGGCTTCAATTCGGCAAGTGTGGCATGGAGCGCGCAGGCGGCGACAAAGGGAAGCGTACCGAGCCGTGCCATTGGCGCTGGATCAATCAACAACGCGGAAGCATAAAAATTGCCGGGCTCCGATACCCATACCCGCCCCTGCCTGCCACGACCGGAGGATTGGCGCGAAGCGCTAATCCAGAGCTTGCCATCATCGCCTTCGCGAGCGGCACTCAACACATCGGTGTTGGTCGAACCAGTTTCGGCCAAGTGGCAATGACGCCAACCGAGAGGGTTATGAAGTGGTCCGGATATTGTCACGCGTATTTAGAAAAACGTCTTTGCGGCTGCGGCAGCCAGCGCTTCGACTGGGCCTGCCATTAGCACGTAGAACAACACGAACGCGCCGGAAATTCCCATAACGCCGGTGAGTATGCCAGATGCGGGAACAAAGCCCACTTTCGGCTCATCGAACCACATGATTTTGATAATGCGCAAATAATAGAACGCGCCGACTACAGATGCCAAGACGCCGATGATCGAGAGCGTGAGCAAATTGCCCTGAATGGCGGCAAGGAATACGTACCACTTGCCCCAGAAGCCGGCGAGCGGTGGGATGCCTGCCAGCGAGAACATAAGGATTGTCAACACGATGGCCATGAAGGGGTTGGTCTTGGAAATACCGGTCAGATCAGCGATGGTTTCGACTTGGGCATCTTTGGTGCGCATTGCTAAGATCACGGCAAATGTGCCGAGCGTCATGGCAAGGTAGATCGCCATATAGATGGCAACACCGCGAACACCTGCTTCTGAACCCGCGGCAAGGCCGACAAGTGCGAAGCCGACGTGGCCGATGGATGAATAAGCCATCAGGCGCTTAATATTGGTTTGGCCGATGGCGGCGAACGCGCCGAGAACCATCGAGGCGATGGAGATGAACACGATGACTTGCTGCCAATCCACGGTCACTGGCTTAAAGCCGGACATTACCACACGAACCAGCAATGCCATGGCAGCCATCTTTGGCGCGGCGGCGAAGAAGGCAGTTACGGGTGTTGGTGCGCCCTCATAAACGTCCGGTGTCCACATATGGAATGGGACGGCTGAAATTTTGAACGACAGGCCAGCAAGGATAAACACCAAGCCGAACAAAAGGCCGACTTGACGTTCCGATCCTGCAAGTGCAGTTGCAATTTGTGCAAAGCCAATTTGGCCGGTAAAGCCATAAACCAGCGAAATTCCGTAAAGCAACATGCCGGATGACAAGGCACCGAGTACGAAATATTTCAAGCCAGCTTCAGACGAGCGGGCATCATCACGTTTTATGGCTGCAATTACGTATAGCGCCAGCGACTGCAATTCGAGACCCATATAAAGCGCGAGCAAATTGTTCGCCGAGACCATGAGCATCATGCCAAGCGTTGCCAGCAAAATCAGCACCGGGAATTCGAACATGTCGAAACCTTCGCGCTTGGCGAATTCCATTGACATTGCCAACGTTACCAGCGCCCCCCCAACGGTGAGCAGCTTCATGAAAACAGAAAATGGATCATTTATATAGCCGCCGCCGAACACTGTGCCCGTTGCAGAATTATAGACAAGGAACGCGACCACGGCCAGCAGTGCAACAGCAAGCCATGAGACCAGCGAGCCGGACTTGCCGCCCGCAAACACGCCCAGCATGAGCAAAACAAGCGCGCCCAGCCCGACAAGAATTTCGGGCGTGGCGAGGGTTAGTGCGGCGGTCAGTGCGGCTGGCATTTCGTGCCTTCCTTTGTCTTACTTAGCCTGCGCAGATTGCGCGGCAGTATAATTATTTACAAGATTATCCACGGAAGCGGCGGTGACACTTAGAACGGGCGCCGGATAAACGCCGTAGAAAATGACCAACACAAGCAATGGGTACAGAATGGCTTTTTCGCGGGTCGAGAGATCAAGCAGACCTTTCAAAGAGTCCTTATCGAGCACACCGAATATGACGCGGCGATAGAGATAGAGCGCGTAGCAAGCGGAGAGGATGACGCCCGTTGTAGCGAAGAAAGCAACCCATGTGTTGGCGCGGAAAGCACCCAAGAGAGTCAAAAATTCGCCGACGAAGCCCGACGTGCCGGGCAAGCCGACGTTGGCCATCGTGAACACAAGGAACACCACAGCATACTTTGGCATGATGTTTACGAGGCCGCCGTAGGCTGCGATTTCGCGGGTGTGCATACGGTCATAAACCACACCGACGCACAAGAACAGCGCGCCGGAGACGAGACCATGCGACAACATCTGGAAAAGAGCGCCCTGCACGCCTTGCGTATTGGCGGCGAAAATGCCCATGGTCACGAAACCCATGTGAGCGACCGATGAGTAGGCAATCAGCTTCTTGATGTCTTCCTGCATCAGAGCGACAAGCGAAGTATAGACAATTGCAATGCACGACAGCGTAAATACCAACGGCGCAAGATCATGTGACGCCAGCGGGAACATTGGCAGCGAGAAACGCAGGAAGCCGTAGCCACCCATCTTCAACAAAATAGCGGCCAGAATAACCGAACCGGCAGTTGGCGCTTCAACGTGGGCGTCCGGCAACCATGTATGCACCGGCCACATTGGCATCTTGACCGCAAAGGATGCAAAGAACGCGAGCCACAGCCAGAACTGCGCCGTCGCAGGGAACTTATAGGTCATCAACGTTGGGATATCGCTTGTTCCCGCCTGCCAATACATCGCCATAATCGCTAGCAGCATCAGCACCGAGCCTAGCAGGGTGTAGAGAAAGAACTTGAACGACGCATAAACGCGGCGCTTGCCACCCCAAACGCCGATGATGATGAACATCGGGATGAGGCCAGCTTCAAAGTAGAGATAGAACACAACGATATCGAGCGCTGTAAACACGCCGATCATCAACATTTCCAAAATCAAAAACGCGATCATGTAGGCCTTGATGCGCTTCTCGACTGACTCCCATGACGCCAAAATGCAGAACGGCATTAAGAAGGTCGTCAAGATAACGAACAGCATAGAAATGCCGTCAACGCCGACATGATAAGAAATTCCGCTTGGCAGCCAATTATGTTTTTCCTCAAACTGGAAAGCGGCTGACGCGCTATCAAAATGTGTCCACAACGGTATTGAAACGAGGAAAGTTACTATGGTTGTCAGCAGCGCAATCATCTTGATGTTACGATTTGCTGCGGCACTTTCGCCACCGATAAAGGAGATCAAAAGTATGCCTACAATTGGCAGAAATGTGATCGTGGAAATGATGGGCCAGTCGGTCATTTTTTACACAGAGCTCCCAATCATCATCCACGTTACGAGCGCCGCAACGCCAATCAGCATGGCAAATGCATAATGGTATAAATACCCTGTTTGCAGTTTGGTAACGCGGTTTGTCACATCGACGACACGCGCGGAAATTCCGTCAGGACCAAACCCGTCAATGACCATTCCGTCGCCCTTCTTCCACAGGAATGTGCCGAGGCGCATCGCAGGACGGACGAAGAGGAAGTCGTAGATTTCGTCAAAGTACCATTTGTTCAAGAGGAACTGATACAGCCCACGATGCTGTGCCGCCAGATCCTTCGGCGTTTGCGGCGAGCGGATATAGAACTGGTACGAAAGCAGGAAGCCCGAGACCATTGCAATGAACGGTGTCCATGAAACCAATGTTGGCACTTCATGAAACTGGTGCAAGATTTCATTTTCCTTGCCAGTGAACAGCGAGCCTTTCCAGAACTCGGCATATTCAGGACCAAAGAAATGGCCCTCAAATATGACGCCTGCAAACAAAGCCCCGGCCCCGAGAACGAATAACGGAACCAGCATAACCAGCGGGGATTCATGCACATGGTGCATAACTTCGTGGTTCGCGCGTTCCTTGCCGTGGAAAGTCATAAAAATCAGGCGCCAAGAATAAAACGAAGTGAAGAAGGCCGCGATTGCCAAAAGCGTAAACGCATAGCCATGCGCAGCGTTGTGGCTCGCATATGCACTCTCAATGATGATATCTTTCGAGAAGAAACCGGCTGTTCCGATCATAGTTCCTGGAATGCCAAGACCTGTCAGGGCTATGGTGCCGATAATCATCATCCAATAAGTAGTCGGGATGTACTTCTTAAGTCCACCCATGTTGCGCATGTCCTGCTCGTTTGACACGGCATGAATGACCGAGCCAGCGCCAAGGAACAGCAGCGCTTTAAAGAACGCGTGAGTGAACAGATGGAATATACCCGCGCCATACGCGCCGACACCGAGCGCCACGAACATATAGCCAAGCTGCGAACAAGTAGAATAAGCGATCACGCGCTTTATGTCGTTTTGCACCAGACCAACGGTGGCGGCGAAAAAGGCCGTTGTCGCACCAATTATCGTGACAAACGTCAATGCGGTCTGCGACAATTCAAATATTGGTGACAAACGGGCAACCATGAACACACCAGCAGTCACCATAGTGGCGGCATGGATGAGCGCAGACACCGGTGTCGGGCCTTCCATAGCATCGGGCAACCACGTGTGGAGCATGAACTGAGCTGATTTACCCATAGCGCCCATGAATAGAAGCAGGGCAACGACAGTCACGGCGGACTGTTTGTCCAGCGCGTAGCCGAGGAAGTTCAAAACAACATCGGTGCTCGGTGCGCCCGCAGGCGGCAGGAATGTTGCGGCATTGGCAAAAATCGTTTCAAAGCTCACCGAGCCGAACAAGACGAACACCCCGAAGATGCCAAGCGCAAAACCAAAGTCACCCACGCGGTTGACGACGAAGGCCTTCATGGCAGCGGCATTGGCCGTTGGCTTCTTGAACCAGAAACCAATCAGCAAGTAAGAGGCGAGGCCAACGCCTTCCCAGCCGAAAAACATTTGAACCAGGTTGTCAGACGTTACCAACATAAGCATCGCGAAAGTGAAGAGTGACAAATAAGCGAAGAAGCGCGGGCGGCTGGGGTCGTGGTGCATGTAGCCGATGGAATAGATATGCACGAGGCATGATACTGTGTTCACCACAACCAACATAACAGCTGTAAGCGCATCAACACGCAACGCCCAATCAACCAACAATCCGCCGGATTCAATGAACTTCAATACGGGCGTGACCGTGGCCTCATGGCTGCCCCATGCGTAGGATGAGAACAGAACCCATGACAGTCCTGCGGCAATAAGCATGAAGCCGCAAGTGACGTATTCGGATGCCTTGGCACCAATAGCATTGCCAAAAAGTCCGGCAATCAAAAAGCCGAGCAGTGGTAAAAAGACGATGGCGTTTATCATGGGACCTATTAGCCCTTCATCATGTTGACGTCATCGACCGCGATGGAACCACGGTTGCGGAAGAAGACGACTAATATAGCAAGACCAATCGCCGCTTCCGCTGCAGCAACAGTCAAAACGAAGAGTGCAAAAATTTGCCCTGTGAGATCATGTAGCGCGGCAGAAAACGCAACGAAGTTGAGGTTTACCGCTAACAGAATAAGCTCAACAGACATCAAAATAACGATGACGTTCTTGCGGTTCAAAAACACGCCGAACACGCCGAGTGTGAACAAGATTGCCGAAACCGCGAGGTAATGCGCAATGCCGATAGTCAACATATTATAGCCCCTCACCCGATTTAACTTTTTTGATTTCCATGGCCGTCGCCGGAGTACGTGCAACCTGTGCAGCGATATTTTGGCGCTTCACACCGAGCTTATGTTGCAGTGTCAGCACGATTGCGCCGATCATGGCCACCAAGAGAACAAGGCCCGCAATCTGAAAGTAGAATGCATAGTCTGTGTATAGCACGTCGCCGAGCGCGGCCGTGTTATTGCGCACGGCGGGATCCGGTATAGCTTGCGCAATAACCGACGGAAGGCTTGGCTTAAATATTGAACCGCCGAGTACAGCAATCAATTCAGCAGCCAGAATCAGCCCGACCAGAGCGCCGACGGGCGCATATTGCAACGCGCCTTTTTTCAACTCAGCAAAGTCGACATCCAGCATCATCACAACGAATAGGAATAAAACCGCAACCGCGCCGACGTAGACCACTAGCAAAATCATTGCCAAAAATTCGGCACCTGTGAGTAGAAACAAAGCAGCAGCATTAAAGAATGTGAGAATTAGGAACAAAACCGAATGCACGGGATTGCGCGCCGCGATGACCATAAAGGCGCTCGCGATCGCAATGAAGGCGAATAGATAGAAAAACGCCGCTTGCAAGCCAATCAACATGGGTTCCCCCGGTTCCTTCCTTGGCAATGAACGTCCCCGCTCTGCCATTTTCACGCACGCCGACTCCCGCCGGTTAGTGCCGCTGTCCTTTAAGACAGGCACTGGTGCCCGTCCATAGTTTAGTTATCTCATCCACCCATTTGCAGGCGGAAATCATCATCACCGATAAGGCGCATCTATCGCTATGTTTTGAGCGATTTCACGTTCCCACCGGTCGCCATTGGCCAGCAGCTTGTTTTTGTCGTAATAAAGCTCTTCGCGCGTTTCGGTCGCAAACTCAAAGTTTGGACCTTCGACGATTGCATCCACTGGGCAGGCTTCCTGACAGAAGCCGCAATAAATGCACTTCACCATATCAATGTCGTAGCGCACAGTGCGGCGTGTGCCGTCGTTGCCGCGCGGAGCGGCTTCAATAGTAATGGCTTGCGCAGGACAAATAGCTTCACACAGTTTACAGGCGATGCAGCGCTCTTCGCCATTTGGATAGCGGCGTAGTGCGTGTTCACCACGAAAGCGCGGGGAAATTGGCCCCTTTTCATTGGGGTAATTTAGCGTTGCTTTTGGTGCAAAAAATTGGCGCATGGACAAGAAAAATGCGCTGACAAATTCGCTCAACAGCAATGACTTTGCGGCTTGGGTAAAGTTGCCCATCATCTAGTCTCCCTATGCCATACCAGTGAATTTTAAGAAAGCGGCGGTTGCAACAACCATAAACAGCGATATTGGCAGAAACACTTTCCAGCCAAGACGCATCAATTGGTCATAGCGATAACGCGGCACGAAAGCCTTCACCATGGCGATCATGAAAAAGACAAACGACACTTTGAGCACGAACCAGATGACGCCAGGAACCCATGTGAATGGGGCAAAATCAAATGGAGGCAGCCAACCGCCGAGGAACAGAATGGTTGTCAAAGCGCACATCAAAACGATGGCAACATATTCGCCCAAGAAGAAAAGCAGAAACGGTGTCGAAGAATATTCGATCATATGACCCGCAACCAATTCCGATTCCGCTTCGACAAGATCGAAGGGCGGGCGGTTGGTTTCGGCCAATGCGGAGATGAAGAAGATGACGAACATTGGGAACAATGACAGCCAATGCCAATCCAACAACGATGATCCAAGGCCGAGGCGTGTGCCGATACCGTCTTTTTGCGCCAGAACAATGTCTGTGAGATTTAATGAACCAACGCACAGCAAAACCGTGACAATCACAAAGCCGATGGAGACTTCATAGGACACCATTTGAGCGGCGGAGCGAAGTGCGCCCAAAAATGGGTACTTCGAGTTTGACGCCCAGCCACCCATGATAACGCCGTAAACTTCCAATGAGGAAATGGCGAAAACATAGAGGATACCGACGTTTACGTTCGCAATCGCCCAGCCTTGATTAACAGGAATTACTGCCCATGCCGCCATCGACAGCACAGCGGCGACCAGTGGCGCGAGCAGGAAGACGCCCTTATTTGCCCCAGCCGGAATAATCGGCTCTTTGAACACAAATTTCAAAAGGTCGGCAAATGATTGCAAAAGACCGAAGGGACCAACCACGTTTGGCCCGCGGCGAAGCTGAACGGCCGCCCAAATTTTACGATCCGCGAGCAAAATAAATGCGACGAAAATCAGCAGCGCGACAAGCAACAGCACCGACTGCCCCAGCATGATAAGTCCGGGAAGGACGTAGGTCGAAAAAATACTGTCCATCAGTTGCGTCCCTCAAATTTCATAAAGCCGCTCATTCTGCAGCCTGCCTGAACCCACCCGCAGGGGTGCTCTTCGCAAGCGCCGAACATTCGGCCATAACTGCCGATGCGCGAGCAATCGGATTGGTCAGATAAAAATCAGCGACCGCGCTCTTGAATGCCGCCTTGGCGAGACGACCACCTAGCTTTGCAGCTTTTGCCACATCATCCGGTGAACCCGCTTTAACACCATCAATATGCGCGAAATGCGGGTACTCGACGTAAAGCGCGGCACGAAGCTGCGCCAGCGAATCAAACGGCAATTTCTTGCCTAAAATATCCGAAAGTGCGCGAATAATCGCCCAATCTTCCTTGGCGTCTCCGGGTGCAAAGCCTGCGCGGGTGGTCATCTGCACGCGGCCTTCGGTGTTGACGTAAGTGCCGGACTTTTCGGTGTAAGTTGAGCCTGGCAAAATAACATCAGCGCAGTGAGCGCCAGCATCGCCATGCGTGCCCATATAGACAACAAATGCATCGCCGATCTTCGCGGTGTCGAATTCATCAGCACTTGCAAGGAACAGCACGTCCACTGCTCCCATCATGCCGGAAACGTCCTTGCCACCCTTGGCAGGCACGAAGCCGATATCCAAAGCGCCGACGCGGGCAGCGGCGGTATGGAGGACTGCAAAGCCGTTCCAGTCGGCGCTAACCGCTTTAATATCAATAGCCAGCTTTGCGGCTAAACCAAGCACTGCCGCACCATCGGAGCGGGCTAAAGCGCCCTGCCCGACGATAATTAGAGGCTTCTTGGCTTTCTTCAAAACACTGAAGAATTTGCCTTTACCATCAGCCAATTCAGCCAATGTTTCAGTGCCCGCACCAAGCAAATCATAGTCATAATGCAGCTCGCCGCCTTCGCCGATGAGGCCGATGGGCATATTGTTAGCGCGCCATGCTTTGCGTATGCGGGCATTGAGAATTGCCGCCTCTTTGCGCGGATTTGAGCCGATGATGAGAACAGCGTCTGCATCCTCAATTCGTTCAATACCGGCGTTGAAAATGTAAGAACCACGGCCAAGTGATGGGTCCAGCGCAGCGCCATCTTGGCGGCAGTCGATGTTGGACGAGCCGAGCGCTGTCATCAATTGCTTCAGAGCGTAAAGTTCTTCAACAGCGGACAAATCACCGGCAATCGCGCCGATTTTTTCTGGAGTGGTCTTGGATACAGCCTTGGCAATTGCATCGAAGGCTTCGGCCCACGTTGCTGGCGCAAGCGACTTGCCCTTGCGAACATAGGGCTGATCCAGCCGCTGGGTGCGCAGGCCATCCCAGATGAAGCGGGTTTTGTCGGAAATCCACTCTTCGTTCACGGCCTCGTTGACACGCGGCAGAACGCGCATCACTTCGCGGCCACGGGTATCCACGCGGATGGCGGAGCCTACGGCATCCATAACGTCGATGGATTCAGTCTTATTGAGTTCCCACGGACGGGCTTGGAAAGCGTATGGCTTAGATGTCAGAGCACCGACCGGGCACAAGTCAATTACGTTGCCTTGCAATTCCGAAGTCATGGCCTTTTCGAGATATGTTGTGATCTCGGCATCCTCGCCGCGACCCAACAAGCCTAGCTCGGTGACACCGGCAACTTCAGTCGAAAAACGGACGCAGCGCGTGCAATGGATGCAGCGTGTCATCACGGTTTTGACGAGCGGACCGATGTTCTTGTCTTCAACAGAGCGCTTGTTTTCCTTGTAACGCGTGGAATCGCCGCCAAAAGCCATGGCTTGGTCTTGCAAATCGCACTCGCCGCCTTGATCGCAAATCGGGCAATCCAGCGGGTGGTTGATGAGCAAAAACTCCATCACACCTTCGCGGGCCTTTTTGACCATGGGCGTGTTGGTGAACATTTCTGGCACTTCGCCATTCGGACCGGGGCGCAAATCGCGCACGCCGATGGCGCAGGAGGCTTGCGGCTTTGGCGGGCCGCCCTTCACTTCAACAAGGCACATACGGCAATTGCCTGCCACCGAGAGACGCTCATGGAAACAAAAGCGTGGCACTTCCGCGCCGGCCGCTTCCGCAGCCTGCAACAGCGTGTAGTGATCGGGAACTTCGACCTCTTTGCCGTCAACTTTTATTTTTGCCATGTCTGGCCCCCAGTATTCTGTGCGTATTTTACAGCCTGCCCTATCCATTTATCGCGCTGGATACGGCCATTCAAATTCAACGCAGCGTCAAGCTTCGCTACATCATCGTCACTTAGCACGGCAATTTGATTGACGCTGGAAATGCCGTTGTTTTTCAATAGGATTTCGAGCTTTGGGCCAATGCCTGAGATTAGCTTCAAATCCGCAATCTCTGACACAGCAGTCGGCGCTGCATCCTTTACAGGCGCATCGCTCTTTTTCGCAACTGTCGTCTGACGAGCCGATGCAAACATTTTGGCAGTTGTTTCCAAGCCAACCAAACACAGCTTCAACCCCGCCGAAATCCATTCAGCATAGAGCGATGAAACTAGATCTTTCTTTGGCTTGTCAGCAACCATCAACATTTCACTCCGCTGCCACAAGCATTGGCTCGGCGCGATGGCTATTGCGCGAGAACTCATCGATGCGGCGCTCAATTTCCGGACGGAAATGGCGGATAAGGCCCTGGATTGGCCATGCAGCGGCATCGCCAAGGGCACAAATAGTGTGACCTTCAACCTGCTTGGTTACATCCAAAAGCATATCAATTTCACGCTTTTGTGCTTCACCGCGCACCAGCCGTTCCATCACGCGCCACATCCAGCCGGTGCCTTCACGGCATGGTGTGCACTGGCCGCAACTTTCGTGTTTGTAGAAATATGACAGGCGGGCG
Source organism: Phyllobacterium sp. (assembly GCA_043717855.1). GTDB lineage: Bacteria > Pseudomonadota > Alphaproteobacteria > Rhizobiales > Rhizobiaceae > JANMEX01. The sequence goes on from JAYSWX010000015.1 coordinate 31,895, forward strand.
ATGGCTTTCACCACATCCGTTGACTTATCCATGACGATGACTGCCGCAGTGCCGAGGCCTGAGCGCAGGTCACGCAGCGCGTCAAAATCCATCGGTGTATCCATAATTTGCGCCGCCGGAACCAGTGGCACGGAAGCGCCGCCCGGGATAACCGCCAGCAAATTATCCCAGCCGCCGCGAATGCCGCCGCAATGGGTTTCAATGAGCTCCCGGAATGTAAGGCTCATCGCCTCTTCCACCGTGCATGGATTATTCACATGGCCGGAAATACAGAACAGCTTTGTTCCAACGTTATTTGGACGGCCAAAAGATGAAAACCAGCCCGCGCCACGGCGCAAAATTGTTGGCGCGACGGCGATGGATTCAACGTTGTTCACCGTTGTCGGGCAGCCATAGAGACCCATGTTTGCCGGGAATGGCGGCTTTAGGCGCGGCTGGCCTTTTTTACCTTCGAGGCTTTCGAGCAGCGCAGTTTCTTCGCCGCAAATGTATGCGCCTGCACCATGATGGACGTAAATATCATAGTCCCAGCTATTGATGTTGTTCTTGCCGAGTAATTTGGCATCATAGGCTTCGTCAATGGCGCGCTGTAGCGCTTCGCGCTCGCGGATATATTCGCCGCGCACGTAGATATAGCAGGCGTTTGCGCCCATGGCGAAACCGGCAATCAGGCAGCCTTCGACCAGCGTATGCGGGTCATGGCGCATGATTTCACGGTCCTTACAGGTGCCGGGTTCGGACTCATCGGCGTTGACCACCAAATAGTGCGGACGGCCATCTGAAACCTTTGGCATAAACGACCATTTTAGTCCCGTAGGGAAGCCGGCGCCCCCGCGACCACGAAGGCCGGACGCCTTCATCTCGTTGATGATCCAGTCCTTGCCCTTGGCAATCAGGCCCTTGGTATCATCCCAATGGCCACGCGACATCGCGCCAGCCAATGACTTGTCATACTGGCCGTAGATATTGGTAAAGATGCGGTCTCTATCGTGCAGCATTATCTATCCCTCAAACCGGCTTGTCGCCAACAGAGTTGCTCGGACGCCAGCCTTTGGCCAGTTTTTTGGATTGTTTGACCCATTCATCGCGTGAGGCGCGGCCTTTGAAGCCTGTGAGGCGGTCATCGACCCAATTGAGTTCCGCTTTGCCCCATGCGGCAATTTGCGAGAAATGCCAGATGCCCATGTCATTGAGCATTTTGGCCAGCTTTGGACCGACGCCCCAGATCAATTCCAAATCATCCGCAGCGCCGCGCGGTGCTTTCAATAGTTCTGGCTCTTGCTCGACTGGCGCTTTGGCAGTCAAATTCGCGACTTTGGGCGCGGAAGTCAGCATTTGCGAGGCGGAGTCTGCTGTCTTGGAAATCTTCGCATTTCCATTGCTGCGGTCTTTGCCGCCGCCAGCTGCCGGTTTCAAATCGACGACACCGCGCACGGACGTGCTGCCTGCCTTGGGCGCTGGTTCAGTCGAGCCTTTTTCTTCGGCCTTTGCACTCACTTTGACCTTCGATGGGCCTTTGATTGCGGGGCTGGTTTCCATTGCAGCGGTCTTTGGTGTGGCGGCATTGGATACCACAGGCGCAGCAGCAGGAACAACCGGCGCAGCGGCGGCGGATGCAGCAGCAAGGGCGGCCTTGGCAGCTTGCTCCTTAGCGAGGCGTTGACGCTCAGCCTTTGAAATCGCCTTTTTATCCTGCAACGTAGTGTAGCCAGACGCGGGAGCGGCGAAATCGCGCTTAATTTGCGGACCTGTTGGCACGGTTGCGCCCTTGCCCTGCTCAAACAAATCAATGATTTCTTCGAGGCGCTGCGGCGTCAAATCTTCATATGTGTCTTTAAAAACCATAACCATTGGCGCGTTTACGCAAACGCCGAGGCACTCGACCTCTTCCCATGAAAGCGTGCCAGTATCGTTCAAATGGAACTGGTCTTGGTGGATTTTGGATTTGCACACATCCATCAAGGCTTCGGAACCACGCAACATGCAGGGCGTTGTGCCGCAAACTTGTATATGGGCGCGTGTGCCGACAGGACCGAGTTGGAACTGGGTGTAGAATGTCGCCACTTCGAGAACGCGGATATAGGGCATATCCAGCATTTGGCCGATATGCTCGATTGACGGCTTGGTGACCCAGCCCTCTTGCTCTTGAACAAGCATGAGCAACGGGATGACGGCGGATTGCTCGCGGCCCTTCGGGTATTTCTTGATCCAAACCTTGGCTTGAGCGCCGAGCGCACGATTGAACGCGAAGCTCTTTGGCTGGACTTTATCTTCTGCAAGACGACGAACGGACATTAACGGTCAACCTCACCAAAGACGATATCAAGAGAACCAAGAATTGCGGAGACATCCGCCAGCATGTGGCCACGGCAAAGGAAATCCATCGCCTGAAGGTGGGCAAAGCCTGGCGCGCGCAGCTTGCAGCGGTATGGCTTGTTGGAGCCATCCGAGACCAGATAGACGCCAAACTCGCCCTTGGGAGCCTCTACGGCGGCGTAAACCTCACCTGCGGGCACTTTGTAGCCTTCAGTGTAAAGTTTGAAATGATGGATCAGCGCTTCCATTGAGCGCTTCATCTCGCCGCGCGATGGTGGCACAATCTTGCCATCCATTGACGAAACGGGACCGGTCTTTTCCTTGCCGAGCAGCGCGTTGACGCACTGGCGCATGATGCTGGCGGACTGGCGCATTTCTTCCATGCGGATCAAATAACGATCATAGCAATCGCCATTTTTGCCGATGGGAATATCAAATTCCATTTCGGAATAGCACTCGTAAGGCCGGCTCTTGCGCAAATCCCAGGCTGCGCCGGACCCACGGACCATCACGCCCGAGAAGCCCCACGCCCATGCATCTTTGATATCAACCACGCCAATATCAACATTGCGCTGCTTGAAAATGCGGTTTCCGGTCAAAAGGCTATCGAGATTATCAACGGTGACGTGGAATTGGTCCACCCACTTGCCGATGTCTTCGATGAGTTGTTCCGGCAAATCTTGATGGACACCACCGGGGCGGAAATAGGCGGCGTGCATACGCGCGCCGCAGGCACGCTCATAAAACACCATCAACTTTTCGCGTTCTTCAAAGCCCCAGAGCGGCGGCGTCAAGGCACCAACGTCCATGGCCTGCGTGGTAACGTTCAAAAGATGCGACAGAATACGGCCGATTTCGGAGAACAAAACACGGATAAGCTGGCCGCGCTTTGGAACCGTTATGCCCATCAGCTTTTCAACAGCAAGAGCAAACGCGTGCTCTTGGTTCATCGGCGCAACGTAATCGAGGCGGTCGAAATAAGGCAGGGCTTGCAAATAAGTCTTGGTTTCAATCAGCTTTTCAGTGCCGCGATGCAGCAGCCCAATATGCGGATCAACACGGTCCACCACCTCACCGTCCAACTCAAGCACGAGACGCAAAACGCCGTGAGCCGCCGGATGCTGCGGGCCAAAATTTATATTGAAGTTTCTTACCGAGGTTTCAGCCATTATTGCTTTGCCTTTTCATCGCCGGGCAACACATAGTCAGTTCCTTCCCACGGGCTTAGGAAATCAAACTGGCGGAATTCTTGGCGCAGCGACACGGGCTCGTAAACCACGCGCTTCACTTCATCATCGTAGCGCACTTCAACGAAACCAGTGGTGGGGAAATCCTTGCGCAGCGGATGACCTTCGAAGCCGTAGTCCGTCAGCAAACGGCGCAAATCCGGATGGCCTGTGAACAGGATGCCATACATGTCATAGGCTTCGCGCTCGAACCAGTCCGCACCAATGAACACGTCGGTTACTGAAGGAACAGTCGAATCTTCATCGGTGTCCAGCTTCACACGGATGCGCGTGTTCTGCGTTGGTGACATTAAATGATAGACGACATCAAAGCGATTGGCGCGCGCAGGATAGTCAGCACCCGCAATATCAATGAACGAGATAAACGCGCACTTGGCATCATCGCGCAAGAACGTCAGCACTTCGACAATTGAGTTGACAGTTGTCAACAATGTAAGCTCACCAAACGCGATTGCCGCGCCGGACACGGACGCACCCAGTTTTTTGGTAATATAATCAGATAGTTCGTTAAGATCAGCACTCATGATTTCGCTCTGCCCTTACCGTTCAATCGTGCCGGTACGGCGGATTTTCTTCTGTAAAAGAAGAATACCGTAGAGCAAGGCTTCAGCTGTTGGCGGGCAGCCGGGGATATAAATATCAACCGGAACCACACGGTCGCATCCGCGAACCACTGAATAGGAATAGTGATAGTAGCCGCCGCCGTTGGCACACGAGCCCATGGAAATCACGTAGCGCGGCTCTGGCATTTGGTCATAAACCTTGCGCAAGGCAGGCGCCATTTTGTTGGTCAGCGTGCCGGCGACAATCATCACATCGGACTGGCGCGGACTTGCACGGGGTGCAATACCGAAGCGCTCCGCATCATAGCGCGGCATCGACATATGCATCATTTCGACGGCGCAGCACGCAAGACCAAAGGTCATCCACATCAAAGAGCCGGTGCGCGCCCAC
>JAYSWX010000141.1:0-18084 GCA_043717855.1 Phyllobacterium sp.
GTAAAAGTTGGTGGTGTGCCGGTAACAGTCAAATAGTTGCTGCCGGCTGCGGTGATCGCGCCAGTTGTGCAGGTTGTTGTTGCCTCAGAAATCAAATCATTCACAGCCGTAACCGTCACAGTCTGCGCGACATTATAGTTAGCGGGTGTAAAGGTTAGGGTCGTTGGAGCAAATGTGCACTGGCCGGAAACATCGGGATTGATCGTAACTGCCGTGTTAGCTGATGGCACCGTGGCGAGCACCACGGTGAATGCTCCATTTGTACCACCTTCAGTCGCGGTAGCGCCCGTCACTGCGACGTTAATTGCTGCGGGGGTAAATGCGTATTGGAGTGAACTGGTCCCAACTCCATTTCCATAACCATCCAGTTGAATACGGTATGGAGTTCCCGCAGATACTTGTAAAGTGAGACGGCTACCATAGCCGGCGTTTACGGCCGTTGCGCACCCCGGAGTATCGTCGTTCTGCTGAATTAGCACCAACGCGGCCAAAGTCGCGCCAGTATAGGCAGCCAATGTCGTGTCGTAAGAGGTAACCGACGCGCCACAAGTTTGGATAACCAGCGTACCGGCCGTAGCAGGCGTGTAAGTGTACCAAAGACTATTCAGCGGTGCAAAGGCTGCAGTTGATGATGTTTCGCCAGTTTCACCGGTCGCGCTTGTTGAGTCACCTGAAGTAGCGCCGGACCCGGAAATGGTCGTTCCCGGAAAATTGTCCGCAGGATCAGCAGCGAATGAGGCATTGCTCAACCCGGCAAACAGAAACAAGACAGCCAAAAATAAGCGCAAAAACACACCGCTAGGGACCAGACAGTCTGGTCGCGCGCAGCGTTTCGAAGCACAATTATTTTGCCCTATAAACTTCATTGTAATTTTGGCTTTAACCTGACTGCCCTAACGTCGAGCAGATTACGCACCGCACGAGACTAATTCACTAATCATTTGTCGCATGAATACGCCTTTTCGAGAAATGACGCCCGCATATCAAAATACCTAAAACTCTGTCAAATCAATGGTTTTCCACAGGATATTTCAATAAATTAGAAGCCGGATATACTAGTGTTTCATCATGGTGCGGATTTGTAATTTTTTGGGTCATGCTCACTCACGATGGCGTGAGACATCAAATTGCTCGTTTACTCAGTATTAAACCGACTCAGGCACTTTGCACAGCATTTATATCCTTGCTCTTGAACAGGACTAGGGGACGGCCCTATCTAGTAATCTGATTTTTAGTTTTGATTCCCAAGGCATTCTTTGCCACTTATCGCCGATATGGCCGGAGACCCGATATGAGACATCCAATCGAAACCGCAATGAACCTCGTGCCGATGGTCGTTGAGCAAACAGCACGTGGTGAGCGTGCCTATGATATTTTCTCTCGCCTGTTGAAAGAGCGCATTATTTTCATCACCGGCCCGATTGAAGATGGCATGGCAACGCTCGTGTGCGCTCAGTTGCTTTTCCTAGAAGCAGAAAATCCGAAGAAGGAAATCAACCTTTATATCAATTCACCGGGCGGCGTCGTCACTTCCGGCATGGCGATTTACGATACAATGCAGTTCATACGCCCGGCTGTTTCAACATTATGCTTCGGCCAAGCCGCTTCGATGGGCTCACTTCTGCTGGCGGCAGGCCATAAAGATATGCGCTTTGCGTTGCCCAACGCCCGCGTTATGGTTCACCAGCCATCCGGCGGTGCGCAAGGCCAAGCCACTGACATTTTAATCCAAGCCCGCGAAATTGAAAACATGAAGCGCCGCCTGAATGAGATTTATGTGCACCACACAGGTCGCTCTTATGACGAAATCGAATCAGCGCTTGATCGCGACAATTTTATGACGGCGCAGGCTGCAAAGGATTTCGGATTGATCGATAAGGTCGTTGAATCGCGCGATGTTGCAGCGACGCCAGCATAAAAGTCGATAAGTTTCATGCCCGGTCGTCGTCAACTGTTGGTGTCCGGGCAGTTCTAAGTGATATTTTTCTCGATATTCGACTAAAATTCGAAGTTTATTAAGCTGTTTTTGAGTTTATTCGGGTTAAATTTTGAATTCTTGCAAGTTTTTGAGGTTGCGCGAATTGGTTAGTAACCTAAATACCGGAGCATCATCCCAAATCTTGTGCGAAACGGGCAGGGGCGGTATACCAAATAACGACCGGAACCAGCAAAGCGGCAATTTTGATCCGCGCTGAAAGGGAAAACGGATGAGCAAAGTAAACGGCGGCGGCGATTCAAAGAATACGCTATACTGCTCCTTTTGCGGCAAAAGCCAACACGAGGTCCGCAAGTTGATTGCAGGGCCGACTGTATTCATCTGTGATGAATGCGTCGAACTGTGCATGGATATTATCCGCGAGGAAAACAAAACCTCGATGGTGAAGTCCCGTGAAGGCGTGCCGACACCGCAGGATATCATCAAAGTTTTGGATGATTATGTGATTGGCCAGCGCCACGCTAAAAAGGTGCTGTCTGTCGCGGTTCACAATCATTACAAGCGCCTAGCCCACGCAACAAAAAACAATGATGTAGAACTGGCAAAGTCGAACATTCTGCTGATCGGGCCTACCGGCTGCGGCAAAACGCTGCTTGCTCAAACCCTTGCCCGCATCATCGATGTTCCATTCACAATGTCCGATGCGACCACACTGACCGAAGCTGGTTATGTTGGTGAAGACGTTGAAAACATAATTCTGAAATTGTTGCAGGCCGCCGACTACAACGTTGAGCGGGCGCAGCGCGGCATCGTCTATATCGACGAAATCGACAAAATTTCACGTAAGTCTGACAATCCATCTATCACCCGCGACGTTTCGGGCGAGGGAGTGCAACAGGCATTGTTGAAAATTATGGAAGGTACAGTTGCTTCCGTTCCTCCGCAAGGTGGCCGCAAGCACCCGCAGCAAGAGTTTTTGCAGGTGGACACCTCTAACATTCTTTTCATCTGCGGCGGCGCCTTTGCTGGCCTTGACCGGATTATATCAGAGCGTGGCCGTAAAACGTCCATCGGATTTGCTGCCAATGTTGCTTCGCCGGAAGATCGCAAAACCGGTGAGCTCTTCCGCATGGTTGAGCCGGAGGATTTGCTACGCTTCGGTCTGATTCCTGAGTTTGTTGGTCGTCTGCCAATCTTGGCAACGCTTGAGGACTTGGACGAGCCCGCGCTGATAACCATTCTTATTGAGCCGAAGAACGCACTGGTAAAACAATATCAACGCTTGTTTGAAATGGAAAATGTTGAGCTGACATTCCACGAGTCTGCCCTATCGGCCATCGCCAAGCGCGCCATTGAGCGTAAAACAGGTGCACGCGGCTTGCGTTCAATTATGGAAAACATCTTGCTTGACACGATGTTTGATTTGCCAACGCTTGAAGGTGTTTCTGAAGTAGTGATCTCGGATGAAGTTGTGAACGGCAATGCCCGTCCGCTTTACATTTATGCGGATCGCAAAGATGAAAAGACTTCGGTAAGCGCCTGAGCGTTGTAATCAAGACAGAAAACGACGAGAAGCGCGGCAATAGGCTGCGCTTTTTGCATTTTGAACGCTTTTCCTTGCAACCAGTCGCCTTGTGGCTCAAATTACTGCATGATTCCTAAATTACTTTATAGTTCCAATGTGTATTGTTTGTTAGGTGGCTTGAAGTGGCGCGCGTGTCACGCCAGATACAGTTTATGAACTTAATCCATCGGCCTGTTGTGGCGGTGGGTTTAAGGTTCGTTCGGTAAATGCCGAAGAAAGGTAATGCTATGACAAGTGACAAGAAGACTTTTGGCAAAGGCGAGAACGGGCTTCATGCGGTTCTGCCATTGCGCGATATTGTTGTCTTCCCAAATATGATTGTTCCGCTGTTTGTGGGTCGTGAAAAATCCATCAAGGCATTGGAGGACGTTATGAACGCCGACAAGCAGATTTTGCTTGTGACACAATTAAGCGCTACTGATGATGATCCTAGCGTCGATGCGATTTACCGCGTTGGCACGCTCGCAAACGTGTTGCAACTTTTGAAGTTGCCGGATGGTACGGTAAAGGTACTTGTCGAAGGCGTAGTGCGTGCAGAGATCACAGATTTCACGGATCGTGGCGCATTCCATGAGGCCAACGTAAAAATTCTTGCTGAGCCAGACGAAGATAAGGTTGAGATCGAAGCGCTCGCTCGCTCAGTTGTTACGGATTTTGAAAGCTACGTGAAACTGAACAAGAAAGTTTCGCCAGAAGTCGTGGCGGCTACAAGCCAGATAGAAGATTATTCAAAGCTCGCCGATACTGTTGCCTCGCATTTGGCAATCAAGATTTCCGAGAAACAGGAAATGCTCGCCACGCTCAGCGTTAAAGCACGACTTGAAAAAGCTATGGGCTTTATGGAGTCGGAAATTTCTGTGCTTCAAGTCGAGAAGCGCATTCGCTCGCGCGTCAAGCGCCAGATGGAGAAGACCCAGCGCGAATACTATCTAAATGAACAAATGAAGGCGATTCAGAAGGAACTTGGCGACGGAGAGGACGGCCGCGACGAGGCCGCTGAACTGGAAGACCGCATCAAAAAGACTAAACTCACCAAAGAGGCCCGCGATAAGGCAAATGGCGAGTTGAAGAAGCTGCGTCAGATGAGCCCGATGGCTGCCGAAGCCACGGTGGTGCGAAATTATCTTGATTGGATATTATCGCTGCCATGGTCGCGCCGTTCCAAAATAAAGACTGACTTGGGCTTCGCGCAAGGCGTGCTCGATGCGGATCATTATGCGCTTGAAAAGGTCAAAGACCGCATTGTCGAATATTTGGCAGTGCAGGCACGCACGGCGAAGCTAAAGGGGCCAATCTTGTGCCTCGTTGGACCTCCCGGCGTCGGCAAAACTTCGCTTGCCAAATCCATCGCCAAGGCCACGGGCCGCGAATATGTGCGTATGGCGCTTGGCGGCGTGCGTGATGAGGCCGAAATTCGTGGCCATCGCCGCACTTATATTGGGTCCATGCCGGGCAAAGTTATCCAGTCGATGAAGAAAGCCAAGAAGAGCAATCCGCTGTTCTTGCTCGATGAAATCGACAAGCTTGGCCAGGATTTCCGTGGCGATCCATCATCCGCATTGCTTGAAGTGTTGGATCCGGAGCAGAACCACGCGTTCATGGATCACTATCTAGAGGTCGAGTATAACCTCTCGGATGTGATGTTCGTAACAACTGCAAATACACTAAACATTCCACCGGCATTGATGGATCGCATGGAGATAATTCGTCTTGCCGGTTACACTGAAGACGAAAAGATAGAGATTGCCAAGCGGCATTTGCTACCCAAAGCAATCGCCGACCACGCGCTACTGCCGAAGGAATTCTCGGTATCTGATGATGCTTTACAGGCCATAGTCCAGCTATACACGCGCGAAGCCGGTGTGCGCTCGCTCGAGCGTGAATTGATGACCCTGGCCCGCAAAGCCGTGACTGAAATCATGAAATCGAAGAAGAAGTCGGTCAAAGTGACCGCTGCCAACATCTCCGATTATTTGGGCGTGCATAAATATCGCTTTGGTTCAGCAGAAACCGAGGATCAAATCGGTGTTGTTACAGGTCTTGCGTGGACGGAAGTTGGCGGTGAATTGCTCACCATCGAAAGTGTTATGATGCCCGGTAAGGGCCGTATGACGGTCACGGGCAATCTGCGCGATGTGATGAAAGAGTCCATCTCAGCAGCGGCATCTTATGTCCGCTCACGGGCACTGGATTTCGGCCTCGAGCCTCCGCTGTTTGACAAGCGCGATATCCACGTTCACGTGCCGGAAGGCGCTACGCCAAAGGATGGCCCATCCGCCGGTATTGCCATGACTACGGCAATCGTCTCGGTACTGACAGGCATTCCGATCCGTGCGGACATCGCAATGACTGGCGAAGTTACGTTGCGGGGCAGGGTGTTGCCAATTGGCGGACTGAAGGAAAAGCTACTTGCTGCGCTGCGTGGTGGCATCAAGAAAGTGCTCATACCGGAAGAAAACGCTAAGGATCTGGCAGAAATCCCTGATAATGTGAAGAATGGTATGGAAATTGTACCTGTCGCCCACGTCAATGATGTGCTGAAACATGCACTTGTGCGGATGCCGGTAGCCATTGAGTGGACCGAGCCGGCGACGCCCATTGTTGCGCTGGCCGAAGACATAGTCTCCACGGTTGCGCATTAAATGTAGCTTATCAAACCACAACAAGGGGCGGGATAATCCCGGCCCTTTTTTTGTTAATGAAATCGGGTAGCACGACAATTTTGGTCCACATTTATCGCCTACGAAGTCACGCAAAAAAGAGTGCGGTTTTTTCGAAAGAATGATGCGACAAAACAAAGCGTTGGAGCAGCGTATTGGGTGCGTTTAATTGAATAACTACTCTAAATGCGCGGTTCTAATTCCATCGGAATGACGGGCCCTCAATGCAGCGAGTGAAAACAGGATAAGGCGATAATGATACGCAGAGCTGCCCTTCTATTTTACGCTCTTGCAATGACTGGCTGCGCAACCAGTCCGGGCGTTACAACAGGCTATTATGACATTGAGGGAAACGATGATCGTGCCCTTGATCGCAGCATTAGCCAGTTGGGCCCTATGGGTGGCCACGCATTCGCAGCAACTGAATTACAAATATTACCAATAGAAATAACGACGACGGAAACTGAGTTCGGCTGCGCCGTCGGCAACGCGAGCTTTAAGGTGAAGGCAAATATAATCTTACCGCGATGGAAGGATCGGTCACAGGCATCACCGGATTTACGTGCGGGGTTCGACAATTACGCTGAATACGCGGTCCTCCATGAAAAAACCCACGTTCGTATCGCCGAGGCTGCTGCTATTGTGATGGGCGCGGCTGTTAAGAAAATTCCAGCGCAGAAAAACTGTGATGAACTCTATCGCCAAGTGAAGCTGACGATCGCGAAAGTGCAAAAAAAGCACAATAGTTTGCAACTGGAATTTGACGCATCCGAAAAGCAGCGGATTGGATTATTATTGGCGAAAGCTAACTAGGCTGCCAGCAACTCCCGATTAATAGCCGAGTGCTTCCAACTACATCTCGCCGTCAGCATCACCCGTAAATTGCCCCTTGCAGAATTATGACACAAGGTCTAACTTTCAATTTGAAACCGCTTTCAAATTCAAACGCGACACGGATATTTTCTCCGTTTGCTACACCGATGGATACGCAAAAATGGCAATCCGCACTATCGTATGGGGTGAAAACATCCATGAGCGCATCAACAAGGTCGTCGCGGATTTGTATCCGCTGACCATGCATCAGACCATCGCGAACGCGCTGAATGAAGACGAGGCGATCTGCGCAACCGTCGCAACGCTGCAAGAACCGGAGCATGGCTTGTCAGAGGCGCGCCTCGCAGAAACTGACGTTTTAGTATGGTGGGGCCACAAGGACCATGGCGCCGTAGAGGATACCATCGTTGAGCGCATTGCAAAGCGGGTATGGGAAGGCATGGGCCTTATCGTTTTACATTCAGGTCACTATTCAAAGATTTTCAAAAAGCTTATGGGCACACCGTGTAGCCTGAAATGGCGCGAAGCGGGTGAGCGTGAACGCCTCTGGGTTATCAACCCGCGCCATCCTATCGCCGTGGGTTTGGGTGACTATTTCGAGCTGGAATATGAGGAAATGTATGGTGAGCAGTTTGCTGTCCCGGAGCCGCTAGAAACCATATTTATTTCATGGTTTCAAGGCGGTGAAGTGTTTCGCTCAGGTGTCACCTATCGTCGCGGTGCAGGCAATATTTTTTATTTTCGGCCCGGCCATGAAACCTATCCGACCTATCATGATGAAAATGTCAAAAAGGTTCTGCGCAATTCAGTAAAGTGGGCGCACAACCCGGTAGGTGCCCAGAAAGCTATTCACGACGCGCCAAATGTGCCGGTTGAAAATTCTCTTGAGCCCTTGGTCGAGCGCGGTGGCAAGCTGCATGAAGCTGGCGAGGCTGGCTACAAATAAGGTCAGTAATCGGCGTGCCTAAAGGCCATGGTGGTGCTGTTCGTGGAGGAATATTCAATGCGTTTGTTGATATTGGGAACCGGCGGCATGGCCAATCACCATGCCGAACATTTTACGAAAATAGACGGCGTCGAACTGATTGCGGGCGTGGATGTTGACCAAAGCCGCGTCGACGCTTTCGCAGATAAGCACAACATCCCTAATCGCTTTACTTCGCTGGATGCCGCCATTGCGTGGGGCCAGTTTGATGCGGCCACCAATGTGACACCCGATAAAATCCACCACCCAACGACAATGGCGTTACTCAAAGCAGGCAAGCATGTCCTGTGCGAAAAGCCGCTCGCAGAAAATTATGCCAAAGCGTTGGAGATGACTGAGGCAGCCGAAAAGGCCGGCGTTATCAACATGGTGAACCTGACATATCGCAACGTTGCACCGCTGCAAAAGGCGCGCGAAATGGTGCTTGCTGGCGAGATCGGTACCATCCGCCACATAGAAGCATCATATTTGCAAAGTTGGCTGGTTTCCAAAGCGTGGGGCGACTGGCGCACTGAGTCGCAATGGCTTTGGCGTCTTTCTAAAAAACATGGCTCTAACGGTACATTGGGTGACGTTGGTATCCATATTCTGGATTTTGCAGGTTACGGCTCCGGTCTGGAGGTTGACCACGTCTTCTGTCGCCTGAAAGCGTTTGATAAAGCGCCGGGCAACAAAATTGGCGAATATGATTTGGATGCCAACGATAGTTTCACAATGGCGGTCGATTTCTCAAATGGCGCGCTCGGCGTTGTTCATTCCAGTCGCTGGGCAACTGGCCATTTGAACGAGCTTAAGTTGCGCATGTATGGCGAGAAAGGCGGGCTTGAAGTGCGTCACACCACGGAAGGCTCAACACTGCGTGCCTGCACTGGTGCGGATATCGAAACCGGCACTTGGCATGAAATTGATGCAGGCGTAGTGCCCACAAATTATGATCGGTTTGTCGAGGCTGTCCGCACAGGAAACAACGCCGAGCCTGCTTTCCGTCATGCTGCCAACATCCAAAAAGTTTTGGATCTGGCAATGCTTGCAGAACATCAACGCCGGGAATTGAGTGCCTGATTATCAAAAAAATTAAGCATTTGTCGGGGCAGGTCCAGTTGATTCGCGTATAACCAATTCCACCGGCCACACTTCTTCAAATTTTCGCATTTCCTTGCCCGATAATATTTGTAGCATCATCTCGCCAATGCGTGCACCTGCCGAGCGAATAGATGAGCGTGTGGTGGAAAGTGTCGGTACCATATTGTCCGCGTTGATGTACGAAAACACGTCGTCATGCGCCAATAACGATACATCTTTACCAAGCTTTAGGCCCGCCGTGCGCACGGCACGCATGGCTCCAAGTGCGGACATCATCGAGCCCGCAATGACTGCACTCGGGCGTTGCGGCAAAGAGAGAAAACTATTCATCAGGCGAAACCCCATTTCATCGGTAAACTCGCCGTTGCCCAAAAGATTTTCGTAAACGGGCATATCTCGTTCTTTATGCGCTTGCCGGAATCCTTGGTCGCGGTGCTCCGCAAAACTGCGCCCTCTAAACCCGTTTATAAAGGCAATGCGCCTATGGCCGAGCTCCGCCAGATAGCTTGTCGCCTGGTGAATCGCGCCAAAATTGTCGATATCAAGAAAATGAAACGGCTCGCTCGATTTTGTGCGACCGTGAAGGATAAAAGGAAGACCCAACTGTGTTAGAAACGGGATGCGCTCGTCTTCCATCGTGGGTGAGTGAACCAACACTGCATCTACCCTTTTACTAGCGGCAAGCCGCCGATAGGTTTGCATTTCCGCCTCAATCCCGTCAACTGTTGACAGTAACATATCGATGCCATCCCGCTCGAGTTGGGTTCCAAGGCCGCCCATGAACTCGCTGGTATGCGGACCGAATTCTGATCCACCGCGAAAGACAATTCCGATAGCACCGGCGCGCCCCGTTGCAAGGCCAATGGCCGCGCGATTTGGATGGTAGCCGTACTGAATTGCCGCTGCAGCAATGCGCTCGCGTGTTTCTGCCTTGACCTCCGGGTAGCCACTTAGCGCCCGACTTACAGTCGTTTGCGACAGACCCAACTTTCGTGAAAATTCTTTCAAGTTCATATCGATGAATGCGGCTCCCCCCGCCACCCGCAAAATTGACCCGCTCTTGTCAGCGCCGCCGGATTTGTACAAAAATGGGCGTCATACGAATACTGCGAGCGAGGTGTTAATGTAAACATCTAAAGCGCTATCAAATACAAAGGGGCTGAAAGGCCAAGAAGTTCCGCCGCAGTCGCGGGTCGTTTAAATGGCGGATTTCTTGTGTTTTCTAAGGCATTGATTTTTATATTTTAAATGATTTGATCGACTTCATTCCCGTCGCAAATTTTTGACGTTTTGAAAAAGCATAAATTAGCAGCTTGACTTTAAGAGTGCAATGTTTCTTAATAATTGAAAGCGCTTTCAAAAACCTAATTCAATTAGAAGATTTTGTTCGAAGTGCGTTTGTGTCGAGAAAGGCCCGTGAAGGGCATGTTGCAACTTTCCGGCTTTGGTATCCGCAGCAGCGCAATACTGGGAGGTATTCACATGAAACTTAAGTCCGTAATCGCTAGCCTTTTCACCGGCTCAATGCTGGTGTCCGGCCTTGCCAGCGCGGCTGATTTGTCAATCGTATCGGGTGCAACCGGCAATGATTTGGCATTCATGCAGGCGCAGATTGACAAATTTGCCGCAACATCCGGCGATAAAGTAACCATCGTCCCGATGCCTTCGTCCACGACTGACCAGTTCGGCCAGTATAAGCTGTGGCTCGCGGCTGGTAACACTGATATCGACGTTTATATGACAGACGTCATTTGGGCGCCTCAGCTTGCCGATCAATTTGTTGATCTGACAGCTGCCGCCAAGGACGTTGCAGCTTCCCATTTTCCTTCCATCGTTGAATCGCAAACTGTGAACGGCAAGCTTGTTGCCATGCCTTACTTCACTGATGCGCCTGCCTTGTATTTCCGCAAGGATTTACTTGCCAAGTATAAGCTCGAAGCGCCAAAGACATGGGATGAGATGGCAGCCTCTGCTAAGATCGTAATGGATGGCGAAAAGAATGCCGACCTTCAGGGCTTTGTGTTCCAAGGCAATGCTTACGAAGGCCTGACATGCGATGCACTTGAATGGGTTAAGTCAAATGGCGGCGGACAGATCGTCGAAGCTGATGGCAGCATCTCTATCAATAATCCTAAGGCCGCTGCGGCGCTTGACCGTGCAAAAAGCTGGATTGGCACAATCTCGCCACAGGGTGTTCTAGCCTATCAGGAAGAAGAATCCCGTGGTGTGTGGCAGCTCGGAAATTCCGTGTTCATGCGCAATTGGCCGTATGCATTCGCTCTCGGTAACGGTGCGGATTCCAAGGTCAAGGATTTGTTTGACGTAGTGCCATTGCCATCAGGCGGCGAAGGCGGCGGTTCTGCGGCCACTCTCGGCGGCTGGAACTTGGCGGTTTCAAAATACTCCAAGAACGCTGAAGAAGCCACAAAGCTTGTAATGTTCCTGACATCGGCTGAAACGCAAAAAGCCAACGCATTGGAGCAGAGCCATCTGCCAACAATCGAAGCTGTTTATGATGATGCAGATGTGGCTACCAAGCAGCCGGTTATCGTAAAGTGGAAGGCAATCTTCCAAAATGCAGTGCCGCGCCCCTCTGCCCCGACCAAGAGCAAGTACAACGAAGTTTCCTCGCTGTTCTGGTCAGCGGTGCATGACACATTGTCCGGCAGCGGCACATCAGCGGATAATCTTGCAGTGCTTGAAGCCAAGCTTACAGAGCTCAAGGGTGCAGGCTGGTAAACTTACACCTCTTGTAACCTCCAGAATACAGCGGGCGACGGCAAGTGCAGCCGCCCGCTGTTGCTCTAACAAGATATCCAAAAATTGAAATTTTCCGGTCGTCCGGTCGCGTTTCACCGGAGTTTCTGGGAGTTTGTGGGCTTTACCGGGGAGGGTGACCTATGACGGCTATTTCTAATACTCCAAATATTAAAGTGCCGAAAAAGTCAGACCTGCAGTCTGAGCGCGTCCGCGCTGCGATGTGGTTTTTGGTCCCCATGATGATTGCACTGGCCATTGTCGCAGGCTGGCCGCTCTGCCGTTCCATTTATTTCAGCTTCACCGACGCCTCGCTTGTCCATCTTTATGAGGCCAAATGGGTAGGCTTCAAGAACTATTTAAGCTGGATCGACCTGCCAAGTGGCAAGCGTATTTATACCGGCGTTCTTGCCGATAAGGCCTGGTGGAATGCCGTCTGGAACACCGTGCGCTTTGGCGTCGTTTCCGTCACCCTTGAAACTATCATCGGCATGATCGTTGCGCTTGTACTAAACGCTGAGTTCAAAGGCCGTGGCATTGTTCGTGCCGCCATTTTGGTGCCGTGGGCAATCCCAACGATCGTATCGGCAAAAATGTGGGCCTGGATGCTCAACGATCAGCTTGGCATCATCAATGACATGCTTTTGAATTTGGGCATTATCTCCTCCAAAATTGCTTGGGCTGCGGATGCCAACTATTCGATGATCGCGGTTTTGATGGTTGATATTTGGAAGACTGTTCCCTTCATGGCGCTGCTCATGCTTGCAGGTCTACAAATGGTGCCGGGCGATGTTTATGAGGCCGCAAAGATTGATGGCGTACATCCGGTAAAGGTGTTCTTTAAAATTACACTGCCGCTGGTAAAGCCTGCTGTTATGGTGGCGGTAATCTTCCGCCTGATGGATGCCATGCGCATCTTTGATCTGATTTACGTCCTAACCCCGAACAGTTCTCAAACAAAAACCATGTCGGTAATTTCTCGAGAGAACTTATTTGATTTTGATAAATTTGCTTATGGATCCGCCGAATCCACGCTCTTGTTCCTATTCCTGATAATGATGGTGACACTGTACATCTGGCTCGGCAAAGTGAACCTTTCGGGAGATGACCGATGATAACTCAAGATAATCTTTGGAGGTACATCAAGACCACGGCGTTCTACGCGCTGGTTGTTGTGATTGTCGTTCAAGCGCTGTTTCCATTTTACTACGCCATAGTCACCAGTTTGAAGACCGGCAGCGCCTTGTTCGAGATTGATTATTTTCCAACATCGGTTTCGTTGCAAAATTACAATGACGTCCTTTTCAAAGGCAACGGCACGTTTATTCGTAACTTTGGCAATTCTGTTTTGGTCGCCTCACTCACGGTAATGCTCGCCTTGTTCGTCGCTGTTACGGCAGCCTATGCACTGTCGCGCGTGCGCTTCCGGGGCCGCTCGTTAATGCTTATGACTATCTTGGCGGTATCTATGTTCCCGCAAATTGCCGTTCTGGCTGGCCTTTTTGAACTTATCCGCTTTCTTGGCATTTATAACACACCGTGGGCGCTGATTTTCTCCTACACAATCTTTACGCTACCCTTCACTGTCTGGGTGCTCACCACGTTCATGCGTGATTTGCCGATTGAGATTGAAGAGGCTGCCATTATTGATGGCGCGACACCGTGGATCATAATCCGCCGCGTGTTCCTCCCGTTGATGTGGCCTGCCTTGGTCACCACCGGGCTTCTCGCCTTCATCGGCGCATGGAATGAGTTCTTGTTTGCGCTCACCTTCACCTCGTCCAACGAGACAAGAACCGTTCCGGTTGCCATTGCGCTACTTTCCGGTGCGGGCGAGCATGAGGTGCCATGGGGCCTCATCATGGCGGCCTCAGTTATCGTGACTATCCCGCTCATCATCCTTGTTCTTATCTTCCAGAAAAAAATTGTAGCGGGTCTCACGGCCGGTTGCGTGAAAGGCTAAGGTGTATTCACAATGGCAAATATTCAACTTCAAAATGTCAAAAAATCCTTCGGTGCTGTTGATGTTATCAAGGGCGTGGACTTGGATGTTAAGTCCGGTGAGTTCATGGTTTTTGTCGGCCCGTCAGGCTGTGGCAAGTCCACACTGCTGCGGTTGATTGCAGGCCTTGAAGACATCACCAGCGGCACAATGTCGTTTGATAACACAGTGGTAAATTCGCTTGCCCCGTCCAAGCGCGGCATCGCCATGGTGTTCCAATCATATGCGCTTTATCCGCACATGACCGTGTATGACAACATGGCGTTCGGTATGCAGCTTGCCAAATCCTCGCCGGAGGAAATTCGCAAGCGCGTCGAAAATGCCGCTGAAATGCTGCAACTAAAGCCATATCTGGAGCGCCTGCCAAAGCAGCTCTCCGGCGGACAACGCCAGCGTGTTGCCATCGGGCGTGCCATTGTGCGCGATCCTAAAGTGTTCCTGTTTGATGAGCCGCTCTCCAACCTTGATGCCGCGCTGCGTGTGGCAACGCGCCTTGAAATTGCCAAGCTGCATCATTCCATGAACGCCACGATGATTTATGTAACGCACGATCAAGTCGAGGCCATGACGCTGGCAGACCGTATTTGCGTGTTGCGTGATGGGCTTGTTGAGCAGGTAGGAACACCATTGGAACTATACGACAATCCACAATCGCTGTTCGTGGCAGGCTTCATTGGTTCGCCAAAGATGAACTTCCTCGACGGAAAATATGCGGATGCCTTTGGTGCAAAGACCATCGGTATCAGATCCGAACATATGGATGTTGTTGAGAAAAATGGCACTTGGTCGGGCGAGGTTATCCATACGGAAAACCTAGGTTCGGACAGCTACGTTTTCGTGGAAATGGGAACAGCTGAACCAATGATCGTCCGCTTGAACGGCACCAGCAAATACAAAGTTGGCGATACAATCCACCTGTCGCCAATGGCGGGCAAGGTTCATTGCTTTGATGCCGCTGGCAAGCCTACCGCGAAGAAGTAGTAACGCGTTAAAACTAACCACCGGATGGAGCGATAGTCTCATCCGGTCGAACATTTGTTGGCGGATAGCAAAAACACCAGCATTAATTTATCCGGTCTATCTTGCCGCGCACGAGCGCAAATCATAGTCTTGCTCCACAAGCAGCAATGTTGCGAACGCGGTATCTTCGATTTTTTCAAATCCGGGAGAAGAACTAAATTGTCAGCTCGGCATACATTTTATCGCAAAAGGACTTTGAAATGACTCAATCGCTCAAAGGCAAGACTGTTCTCATCACAGCGGCGGGGCAGGGCATTGGCCGCGCCACCGCGCTTGCGTTTGCCGCAGAGGGCGCGCACGTCATCGGTACGGACATCAATGACGCCACGCTGGAAACACTGGGCAGCGTGCAAGGGATAACCGCCAAGCGCTTGGACGTGCTTGATACCAACGCCGTCAACGCGCTGGTCGCCGAAATTGGTGCGGTCGATGTGCTGTTCAATTGCGCGGGTTTCGTCCACGCCGGGTCTATTCTTGAGGCAAGCGACAAGGATTTTGATTTCGCCGTCGATTTGAATATCCGCTCCATGGTGCGTACTATTCGCGCCGTTCTCCCCGGCATGTTGGAACGCGGCGACGGCTGCATCATCAATATGGCGTCGGTCGCCTCGTCGCTCAAAGGCGTGCCAAACCGCTTTGTCTATTCGCTTACCAAGGCCGCCGTAATCGGCCTCACAAAATCGGTCGCCGCTGATTATGTAACTAAGGGCATCCGCTGCAATGCGATCTGTCCCGGCACAGTCGAAAGCCCGTCGCTGGATGACCGTTTGCGCGCCACAGGCGACTATGATGCTGCTATGAAAGCCTTCGTTGCCCGCCAGCCAATGGGCCGCCTCGGTAAGCCGGAAGAAATTGCGGATCTCGCTGTATATTTGGCAACCGCACTTTATACCACTGGCCAAGCCACCATTATTGATGGAGGCTGGGCGCTTTGATTTTAGACATTTGAGGATTTTGAATGAAACTCGTTCGTTACGGTAGTGCCGGTTCTGAAAAGCCAGGAGTTCTCGATAATGCAGGGCGGATCCGCGATCTCTCCGCTCATGTGACTGATATTGGCGGCGAGGCAATTTCGCCCGCCGGACTTGCGCGCATTTCTAAATTGACGCTCGATGACCTGCCGCTGGTCGAGGGCAATCCGCGCCTCGGCCCTTGTGTCGCGCGCACAGGCAAGTTCATCTGCATCGGCCTCAACTACGCCGATCACGCCGCCGAATCAGGCATGGCGGTTCCGCCCGAACCTGTCATTTTCATGAAGGCAACCTCCGCCATCGTCGGTCCCAATGATGATGTAGAAATCCCGCGCAATTCGGTAAAGTCGGATTGGGAAGTTGAACTCGGCGTCATCATCGGCAGCAAGGCCAAATATGTAACGGAAGAAAACGCCATGGACCATGTCGCCGGTTTCTGCGTCATCAATGATTTGTCCGAGCGCGAATTTCAAATCGAACACTCCGGCCAATGGACCAAGGGCAAGTCCGCCGACACCTTCGGCCCAACCGGACCTTGGCTGGTAACCAAAGATGAAATTGCTGATCCGCAGAACTTAAAAATGTGGCTCGAAGTCAACGGCAACCGCTACCAGAACGGTTCAACCGCCACGATGGTTTACGGCGTCAAATTCCTCGTCGCTTACTTGTCAAAATTTATGAGTCTCCATCCCGGCGACATCATCTCCACGGGCACGCCTCCCGGCGTCGGCATGGGCCAAAAGCCACCGCACTATTTGAAGGCGGGCGACGTAATGGAACTCAGCATCGAGGGTCTGGGTTCGCAGCGACAAGTCACCAATGCTGCCGCCTGATTCTATCGTTCGAACTAAAAATAAAAATGCGGCGCACGATAAAAACGACTCTGCGCCGTTTCTGTTCGCATCTCAGATGATCTTCGAGCACGTCGCACATGCGTTCTGTGCGGTTTTCGTGCGCGCGGCGTATGGTTCCTGTGCGGTTTCCGTACGCATCTCGGGCGATTTGCGTTCGATTCCCGACCGGGGAGATCTGACATAATCGCTCGCTTCTAATTAGCGCCTACTAAAGTCTAAAAATCATGAAAGGGTGCATGGTGGGCGATGACGGACTCGAACCGCCGACATCTTCGGTGTAAACGAAGCGCTCTACCAACTGAGCTAATCGCCCATGCTTGCCGCTGGTGAGGCGGTGTCTAAGGCTATCCTTGTTATAGTGCAAGCCCTGACATCACTTTTCTTCGAGGAAAATACGAGATTTTTCAATGGAGGGATTTGAGTTAAATATATAGCCGGATTGTAATCCAATTAGGCTAGAAATGCCCATTGTGTGCTTGACACCAAAAGATGAACCCCCTAAACGAGCGCTCATGCCGGTCAGCTTGCTGAACGGACATGGAAATGTGCGAGTGTAGCTCAGTTGGTTAGAGCGCCCGCCTGTCACGCTGGAGGTCGCGGGTTCGAGTCCCGTCACTCGCGCCATTTCCCTTTCCTTTGAAACTGTTATGTGATTTTATTAATCCATTTTGTGCGGACAGTTTGCCGCGCATATTTTTGCCGTATTCTGGCCCGCCAAACCCATGCTGCACTTGCTTCATAGCCCGTAAGGCGCTAATTCAAATATGCGTTGGTGCGTGGTCCTTGACCCCATGTCCAACTGCTAGTATCGCCGAATTGTGGTTCTGATATCGTTCAGAACGCACAAGTTTGGCAAAGTATGCTTGGCGGGTATCGTATGAACCAACTATTATTATCCTATTTGCCCATCGTCATATTTATTGGCGTAGCACTCGTTATCGGTTTGGCATTGACTGTTGCGCCATTTTTGGTCGCCTATCGTGCTCCAGATCCAGAGAAGCTTTCCGCATATGAATGCGGCTTCAATGCTTTTGATGATGCCCGTATGAAATTCGATATTCGCTTCTATTTAGTGTCAATTTTGTTCATTATTTTCGATCTTGAAGTGGCTTTCCTCTTCCCGTGGGCGGTTTCATTCGCAAAAATTGGTATGTTTGGTTTCTGGTCAATGATGGTGTTCCTTGCCGTTTTGACCATCGGCTTTATCTATGAGTGGAAGAAGGGAGCCCTAGAATGGGATTGATCGATAATTCTTCGACACTCGTCGCGCCTCAGCCTAGAGGGATCATTGATCCCAATACCGGCAAACTGATCGGCCAAGATGATGCTTTTTACGGCGAACTCAACGATGAGCTGGCCGATAAGGGCTTTCTTATCACATCAGTTGATTCGCTTGT
>JAYSWX010000142.1:0-6928 GCA_043717855.1 Phyllobacterium sp.
GGCATGATTTTCACTATTGAGCCGATGATAAATCTTGGCCGCCCGCATGTGAAAGTGCTGGCCGACGGCTGGACAGCAGTAACACGCGACCGTTCCTTATCGGCGCAATATGAGCATACAGTGGGCGTTACATCCCAAGGGTGCGAAATTTTCACAACTTCACCAAAAGGCCTCGACCATCCGGGAATTTCGTTCTAACTTCACACCCGCAGGGTGAAGTATGAATAAGAACGACAATTTATCACGAGACGGATTTGACGAGGCGCGCCAGAGGCAGGACGCCGGTTTTTCAATTGCGTCCACCAGCGCGGCGGCGGCAAGCCTGAATGATGACCTCGCGGGCCATCGAACGCGTCTACGTTCCCGGTTCAAAATCGCAGGCGACGCTGGCTTGGCTGATTACGAACTTTTGGAAATGATATTATTCCGCACCATACTTCGTGCGGATACCAAGCCAATAGCTAAAGCACTCATTAAAAAGTTTCATTCGCTAGGCGGCGTATTTGCTGCCGCAGAAAGCTTGCTTTGCGAGGTGCCAGGCGTTGGCGAGGCTATTGCACTTGATCTTAAACTGGTGTTCGCCGCCTCACAAAGACTGATGAAGACTGAGATCACAGGTCGCGAGGTGCTAGGCTCGTGGACACAAGTTATCGGCTATTGCCGGGCAAGCATGGCGTTTGAGACCCGTGAGCAATTTCGCATCTTATTTCTCGACAAGAAAAATGTACTGATTGCCGATGAAGTGCAGCAGACTGGCACGGTTGACCACACTCCGGTTTACCCGCGCGAAGTGGTGAAGCGCGCACTGGAACTGGCAGCGACCGCAATTATATTAGTGCACAATCATCCATCGGGTGACCCGACACCATCGCGCGCGGATGTTGAGATGACGCGCACGATTGTTGAGACGGCGAAACCTTTGGGCATTTTAATTCATGACCATATTATTATTGGTCGTGAGGGCCACGCCAGTCTCAAGGGCTTGCAACTAATGTAAGTGCGCTATTCGGCAGCGACACTGGCAACCGTTGCGTCAATGATGCCACGAATTTCGGAGCGGCATGAGCCACAGTTTGTGCCAGCTTTTGTCGACTCGCCAACGGCCTCTACCGAATGGCAGTTGCCCCCGCGTATCGCATTGGTAATTTGATTGACGCCTATTGAGTAGCACGAGCAAACGATGGCTCCCGGGTCCGGCCTGTCCGCGCCAGCCCTGCCCGCGATAACGCGAAACCGCGAGCGGGTGTCGCTGTGGATTTTGCCGAGTTCCTCTGCTGCCGTTTGGCGGGAAACGCCGACGGGGGTTGGGCCTAAAAATAGAGCGCCGCGCAGCTTGCCGCCATCAAACAGGGTGAAACGCTCTTGGCCGGAGTTGGCGTCGCAGTAAGCGATGAGTTCTGATGTATCTGTTGCACCAAATAGGGTGCGGGCAAAGACGGACGGATTGATTAGTGATTCGCCAAAGGACAGCTCTATTCGCCAGCCATGTTCGGATTTTGCCAGTGCCCAATAGTCGGCGGCGCAGGTATCGGGGCGATTTCCCAAGACTGCAAAGCCGTATTGTTTGGCGGCAAACGGCTGAAGCGACACGGCTACGTTTTTCGACGCGGGTTGACCGGAAAACGGGTCGATGACTGGCGCAACGAGTGCGTCGACACGTGCCGTTGCGGCAAATTGATCTGTCCAGTGCATAGGCACGAAAACGCTGCCGACTTGCTGGCGCGGGGTTACTAAGGCGCGGACCAAAATGTTGCCGTGCGGGCTGGCAAGTTTCACGATTGAGGCGTCGGCAATGTTTAGAGCCTGCGCATCGCTTGGATGAATTTCGCAAAATGGTTCTGCAATATGCGCCGAAAGTCGCGCGGTTTTGGCTGTGCGGGTCATGGTATGCCAATGATCGCGCACACGGCCCGTGTTGAGTGTCAGCGGAAATGCAGTGTCAAATTTGCGCGCGATTGGCGCGGAAACGGGTATAGCGCGGGCTTTCCGATCCGGCGTGTAGAATTGGCCTTGCGCGAAAAAGCGGGTGTCTTCCGCGCCTGCTTTTGACTTCGGAGCTGGCCATTGGAACGGTGTCATAGCGTCATAAGTGGCGGGTGCGATTGCCTCATGAACGGAAATATCAAAGTCGCGGGAGCCGTGGTTTTCAACGCCGGAAAGCGCTGCGTGTTCGGCATAGACCGCTGAGGGCCCGTCATAAGAAAATGCCTCGGTGAACCCAATGCGCTTGCCAACTTCGGCGAGGTGCCACCAGTCGGGGCGTGCGTCGCCCGGCAGATCGAGAAAACTACGCTGGCGCGAAATACGGCGCTCGGAGTTGGTTACTGTACCATCCTTCTCGCCCCAAGCCGCAGCGGGGAGCTTTACATGAGCATGACGAATGGTGTCCGTCTTGTCACTTACATCGGATACTACAACGAATGGGCAGGCCCTGATGGCTGCCTTAACCGCATCAGCATCCGGCATAGAATCAACCGGATTGGTTGCCATAATCCACAGCGCTTTGATGCGTCCATCAGCAACAGCTTTGAACATATCCACGGCCTTGAGGCCTTGTTTGGTGGCTATTGTTGGTGATTTCCAGAAGCTCTGAACCAGGTCGCGGTGATGGTTGTTTTCGATATCCATATGCGCGGCCAGCATGTTCGCCATGCCACCCACCTCCCGGCCACCCATTGCGTTGGGTTGGCCGGTTACCGAAAATGGCCCCGTGCCGGGCTTGCCAATGCGGCCGGTTGCCAGATGGCAATTAATTATGGCGTTGACCTTGTCAGTTCCACAAACGGATTGGTTTACGCCTTGGCTATAAACTGTGACAGCCTTGGAAGTGTTGGCGAATAGCGAGAAAAATGTAGATGTCTGATCAGAGGATAAACCTGTCGCAATAGCAAGATCATCAGGCGTCTGCACAGCCGCGATTGCCAGTGCGTCATCCATAGCGTTGACGTGTTGCGCGATGTAACTTGTGTCGAGACTATTGGACTTCGACAAGTGTGCAAGTAGCCCGAGAAACAGCGCCACGTCACCATCGGGCTTAATCGCCAGATGCAAATCGGCGATGTCCGCCGTCATAGTTTGGCGCGGGTCGATTAGCACGATTTTCATATGCGGACGGGCGAGCTTGGCGGCCGCGATGCGCTGATAAAGTACCGGATGGCACCATGCTAGATTTGAGCCGGTTAGCACGATCAGGTCTGCCAGCTCTAAATCTTCGTAAGTTCCCGGCACCGTGTCAGAGCCAAATGCGCGGCGATGTCCCGCAACAGAGGAAGCCATGCAGAGACGTGAATTGGTGTCGATATTGGCCGAGCCGATGAAGCCCTTCATCAGCTTGTTGGCGACATAGTAATCTTCGGTCAAAAACTGGCCGGAGACGTATAGCGCAACACTATCAGGGCCATGCTCGCGAACGGCGGAGGAGAATTTCTCCGTCACCAAATCCAGCGCTTCGTTCCAGCCGGTCTTGCGGCTATGCACTTCCGGATACAGTAACCGATCATGAAGCGAAAGCGTTTCGCCCAAGGCCGAACCTTTTGAACACAGTCGCCCGAAGTTGGCGGGGTGATCGGGATCGCCTTTGATGTTCACGGACCCATCCAACTGCGGCGTGGCCAGCACACCGCAGCCGACGCCGCAATAAGGGCATGTAGTCTTAACTGTTTGGCCGGCCTGCGCTGCCATTTCAGGCACTCACAGAGAGCAGGATTGTCTCGCCATCCATTTGTATCGGGAAAGTCCGCGTTGAACCCTCGTCAGCGCCTTGCGCCCTGCCAGTTTCCAGCGAGATCACCCAATTGTGCAGCGGGCACGTGACGCAGCCGTCATGTACGATGCCTTGGCTGAGCGGGCCGTTTTTATGCGGGCATTTGTCTTCTATAGCGAATACCCTATTTTCTGCTGTGCGGAAAATGGCGATAGTCATATCGCCATTTTTCACGCAGCGCGCACCACGCAGCGGGATGTCATGTATCGTGCCAATGGCTACCCAATTTTTCGTCATGGCGTTCATTTTGCTGCCTCCAGAGTTAGAGTGGCCATCGGCTTGAACTCGTGCTTGTCTTTGCCTGATACGCGCTCTGCCCACGGGTCAACTTGGGCGAATTTTTGACTGAACACAAAGCGCTCAAAATAAGCCTGACGCTTTCCCATATCATCGACAACATTGGCCTTAATTGACGGTTTGCCGACGCGCTTCATCCATTTATAAATGCGCTCCAGATAGCGGCCCTGCTCTCGATAGGCTTGCGTGAGCGCTACGATAACTTGCAGCGCTTCATCCTCGGTTTCGACATGGCAAAGCACTTGCGTGCCATGAATATCCAGCCCTGCTGCGCCGCCGAAATGAATGTCATAGCCGCTATCGACGCAAATAACGCCAACGTCTTTGCAGGTGGCTTCCGAACAATTGCGCGGGCAACCGGATACGGCCATTTTCACCTTGGCAGGCGTCCATGATCCCCACATAAACTTCTCAATGCGAATGCCAAGACCCGTCGAATCCTGCGTGCCAAATCGGCACCAGTCGGTCCCAACGCAGGTCTTTACGGTTCGCAAGCCCTTGGCATAGGCAGCGCCGGACACCATGCCCGCAGAGTTCAAATCCGCCCAGACATCGAGCAGGTCTTCCTTCTTGACGCCGAGCAAATCGATACGCTGGCCACCTGTGCATTTTACTGCCGGGATGGCGAATTTATCCACCACATCGGCGATAGCGCGCAGTTCGCCGGATGTGGTCATGCCGCCCCACATTCGCGGAACGACGGAATAAGTGCCGTCCTTTTGGATATTAGCGTGCACGCGCTCATTGATGAAGCGGGATTGGTAATCATCCTGATATTCGCCCGGGAAGTCGCAGACGAGATAGTAGTTCAGCGCCGGACGACATTTGGCGCAGCCGCATGAAGTCTTCCACTGTAATTCCTGCATAACGGCGGGGATTGTCTTCAGCGATTTGGCGACTATCAAGCGGCGCACGTCATCATGGCCGAGATCTGTGCACGGGCACATGGGTTGGACTGCCGCTGGATTATACGTATCGCCAAGCGTGACTTTGAGCAATTGTTCGACAAGGCCGGTGCAGGAACCGCATGATGCGGAGGCCTTGGTATGAGAGCGTACGCCGTCAAGCGTCGTCAGCCCCTTTGATGTAATCGCGCCAGTGATGGTGCCTTTGCAAACGCCGTTGCAGCCACAGATTTCCGCGTCATCTGCTAATGCTGCAACGGCCGCCGTAGGGTCCAGGGGGGCTCCTCCCTGAAACATTTGGCCGAAGATAAGCGTATCGCGCATATCCGCGATATCGGTTTGCTTTTTCTTCAGATCATTGAACCAAGTGCCATCAGTGGTTTCACCATAAAGCACGGTGCCGATAATCTTATTATCCTTGAGTATGAGGCGTTTATAGACACCTGCAGATGCATCGCGCAGTACGATTTCTTCGCGATCATCACCTTCTGCAAAATCGCCGAGTGAATAAAGATCGATGCCGGTGACTTTGAGTTTTGTAGGTGTATCTACTGGCGTGAATTGTGGTGTTTCATCGCCGGTCAAGTGCGAGGCAGCAATTTTTGCCATATCATAAAGCGGGGCTACCAAGCCATAAACTTGGCCATTCACTTCGGCGCATTCGCCGACCGAATAAATATCCGGATCGCTGGTGCGCATACCTGCATCCACCACAATGCCGCGATTGACAGCGATGCCAGCCTCTTTGGCCAACGCGGAACTCGGTCGAATGCCAACCGCCATAACAATAAGTGTGGCAGGAATGATTGTGCCATCTACCAGCTCCAAGCCCTCTACACGCTTTTCGCCGATGATTTGCTTGGTGTTGGCCTTGGTCATCACCTTGATGCCGCGATCTTCCAAGGCTTTCTGCAAGAGATAACCAGCAGACGCATCAAGCTGGCGCTCCATCAAAGTTGGCATGACGTGGATAACCGTCACGTCCATACCCTGCTCTTTAAGACCGGCAGCTGCTTCAAGACCAAGCAAACCACCGCCAATCACAATCGCCTTAGCGCGGGATTGTGCGGCGAGCAGCATGGCATTGACATCATCCAAGTCGCGGTAGGACAGAACGCCCGGCAAATCATGGCCGGGGACCGGAATGATAAACGGATAGGAACCTGTGGCGATGACCAGCTTATCATAGCTTTCTTTGACACCATGATCGGACGTTACAGTCTTGGCCTCGCGGTCAATTTGAACAATCTTGTGGCCCTTGTAGAGCGTTATGCCATGCTTGATGTACCAACCATCACCATGAATGATGATGTCCTCAAATGTTTTTTCACCTGAGAGAACTGGCGACAACATAATGCGATCATAATTTACGCGCGATTCAGCGTTGAAAATAGTGATTTCATAAAGCTCCGGTGCTTTTTCGAGCAAATGCTCCAGCATACGGCCCGGCGCCATACCATTTCCGATGATGACGAGTTTTTGTTTCATGGTGCTCACTCCGCCGCTTCCACAAAGCGGTGACGCTCATAAAGGAATTTGAGGACTGCCTCTCGGCACTTAAGATAGGTGCGGTCGCCCGCTAACTCGATCCGCCTGCGAGGGCGGGCTAGCGGAACACTGAGCACATCGCCAATAGTGGCAGAAGGACCATTGGTCATCATAATGATGCGATCAGAAAGAAGTACGGCCTCATCCACATCATGGGTAATCATTATCATTGTATTGCCGAGGCGAAGGTGAATATCCATCATCGCATCTTGCAGGTGCGCACGCGTGAGCGCGTCGAGCGCACCGAACGGCTCATCCAACAGCAGCACTTTCGGTTCCATCGACAAGGCGCGGGCTATGCCGACTCGCTGTTTCATGCCACCGGAGATTTCGCCGGGCCGCTTGTCTTTGGCATGTGCCATTTGCACAAGCTCAAGATTTTCCATAACCCAATTGTGGCGCTCGGCCTTACTTT
>JAYSWX010000143.1:0-6912 GCA_043717855.1 Phyllobacterium sp.
TAGCGTAACGCGCGAGCGTATTAGGCAGATTGAAGCCAAGGCGCTTCGGAAGCTGAAGCATCCGAGTAGGTCACGGAAGCTAAGAAGTTTCTTGGATAGCTAAGAGACATAACCCGGCAGTGATGCCGGGTTTTTTGTTGATACAATGTGCTGCAAACAAATTATAAAAACTCTAGAAGCACGTCGTAAATATGAAGGTCACCCCGATGCCCCACACCATCCTCATCATCGGCGCGACGGGTTTGTTTGGCGGGCATTGCGCGCGGGCTTTGATCGCTGATGGCTCCTACAATGTGATCTGCGCGGGGCGTGGTGAGGCGGCGCTGCAGCGGGAGTTTGGCGCGCGGGCGTTTGTGCTGGACCGCAATGATCTTGCTGCCGTTCAAGCGGCGCTCTTGAATTTGAAGCCGTTTGCGGTGCTGGATTTGGCAGGGCCGTTCCAGCTTTATGGCGATGATCCTTATGGGTTTGCGCGGGCGGTGATTGAGGCCCGCGCGCACTATATTGATATTGCTGATGCGCCTGCGTTTGTTGACGGGATTACGACGCTTGATGCGCTCGCGAAGGCCAACAATGTGACGGCGCTTTCGGGCGCTTCCAGCACGCCTGCGATCTCGTCCGTTGTGGCTGACCGTTTGGCAATTGGTATGTCCGAAATTTATGAAATCGAAACGGCGATTGTTCCCGGTAATCGCACGCCGCGCGGTCTTTCGGTGATGAAGGCGATTTTAAGCCAAGCGGGCCAGCCTTTCACTATGTGGCGCAATGGCAAGCATGAAACTGTTCATGGCTGGGATGAAACCAAGCGCATCACGCTCAGAGTTTCCGGGATGCCAAAGGTGGCGAACCGTCGTGCGGCGCTGGTAAATACGCCGGATGTTGCGTTGTTTCCTGCACGCTATGGTGCGAAAACCGTGTTGTTTCGCGCAGGTTTGGAGATTGGGCTTTTCCACAATGCCTTAAGCTTGGCATCCAAGCTGGTAAAACACGGGCTGCTCACATCATTGCTGCCGTTTGCGAAATTATTCTATAATGGCGCTAACCTTGGCATTGGTTTTGGTAGCAATGTTGGCGGGATGCAGGTGCGGATGCGCGGCGTTTCCAGTGCCGGGCATACCATTGAGCGAACATGGGATTTGATCGCCGCTGACGGCAATGGTCCAAAAATACCAACGCAGCCCGTGATTTTGGCGCTTCGATACCTGACGGCAGGCAAGGCGGAAAGTGGTGCGCGGCCAGCGCTGGCGCTGTTTCCACCCGGTGAACTTGAGGCGCAATTGGCGAGCATCGGCGCGAAGACGGAAATACACGAACGCATGGTACAAACAATATTTCTGCGAGTGCTGGGCGGCGATTTCGCGATATTGCCAGCGCCAATCCGCGTGCTGCACTCGTGCCAGTCGCCAACCAAATTCGCCGGGCAATCGGATGTCGATGGCGGTGCAACATTCGTGGCACGGTTGATTGCGCGGATGGTTGGATTTCCGAAAACTCAAAAGGCTATACCTGTTGAGGTGACTTTAGATGCCAATGAAGAACGCGAAATTTGGGTGCGTACGTTTGGCAGAAAGTCGTTCAGCTCTGTGCTGCGCCAAGGCAGCAATCCCGGTGAAGTTATTGAACGCTTCGGCCCGCTGCATTTTACCATCGCGCTGAAAGTGCTGGACGGCACGCTGCTCTATCCTGCAACCGGCGCCAAGTTATTTGGCTTAATTCCAATCCCCAACTTTTTACTCCCGGTAAGCAAGACTTGCGAATATGTTGACGATAAGGGACGGTTTAATTTTGATGTGGATATTTCACTCGCGCCCTTTGGCCGCATTGTGCGTTATCGCGGGTGGTTAAGGGCCGTGGTAGGCTGACCGTATGGGTGTCGTGAAATCAGACTTGTTTCAAACCAGTGTTATCGTCTTCGATGGCCATTGCGTGCTTTGCGATGGATTTTTCAAATTTATTTTGCGCCACGACAAATATCAAAAGTTTTCGTTCATTATTGCCCAAAGTGTCTTGGGTGAAGCGACCTATGCGAAACTCGGTTTGAAACCCGCTGATTATGAAACGAATTTGGTATTTTTTGACGGGCAACTTTTCACGAAACTGGATGCCTTTGTTGCCGTGATGCGCGCGCTTGGCTGGCCTTGGCGGCTGATGACACCGATAAAATTTCTACCCCAATTTCTGAAGAACTGGTTATATGACCGGATTGCGAAAAACCGCTATTGGATTTTCGGGCGGCATGATGCTTGTATCATACCGGATGAACAGACCAAGGCGCGGTTTTTGGCGCATGGATTTTAGGGAGCGTTTGATGTCATTTTTTTCACGTTTATTCGGCCGCAACAGAAGTGGGGCGAGCGGCTCATATGCCCCGGAAACTCAGGAGTTTAACGGTCATGTTATTCATGCACTGCCTGTAAAAGATGGCGCGCAATGGCGGCTTGCCGGTACGATTACCAAAGAGACTGACGGCGTGGTAAGCGAGCACAAATTTGTACGGGCAGATGTATTTTCGTCGCGCGAAGAAGCGGTTAAGTTCACCTTTCGCAAGGGTGAATTGATTGTTACCCAGCTCGGCAAGACAATGTTTGACGCGTGAATGGCTTTAGCTGTCTTTCTTTGCTGCTTTTGACTTGTTGGTCATCATGTCAATGTAGGCCAAAAATACCGCCGATACCACAAACGCAAGATGAATGAGCGTGAACCACATTAAATTGTCGTAGGTATATTTCGAAACGTTCAGGAAGATTTGCAGAAGATGGATTGAGGAGATCGCGACAATTGTCGAGGCCACTTTGATTTTAAGAGAGCCTGCATCAATTGTGCCCAGCCAATGCACTTCATCCTCCGCGTCAAAGCGTGAAACGAAGTTTTCGTAGCCGGAAATGATAACCATGACTACGAGCGATGCGATAAGTGCCGCGTCAATGAGGCCAAGCATTTTCAAAATCATATCGGTGTCATCCAGCACAAATGCTTTGGATGCAAATTCAAACAGTTTGCCACCGAAAGAGACGGCGTATATGGCTAGCGCCAATGCAAGACCGAGATAAAACACCACTAATAGCCAACGTGATGCAAGGATGACGGATTCGACGATGAGTTCCAGACGTTTCATAAAATGCGATTTTCTCTTTGTTGCATTGTGTTTGGCCGTTAAACTTAGAGCAAAATGAATTTTGACAGATTCAAAATTCATGCTCTAAGTCTTTGTTTTGTCGCACTATCCTTAACCGCTTGATGTTCCATAAAGCTTGGAAGTGCTCTAGCATTTAGCAGGTGAAGTTGGGAAGAGTCCGCCATGCTTAAATATGAGAAAAGTAATCAACCTTTGGCCTCGCGCCCGGAATTCCGCTTGCGCCTTTTAACCAATGTTGGCGTTGCCACTATTGTCATTATCTGCGCGATGCTGCTGGGCATGGCAGGCTATGAATGGTTTGAAGCGATGGGTGCGGTTGATGCGTTTGCCAATTCGGCCATGATATTATCAGGAATGGGGCCGCTCAGCCCACTATTAACAACAGGCGGGAAGATATTTGCCGGTCTTTATGCGATATTTTGCGGCCTGCTGTTCTTCGGTATCGCGGCACTCATATTGACGCCGGTGCTGCATCGGCTGCTGCATGTTTTCCATATCAACGATAAATAGGAAGGCCGGAATGTCTCCGGCCCGCCTTAATGCAATTTTGTGCTTTTACTTCGCGGCCGAAACAGGCGCGACCAGTGACGTGATACGGCGGATGGCGACGCGGCGGTTTAACTCGTTTGGTTTTAGAGTTTTCACCTTCAAATAACGCTCGCCATAGCCCTGTGTCGTCATGTTTTCTGACGGCACGCCAAAGGCATTAGTCAGCGCGTTGGCTATTGAAGCAGCACGGCGGTCAGAAAGCGCCAAGTTGGCAATATCCGAGCCAATTGCATCTGTATGACCTTCAATCAGAAAGGTTTCCGCCGGATTTCTATCGAGCAATTTTAACATTGCATCGGCCACGCTTTGCAGCTTTTCGATCTGGTTGTCTTTGATGTCGGCAGAGCCAAGACCAAAGGTGATGGTATCCAAATCAATGCGGCGAACAGTATCGCGGACGCGCGCCGAACGCTTCACTTCTTCCACAGAGTAAGTGCGGGTTACACGCTCAATTGGCGGCTTTTCAAGGAAGTCGTAGTAAACCTGCTCTTGGTCCACGCCGTCATCAAATAAGCTGACCGACAGGATATAGTCACGAATCGGCACATTAAGCCGCAGAGGCGGCAAATCGAGGCCGGGATCACGGTAAACGACATACTCCTGGCTGTCATATTCTGGCGCGTAGGCCAAAAACACCTCGCGACCGTCCGGCAGAATGCGCGAGCGCTGGATGATATCGCCAAAACGATTGCGGATAGTGACAACTTGCACCCCGTTTGGACGCACAATCGTTTCGCGGGTGCGACCGCGTGGCAATTGTTCGACGATGACATCGTCATCGGCTTGAATGAGGCGCGGTGCGTCGGGTGTTTCAACGATGTAAACGTTATTGATATTGATAATTGTGCTGTTGTTGATGATTTTCACAACTTCAACATTTGGCTGAACAACAGGCGCAGGCAAAGCGGTGATGCGCGTGCCTTCCGGTTCCGCTCTGGCGGATTCAACGATGATTGGCACAATGGCTGAAAGTGCCGCAGCCTCAGTCAGGGGTGCTGCGCCTTTGCTTGCGGCATCAGCCTGCGCGGCGGCGGCGGCAATGTCGGCTTCGTCTGCAATTTTTTGTGCGTCAGCGATTTTTGCCGCTTCTTGATCGGCGACAGCTTTGGCAGCGGCGAGTGCGTCTTCTGCGGCTTTTTTGGTAGCCTCGTCGGTTGCGGCCTTTACAGCATCCGCCAGCTTTTGTGTTTCCGCATCTGCCACGGCCTTGGCTGCAACGGCAGCGTCAACTACCTTTTGGGCATCGGCTTGCTTTTGCGCTTCCGCTTCAGCCGCTGCATTGGCAGCCGCTGCGGCATCCGCCTGAGCCTTTAACTCCTCAGCAGTGGGCCCTGCGGGTAGGTCCCCATCGTTGGCTGGAATTTCCTTGGCACTATCAAATGCGGGGGCTGCGTTATCCGGTAGCGGGTCAGGTAGTTTTTCAAGGATCGGGTCAACTGTTGGCGCAGTTACGGGATCTACAGCCGGAGCGGGGGTTGGATCGACGGTCGGAGCGGGTGCCGAGTCCACCAATGGTGCAGCTTGAGGGTCGCCAGCTGCGGCAGGAACAGAATCAACGGCCGGAGCGGGGGTTGGATCGACACTTGGTGCAGGTACCGAGTCCACTGATGGTGCAGCTTGAGGGTCGCCAGCTGCGGCAGGAGCAGAATCAACGGCAGCTTCAGGTGGGGTATCGACTGCCGGTGCGGAGTCTAAGGGCGGTGTTGGATCAATGGCAGGTGTAGGTTCAACCGCTTTTGCTGCATCTGCTGCGGCCTTCGCGTCGGCTGCTGCTTCTGCATCTGTATCGGCTTTGGCAGCTGCTTCAGCATCCGCAGCTGCCTGTGCGGCGGCTGCATCTTCAGCGGCTTTTGCATCTGCAGTTGCTTGGTTTGCCGCTGCCTTATCTGCTGCGGCCTGTGCTTCTGCGGCTTTCGCAGCTTCGGCATCAGCTTGCTTTTGCGCTTCTGCATCTGTATCGGCTTTGGCAGCTGCTTCAGCCTCCGCAGCTGCCTGTGCGGCGGCTGCATCTTCAGCGGCTTTTGCATCTGCATTTGCTTGGTCTGCCGCTGCCTTATCTGCTGCTGCCTGTGCTTCTGCCGCTTTCGCAGCTTCGGCATCAGCTTGCTTTTGCGCTTCTGCATCTGCGGCGGCTTGGTTGGCTGCGGCTTGATTGGCTTCTTCAATTGCGGCGTTGGCGGCGTCTACTTGCGCTTGCGCGGCATCAATATCGCCGCCATTTGCCTTCGCTTGCTCCAACGCGGCAAGCGCATCGGTTAGCATGGTGTTGGCATCCGCAAGTGAAACTTGGCCGAAAGCAGTGAACACGCCAAGCGGCACTTGGGCCGGGGCGGCAATAACGAACGGGGCGCTAAGCGACAGGATTGTCGCGGTTGCGCTGGTTGCCAGTAATTTTGAAATCCGATTCTTCATTTAAAATTCTCCTGAGTAGCCGCCATTCAAACAATCAATTGCGGTCATAATTAGTTTGCACAACGCATTTCCACGCAATTGGTTGCGTAAACAGCCGTTTTCCACAACGGCGTTATGTCACTATTTCAATGAACTTGATGTGAAACCTTCGTTCATTCGTCGTTCAAACTACTTTACGCGCCTCATCTGTATGTTTATGGCAATAGCCATGAACGCACCATT
This sequence comes from Phyllobacterium sp., assembly GCA_043717855.1. Lineage (GTDB taxonomy): Bacteria > Pseudomonadota > Alphaproteobacteria > Rhizobiales > Rhizobiaceae > JANMEX01. The sequence continues at coordinate 6,320 of JAYSWX010000143.1, forward strand.
TAGGAAAACCAAGGCGCTTGAAGACATGTCCAAGACAGAGTGGGAATCACTTTGTGATGGCTGTGGCAAGTGCTGCCTTTCCAAACTTGAGGACGAAGATACGGGTGAGATCGTTTGGACCAGCGTTGCGTGCCGCTTGTTTGATGCCGGAAAATGTTCGTGCAAAGACTACGTAAACCGCAATGCGGAAGTGCCCGATTGCGTGTTGTTGACGCCGGAAAATGTTCGCACCATTCCGTGGTTGCCAAAAACCTGCGGCTATCGATTAGTGGCGGAAGGCAAAGATTTATTTGATTGGCATCCGCTGATTTCTGGCAATTCAAAAAGCGTGCATGAGCGCGGTGTGTCAATTCGCGGTAAGGTGACAGCGTTTGAAGATGATTTAGGCGAGACAGAGGATTATCTGCTGCATTTGCTTAAGCGGGAACCTTAGCTCCTCGGCGCAGGCCCTATGCAGCGCTAAAGTTCCAGCCCGTTTCTAAGAACCAAACCTCTCCCGTTATCGCGCTCATCTTTTGATGCCCGATCATTGAAATCTTTGGGGAAGCCGGGTGTGTGGTCCTGCCTTCTAAAGATTTAATGTGTGACATCGC
>JAYSWX010000144.1:0-2667 GCA_043717855.1 Phyllobacterium sp.
AACTGAAGTGCTTTATGCTTCCGGTGCCGCTGGTGGCCTGTTTGCCGATATGATTGACCCTGTTGCCGAGCGCCAAGCGCTTATTCCGGCGGGCTTTGAAGGCAAACCGCAAGCTGAACAAGACAAGGCGATTGACGCGCGCGTGAAGGGTAATGAGGACTTTATCAACCTTCTGGCCAAAAACTCTGTTGGTGTAGACGGCAAGATGAAGGCGGGCGGGCTTTCTAAAGAGATTGCCGATCATGCCATTTTCATGCTGGGCGCTGATGCCAAGGGCAACCAGTTTATTGAGTATATGCGCAGCCAGCTAAGTGCGGGCAACCAGCCCTTCACCGGCGGCACGGGCGGCGGCGATACATTGACGCCGGAAGGGCTTCGCGCCCGTGCGAAAATGCCAGAGAATATTCCGGGCACACGGCAATATGATGAGAAAAGCTACAAACAACTTCAAGATGACTATCAAAAACTCTACTCATAATTCCTCACACTAAACGCCCTTGGTTTAGCAGCAAATATTGCCGCTATGCCAAGGGAGCGACCTGGACGCGGCGGGCTATCCTTCACCGGACCCTGCTTCAACCGGCCCTATCAACCCCAACGGCGAATTTAACAACTCGCAATAAAGGGGTTACCTATGTCACAACAAGCACCAATTCACTTTCGCGAAAGCTGGAAAGACGGCTACAATGCCGTTTTGCAAAGCCGAGGCGCTCTCCTGCTTGGCACTGCCCGTCGCGGCGATGTCGATGGCAAAACTGTAAAATTCCCGATCATCAATAAGCACACAGGTGTACGTAAACTCACTGGAGCATTGAAGCCGGTAATTATGTCGGCGGGAAGCCTGAATACGGTTCAAGTCGATATTGATGACTACGAAACCGAACCATATTGGATTTTCACGCCCGATCTTGCCAAAATCGGCGCAAACCTCAAACAGGCAGAAATTGAAAATTTGGCAATGTCTGTTGCGCGTTCGCGTGATAAGTTGCAGTTACAGGCGATTGCTGATTTTACGGCGGATTCTACCACCGATCATGGCGGCGCTGCCGTCATTCCTAATACGCAGCTTTGGACTACTGCAAAAGCGAAGATTGCGGGAACCGGCGCTGCGATTACAGGCCAAATATATGCTGGCATTCCCGCACTGTGGATGGAGCAGTTAAAAGGTGACCCGACATTTGCTAAATCCACATGGGTTGGCGATGCAGACTTGCCATTGACTAAAATGTCGGCTGATTTCCGCACATGGAATGGCATCAACTTTATGGTTCTTCCAGACGAGTATTTTGTGTCTCCTGATGGCGGCACATCACTCTACGCCTATATCTGGCACCGTGATTGCATTGGTGTAGAAAACAACTGGGGTGATCTCAACACATTTGAGCAAGTCGCCACCATGGAAGGCAATCCATGGATGCTCAAAGTTGGTTACGGCGCGGCGGCGCTAGGCATCTTGCGTGACGGCGTTCGACGTATTCGTTGTGCAAATATCACAGATGTAACCGCATTTGTTCAACTCACGAAAGTTGCTCCATAAGGACAATTTGGCCGACGGGTGGCTTCCGGCCACCTTTCTCTCAGCTTTGAAATAAGAGGATATTCCTATGCCACTTAATAAAAATCGCACAATGACCCGCATTTCAAGCGTCTCATATGATGTGGGCAAAACATGTTCAATGCACTTTACCGCAACGGCTGATCCTGCCGCCACTGTCTTGGCTGCCGGTTGGTTTGATGTCTTTCGTTCAGAATTACGTGTCAACGATATAATCCACGTTATGGCTGCCGCTGATGGCGTTGGTGATATGTTGATCTTAAAGGTTCTGACGGTTCCAGCGGCTCCCGGCAATGTGACTGTTGCTGTAAACTCCGAGGCCTCCGGCGCATAACCCTTTCCTCCCCCGCGATGCCTCGTCGCCTGCAACGGCGGCGGGGCGCTTTGACACATGAATGATGGGAACGAATGATGGAAGCGCAGCGCACAAAGGTTCATTTGGTTCATGCCGCCTTGATTGAGCTGGGGATGCCGCCTGTCTATTCGGAAGATGAAAACACGCAATTTGGTTCGATTGTCGATGTGCAATTTCCGCGCTGTATTGCCCGCTGCTTTGGCCTGCATGACTGGTCATTTTGCCGCCGCACTTCCAAGCTGACCCGCGCGGCCGCCGCGCCGGAAACGGGCTATACTTACCAATTTTCAATGCCGGGCGACAAGATTGGCCCGCCGCTGCGCGTGAGCGAGGACGCCAAATGCGCAAACCCGCTGCGTGATTTCCGCCTCGAGGGCAATATGCTGCATTGCGATAGCCCGCAAATCTATGGCCGCTTCAAGGTGAAGCTCGACCCGCGCGATTGGGACGATCAATTTGCCGATGCGTTTTGTGTGGCGCTGGGCTCGATGCTGGCTGACCCTGTGTTGCAGGACAGCAATTTGGCCGAAACCTTAAAAATGCGGGCCTTTGGCGGCAACCAAGAGGGCTTAACCGGCGGGCTGTTTGGCCGCCTGATAGCGCAACACCGCGCGGGCGAACCTTTGGGTGATGGCTTATACAACCAAGACCCGCTGACGACGGCACATGGCGGCGGGAGCTGGTACTAATGGTTATCCGCAACGCCTCGCCTGTACGCTCTGTCAATGCGGGGGAATTTTCGCCCGATGCGGAAGGG
>JAYSWX010000145.1:0-2657 GCA_043717855.1 Phyllobacterium sp.
AACTGAAGTGCTTTATGCTTCCGGTGCCGCTGGTGGCCTGTTTGCCGATATGATTGACCCTGTTGCCGAGCGCCAAGCGCTTATTCCGGCGGGCTTTGAGGGCAAACCACAGGCCGAACAGGACAAGGCGATTGACGCGCGTGTGAAGGGCAATGAGGACTTTATCAACTTGTTGGCCAAAAACTCAGTGGGCGCTGATGGCAAGATGAAGGCGGGCGGCTTGAGTAAAGAGATTGCCGATCATGCCATTTTCATGCTGGGCGCTGATGCCAAGGGCAACCAGTTTATCGAATATATGCGCAGCCAGCTTAGCGCGGGCAACCAGCCCTTCACGGGCGGCACGGGCGGCGGCGGCGATACGCGCGAAAGCCTGCGCGCGGAAATGGCTGATCTTAACAAAAATATGAATGCGCCTGACTATGCTAAAAAACACGCGGCACTTCAAGATAAGTATCGGGCTCAATTCGCCAACAGTTGATTGTCACTAAACGCCCGTCGCCGCCGCGCATCATCACCCATAGCCAAGGGTGCGACCCGGCGGCGGCGGGCTATCCTTTGCCGGACCCTGCCAAAACCGGCCCTATCAACCCCAGACGCATTTGAATTAACGCGCAACAAAGGGGTTTCCCATGCCAGCAACTATTGAGAATTGGTTTAAAGAGTTCATTCATGACAATGTAACCAGTAAGTTTCAGGCCAATGGCGGCTATCTCGACAATACTATGACTACAGGCGACGTTCAGGCTAATGTGGTCAAATTCCCAGTCGAAGGCCGCCTCGAAGTTTATGAACTTACTGGCGCTATCGAAGAAATACCCGTCAACACCATCGACCTTACAACTGTCTCTTTATTTATGAAGGACTTTGAAGCTAGTGGCTGGTGGCGTGTTCAAGATGCTTACCGTTCCGGGCCAAAAGAGCAGGATGCACTTGCCCGCATGATCGTCAAAGCCGCGCGGCGTAAACGCGATGGCCTCAAACTGGATGCGCTAAAAGCGTTTCAATTGGCTCTTCCAGGTGGAGTAAATACGAATACGCCCGGCTTGGTAAATACGATCGGCACGGGTGCAGAAGTTCCTGATATTAAGATGTATCATGAGGCCGCTTCCGATATTTGGTCAACTGGTGCTGAAGGCATAGTTTACTTTGCCATTCGGCAGAAAACGTTCACCCAATTGATGTACTATAAGGAATTTGCTGACTCCAAATTTATCGGCGAAAGCGGGCCTTGGTCGGAGAGCCAACGCGCAAAAATGAAGCGCGTTCAAGACATGATATTTATGCCATTGCCGGATGAATATTTTGTCTATCCTACGACAACGCAGGTGCATGAGTGGGCATGGCATGAAAATGCGATGGGCGCCGAAATGCCATTTGTTGCCGAACAGGTCACAATGATGCAGTCTGATAAGCAAGGGCAGCCGTGGATTGTTCGCAATAACATGAGCGGTAACGCCATTGGCATTCTGCCTGAAGGCGTCAAGCGCTTGCACGTGGCTAAAATTCAGTCAGTGACCCGTCCAACTTAGTGAATTTGATGATTTCAACACTCGCATGATTGCGGGTGTTTTCTCTCTCCCGTTTCTCTTTATGATTGGATACTATCATGGCTTTTAATAAGAAATCGCTTGCGCTTATGGCCTCTGTGCCAACGGTGTCAAATAAAGTGTGGAAGTTATTTGCTTACGCAACGCCAGATGCGGCGGCAACTGTCTTGGCGGCAAACTACTTTCCCGATACTGCCCCGCTTAGCTTAAATGACACCATCGAATGTATGACAACGCATGATGCCGCTGGTGACCGCCTTTCGCTTAAGGTCGGTGCTGCGTCTGGTGGATTTTTCACCGTGGCAGTCAATACGGACGCCTCCGGCGCTTAACCCTTTCCTCCCCCGCAATGCCCTGTCGCCTGCAACGGCGGCGGGGCGCTTTGACACATGAATGATGGGAACGAATGATGGAAGCGCAGCGCACAAAGGTTCATCTGGTTCATGCCGCCTTGATTGAGCTGGGGATGCCGCCTGTCTATTCGGAAGATGAAAACACGCAATTTGGCTCGATTGTCGATGTGCAATTTCCGCGCTGTATTGCCCGCTGCTTTGGCCTGCATGACTGGTCATTTTGCCGTCGCACCTCCAAGTTGACCCGCGCGGCCGCCGCGCCGGAAACGGGCTATGCTTACCAATTTTCGATGCCGGGCGACAAAATTGGCCCGCCGCTGCGCGTGAGCGAGGACGCCAAATGCGCAAACCCGCTGCGGGATTTCCGCCTTGAGGGCAATATGCTGCATTGCGATAGCCAGCAAATCTATGGCCGCTTCAAGGTCAAGCTGGACCCGCGCGATTGGGACGATCAATTTGCCGATGCGTTTTGTGTGGCGCTGGGTTCGATGCTGGCTGACCCTGTGTTGCAGGACAGCAATTTGGCCGAAACGTTAAAAATGCGGGCGTTTGGCGGCAACCAAGAGGGCTTAACGGGCGGGCTGTTTGGCCGCCTGATAGCGCAACACCGCGCGGGCGAACCTGTGGGTGACGGATTATACAACCAAGACCCGCTGACAACGGCACATGGCGGCGGGAGCTGGTACTAATGGTTATCCGCAACGCCTCGCCTGTACGCTCTGTCAATGCGGGGGAATTTTCGCCCGATGCGGAAGGG
>JAYSWX010000146.1:0-17545 GCA_043717855.1 Phyllobacterium sp.
AGCGATCCATGCGGGCCAGCCGCGCAAACAGGCCGCTTCGTTCCACAACGGCCATATAGCCGAACATCAACAGGCAGCCAAACAGCCCACGCCACAAAAGCATCGTTGGCGTATCGGCGTGGATAAGGCGCGGAAAAATACCGGCCAAACTCCAAAACAGCGCAGACGCCGAAACCAAAGCGACGCCCAGCCGATAGCTCCCCGTATTGTTCACTGATGCCGCCTCACGAGTTCAAATATCACCATGCCAACTAGCGCGAGTCGAGAAGACCTAATAGCGCATTTGCGCCTCGCAAAATGACTCCCGCCAGCCCTTGCCATATCTTACCTCTTGCATTTCCCTCGCCAATGCACGATATAGTCCGTGGGAGGTTGGTGGTGGACGAGCCACTCGCCAATCTGGTCAGGTCCGGAAGGAAGCAGCCACAACGAGCCACGGCACGGGTCATTGTGCTAGCCTCCCGCCTTTTCCCCTTTAATTTTTATTCAATACCTTGCCCGCTGCGGCATTGACCTTTACGGCTGTTTTGTCCGAAAGTTAGAGCGGAATTTCAAAGGAAAAGCGGCGTGTCAGAGCTTGGTTTAATCAATGAGACGGAACAAGGCGGCGCCTACCGTGTGCTGGCCCGCAAATACCGTCCGCAAGATTTTTCCACCCTCATCGGTCAAGAGCCGATGGTGCGCACCCTGAAAAACGCCTTTGAAACGGGACGTATCGCGCAAGCATGGATGCTAACCGGCGTGCGCGGTGTCGGCAAAACCACGACCGCCCGCATTCTCGCCCGCGCATTAAATTATGAGACTGACAGCATCCACCAGCCTAGTGTGGATTTGAGCGTTGAGGGCATCCATTGCCGCGCGATTATGGAAGGCCGCCATCCGGATATTATCGAGATGGACGCCGCCTCGAACACCGGCATTGATAATATCCGCGAGATCATCGAGCAAGTGCGCTACCGGCCCGTGTCGGCGCGCTTCAAAGTCTATATCATCGATGAAGTGCATATGCTTTCCACGGCGGCCTTCAACGGTCTGTTGAAGACGCTGGAAGAGCCGCCGGCGCATGTAAAATTCATTTTCGCCACCACTGAAATCCGCAAAGTGCCGATCACGGTGCTGTCGCGCTGCCAGCGCTTCGATTTGCGCCGTGTCGAGGCGGCAACGCTGGTTAGCCATCTGGCAAAGATTGCCGGGCTGGAGCATGTTGACGTTGACGACGCATCGCTCGCCATGATCGCCCGCGCAGCCGAAGGCTCCGTGCGCGATAGCTTGTCGATTTTTGACCAAGCCATTGCCCATGGTTCCGGCAAGGTCGAGGCCTCGTCCGTGCGCTCCATGCTGGGGCTGGCGGACCGCTCGCGCATTGTGGAGCTGTTTCGAAGGCTGATGGAAGGCGATGCGGGCGGTGCGCTTACCGAGTTTCGCGACCAGTATGACCAGGGCGCTGACCCGCTGACGCTGATGACTGATTTGGCTGAATTCTGCCATTTGGTGACTCGGATGCGCTATGTTCCGGCGCTGTTTTCCGATTTATCGTTGAGCGAAGACGAGCGCGCCAGCGGCAAAGAATTTTCCGAGAAAGTGGGCCTGCGCATTCTCTCCCGCACTTGGCAAATGCTGCTGAAGGGCATTGAAGAAACCGCAGCCTCCAACCGCCCGATACAAGCCGCCGAAATGGCGCTTATCCGGCTGTGCCATGCCTCAACGTTGCCAACCTTGGACGAAGCGCTGAAATCGCTGGAAACCGCGCCCGCTGGAACGTCAACGGCAAGCGCTCCCAATGGCAGCGCAGGTTCCGCGCCCAGCGGCACACCCATGAATGTGCGCGGCACGCAGGCGCTGATACAAGGTTCAGGCTCTGGCGCGACCATGCGACTAGTGGCCGAAACGGCGACACCCGCGCCGCAGTTTACGCCTGCGCCGGAAGTCCACATCGAACAGGTGAACAGTCTGCAAGACATTATCGCGCTGGCTGAAAAGCGCCGTGATATGCAGATGAAAATCCAAATCCGCCGGTGCGTGCGGATGGGCAGCATTCGCCCCGGCGTCTTGGAAATCGGCCTTACCGACGATGCCCCCCGCGCCTTTGCCGCCGAGCTTTCGCGCAAACTGTCGGACTGGTCCGGCCAGCGCTGGATGGTTTCCATTTCGCCCAATGCGAAAAGCCAAACGCTCGACGAGCTTGAAAACGCCGCCCGCAATAATCAATTAAACGATGCCAAGGCTGATCCCGATGTAGCAAAGATTTTGGCGCGGTTTCCCGGTGCGAAAATCATCAACATTAAGATGGAAAGCACAAGTGCGGTAGATTTGGGCAGCGATGACGCTATGCCCGCCACGCCTGAACATCTGGCGCCGGTGGAAGATGAAGACGACGATTTTTAGGAGTTAAGTGCATGAAAGATATTATGGGCCTGATGAGCAAGGCCAAGGAAATGCAAGCCAAAATGCAGGCCATGCAGGAAGAAATGGAGACCATTGAAGCCACAGGCGTTTCCGGCGGCGGCGCTGTGAAAGTGACGCTGACTGGCAAAGGCGGCATGAAAAGCGTGTCAATTGATCCGTCACTGGTCCAGCCCGGCGAAGGCGAAATCATCGAAGATTTGATTTTGGCAGCGCATAATGATGCCAAGGCCAAGGTCGAGGCCGTTATGGCTGAGAAGACTCAGGCGCTGACATCGGGCTTGCAAATGCCAGCCGGATTTAAGCTGCCGTTTTAACCCAACGCCTTTTCCATCAGCACCGCCGGAAACACCGCTTCGCCGCCGAGCATCACGTTGACTTCCTGTAGCTTCCCAAACCCATGGCGGGCATAAAATGTTTCGGCCGCTAGGCTGGAAAAGCATTGCAGCTTTGCCACGCCTTGGTTGGAGGCCTCCGTGGCGCAATGCTCAAGAATCGCGCCGCCGACGCCCTTGCCCATAAATCCGGTGCGGGTGGCGAAATGGCGGATGTGGGCGACAGTGGAGGTGGTTTCTCCAGTGCCCGGTTTGCGCGCGCTCCAGCCGCCGCAGCCTGCGATGACATTATCCATTTCGGCGACGAAATAATGGCCGGAGCCAAGCAGCGCCGAATCAATACGCAACATGGCCGGCAGCGCGTCAGCCAAAATATCGGCCTCATACCAGCCGGGATAAACCGTGGCGTAGCAATCTGCGATCATGTCTTCGAGAAGGGCGCGGTCGCTTTCGTTGCCCGCGCGAATGATTAAACCGGTTTGACCCATGGCACGCACTCACTCTTACAATTCTTCCCTGTGAAAATATCATGAACATGGTTTATGAAACCATAATGTCGAAACGAATCGTTGGTCCTGAAATTGAACGCCTGATCCAGCTTTTGGCTAAAGTGCCCGGGCTTGGGCCTCGTTCTGCACGCAGAGCCGCTCTCCATCTCATCAAAAAGAAAAGCCAGATCATGGGCCCGTTGGCGCACGCCATGCAGGAGGCCCATGACAAGGTGCGCATTTGCAGCGAATGCGGCAATGCAGATACATCAGATCCGTGCACTATTTGCTGCGATGAGCGCCGCGACAGCGGGCTGTTGGTGGTGGTTGAAGATGTGGCCGATCTTTGGGCGCTGGAGCGGGCAGGGGCATCCTTGCAGGCGAAATACCACGTCCTTGGCGGGCGCTTGTCACCGCTTGACGGCATCGGGCCGGATGATTTGAACATTAAATCGCTGGTGGACCGCGTGGCGCGCGGCGGCACCCGCGAGGTTATCATTGCGGTCAATGCCACGGTTGAAGGCCAAACCACAGCGCATTATGTCACCGATCAATTGCGCGAATTCGGCGTCAACGTCACGCGCCTTGCGCATGGCGTGCCGGTTGGCGGCGAGCTGGACTATCTTGATGATGGCACGCTGGCCGCCGCCATGCGCGCGCGCACGCAATTGTAAATAACGAGGATTTGAGACCCATGAGATTGTTGAAACTGGTTTCATGTGGTCTCGCCGCGCTCGTCGCTATGCCAGCCAGTGCAGCAAAGCTGGATGATAGTTTCAAAGCGTGGCTGGAAAGCGACATGTGGCCGAAGGCGAAGGCTAGCGGAATTTCACGCGCAACATTCGATGTCAGCACAGGCTCCATTCATCTAAAGCTGGACCTGCCGGATTTGGTGATGCCCGGTGCCAAGCTGCCAAGGAACCAAGACCAAGCCGAGTTCAATTCCCCCGCTTCATACTTCGCCGAAAAGAAGGTTGCCGGACTTGTGTCTGGCGGCAAAGCGCGACTTGCCCAATATGGCAAAGTGCTTGCCAAAATCGAAAAGCAATATGGCGTGCCATCCGGCATTGTACTGGCAATCTGGGGCCGCGAGTCCGGCTTTGGCACGGTGAAAATTCCGTTCAATGCGTTTGAGGTTTTGGCCACCAAGGCGTATCTGTCCACCCGCAAAGAGCTGTTCACCAAGGAACTGCTGGCGGCGCTGGAGATTGTGCAAAAGGGCTACGCAACGCCTGAAATGCTGCGCTCGTCTTGGGCGGGCGCGATGGGCCAGCCACAGTTTTTGCCCTCGTCGTATCTGCAGCACGCCGTTGATTTTGACGGCGATGGCCGCCGCGATATATGGGGTTCAACGCCCGATGCGCTTGCTTCAATCGCCAAATATCTGGCGGATTATGGCTGGCAAAAAGGTCGCGGTTGGGGCGCGGAAGCCAGCGTACCGGATAGCGTTTCCTGTGCTCTCGAAGGGCCGGATATTGGCAAGCCATTGTCAGCCTGGGTTGGCTCGGGTATCAGCCCCGTAAGTGGCAAGGCGTTTGCCAAGTCTGATATGAAATTGGAAAGCTATCTGCTCGCACCAGCCGGAAGGCTCGGGCCGATGTTTATCGCGACGCCGAATTTTTATATCATCAAGCAATATAACAATAGCGATCTTTACGCCTTGTTCGTCGGCAACGTGGCAGACCGCATCACCGCTGGCGGTGGTGCATTTCAGGGCAAATGGCAAGACATAGGCAAGCTCACCCGCCACGATGTGGCAGCGATGCAGAAGGTCTTGGAAGGCAAGGGCTACGATGTCGGCAGCGCAGATGGCTTGCCTGGCTTTAAGACCCGCCGGTCGATTGGTGACTGGCAGGCCAAGTCCGGCCTTGTACCCGAATGCTATCCGGTTGCTGCGCTAAAAAACCAATTAAAGTGAATTAGATTATTTGTAGCGGCGATCGCGGCTCGAATCGCGGTAGCCAAATGTGGCTCCCAAAGCGAAGGCAGCGATGATTGAGTTCAAGAATGTAGTCTTAGGTGCGGTACGCATGATATTTCCTTTGATAATGGCTTTTATTTAGTCTTTTGCGCAATTTTTAGCCACCCCGACCCGCGCAGGGGAGCCATGCGTGGTGGTTGCCCCTCGATGAATAATCTATGAAAAATTGCACTTGATTTCCTATAAATGAGATATATTCTCATATAATGGAAAATAATCTCGCCCACCTCATTAAAGCGGCCCGTCTTGCCCGTAATTGGACGCTGGACGAGTTTGCCGATGCGTCTGCCGTCAGCCGCGCCATGATTTCCAAGATCGAGCGCGGCGAAGTGAGCCCGACTGCGGCGACTCTGGCGCGGCTGGCGGCAGGGCTGGGCGTCACGGTCGCATCGCTATTTTCGACGCAAGGCGAGGGAGGTTCGCCCTTGTCGCGGGCGCAAGATCAGTCCGTATGGGCCGATCCTGAAACAGGCTACCAGCGCCGCAACATTTCGCCTGCCGCTGCGCAAGGCGCGGCGGAAATTGTCGATGTGATCTTTCCGCCGGGCAAAACAGTGATGTTCGACAATGCGCTTGGCTGGCAAGGCATTGCACAGCAAATATGGGTATTGGAGGGGCGGATGGAGATGACCGTGGGCTACATGAAGACGTTGCTGAGTGCAGGCGATTGCCTGTTCATGCGCCTCGACAAGCCGCTGGTTTTTCATAACCCGACTGCAGTTAACGCCCGCTACGCTGTCATCCTTTCGCGCATTTCTTTTTAGATTTGGAACTTGCCCATGAGTGATCTCATCATCCGCCGCTTGGACGCCAGCGAAGCAAAAAGCCGCGTTAGTGAACTCGCCGATATTTTGCTGGACTGCGTCGCAGGCGGGGCGTCCGTATCTTTCATGGCGGATATATCGCGCGAAGACGCATTATCATTTTGGGTGAAAATTGCCGCTGGCGCTAGTGATGGCTCCCGCGTTTTGCTGGTGGCTGAAAGCGAAGGCAAGCTTATCGGCACTGTACAGGTGGTGGCATCCGGCATTCCCAACCAGCCGCACAGGTCCGATCTTTCCAAAATGCTCGTGCTAAATAAGGCGCGTGGCAAAGGTGTTGGTGCGGCATTGCTCAAGGCGGCAGAGGAAGAATCGCGCAACGCCGGATGGTGGCTGATGGTATTGGATACAGTAACGGACAGTGACGGCGAGCGGCTTTATAGGCGTGGCGGCTGGGTGTCGGTCGGCGTCATTCCCAACTATGCTTTGTGGCCGGATGGCACATTGTGCGGCACACGCTATTTTTACAAAGATCTTCGACCCGCAGTAGAAATCACCGTTATTCAAGAAACGCCAGACCAGCCTGAAATTATTGCTTTCCTTGAAGCGTCAGATGCAGCCGCCGCCACGCTTTACCCTTCAGAAAGCAATCACATGCTTGATATAGCAGAGCTGATGACGCCTCATCTGCATTTCTTTGTGGCGCGTCGCGCAGATAGGGCGCTTGGCTGTGGAGCGTTGCTAATAAGCAGCGATGGTTACGGGGAGTTAAAGCGCTTTTACGTATCCGATGAGGCGCGCGGCGCAGGCGTTGCAACTGCGCTTTTGGCGGCCGTTGAACGCGCAGCCAAGGGCAAGGCCATTCATGCCCTGCGCCTTGAAACGGGCGTTTTTTCCTATCCAGCGCTGGCGCTATATCGCAAAAAAGGCTTTCAGCCTTGCGCGGCATTTGCACCTTACATGCCAGACCCGCACAGCGTATTTATGACAAAGGATTTATAGGCGGCTGAATTTCAGTCCTCACCATCCACCACACGCAAGTGCAGTTGCCCTGTACGTGAAACAGCAACCGGCGCTTCCGGTGCAGTCGCCACAGGCACTTCGCCAAACTCCAGCGATTCTATTTTCTGTCCGCGCTTGGTGACTTTCGATGTCGATATCAAAATATCATCGACATCCTTTGATGTTTGCTGGAAATGCCCTTGCAGCTTGCGCACACGCTCATCCAAACGGCCAACATCATCCATCAGTCGCACGACTTCGCCTTGGATTAAATGCGCCTGCTCGCGCATACGGGCATCTTTCAAAATTGCCTGAATGACTTGGATTGAAAGCATCAATAGCGAGGGCGAAACAATCACCACCCGTGCGCGGTGCGCCTTCTGCACAATGGCCTCAAAATGCTCATGGATTTCCGCAAACACCGATTCTGACGGCACAAACAGGAACGCCGTATCCTGCGTCTCGCCTTGAATAAGATATTTTTCCGAAACGTCTTTGATATGAACATCCATATCGCGGCGAAACTGCGTTTCCGCCACGCGCTTCATATCCGGCGTTTCGCTGGCCTTGATGGCATTCCATGATTCCAGTGGAAACTTGGCGTCAATTGCCAATGACGGCGCACCATTGGGCATACGTATTAGGCAATCCGGTCGCACATTGGTGGAGAGCGTTGCCTGAAATTCATAGGCGCCGATGGGAAGCCCGTCGGCAACAATCGCCTCCATCCGCGCCTGCCCGAACGCGCCGCGCGTCTGCTTGTTGTTGAGGATGGATTGCAACGTCACCACCTGTCCGGCCAGCGCGCTAATATTGGCCTGCGCGCTGTCAATCACCGCCAGCCGCTCTTGCAACTTTGCCAAATTTTCATGGGTGGATTTTGTCTGCTCCACCATCGTCTGGCCGATACGATTGGTCATGCCGTCGAGCCGCTCGCGGATGGCCTGCGTCATCTCAGATTGGCGTGAGCCGAAAATCTCCGCCATGGTTTGCATCCGGCCCTGCATCTCGGATTGCGACTTCAAAATATCCGCCATGCGGTCTTCGGCCTCGCGGGCACGCTCCACCATCTGCGCTTCGCTCAGCGCCCGCGCTTTGGTTTGGCGCAATAGTGATCCACCCAAAACCAACAATAATAGCACGACCAAAGCCACAACGCTGATAGTGAGCTGGCCCATCGTGATTGTGTGGGTTCCAACTGTCATAAGGGGCGTCGTGAGCTGCATTTGAATGTCCATAATGCTTATTAGCGCGATTCGCATCTGATAAACAGCACAAAACAGGAACAATGATTTACACAGAGGATTGACGAAAATGCGCCAAATGATTATTTGCGCTTCATGTCAATTCGTCCCCTTATCATCCTGCCGGATTCGAGCCTCAAAACTATATCCAAATCCATCGAGCGGGTGGACGCGGCGCTGCTGAAACTTGCCGATGATATGCTGGAAACCATGTATGATGCGCCAGGCATCGGCCTTGCCGCAATTCAAATTGCCCAGCCGCTGCGCCTGTTGGTGATTGATCTGGCCAAAGGCGACGATGAAAAAGCGCCGCAGATTTTTATCAATCCAGAGATTTTGAGGGTCAGCGACGAGCGTTCAGTTTATGAAGAGGGCTGCCTTTCCATTCCGGATTATTACGCGGAAGTTGAGCGCCCCGCCAGCGTGCGTGTAAAATTTATCGATCGCGCAGGAAAGCAACAGGAGATAGAGGCGGACGGCCTGTTAGCAACCTGTCTGCAGCACGAGATCGACCATCTCAATGGCGTGCTGTTCATCGATCATATCTCGAAGCTCAAGCGCGATCGCGTGATTAAAAAGTTTGGCAAAATCGCAAAGCATCAGGGCGCGACGCATTCTGTTGATAAAGACCATCTTGTTTGATATCACTGATATCAATGACGCCTCGGCTTACCAAGGAGTGTAAAGATGGGAAATCTATTAATTCGCGACTTACCTGAGGTTTTGAAGGGGGCAATTTCCAACGCGGCAAGGCGCAATCACCGCAGCCTCTCGGAGCAGGCTAAAATAATGCTTGCTCAATCGGTTAGTTCGCAGGAGTCTATGACTCCAAAAACGCAACTTTCCACTTTTGACCTAATCCGCGCATCATTCGGCGAGGACCGCCCCACAGACGAATTGCACGACGCCTATCTCAAGGATTTGGAATATGCACGTAAAAGTGCGTTCGAGCGCCCGGTACCGGAAATAGAATGATCGTTCTTGATACCAACGTGATCTCTGAGGCAGACCGGCATAACGCCCATCCTAATTTGCGGCAGTGGTGTGATTCCTGCGATATTTTGGAGTTGTATTTGTGTGCGCCCGTTATCTCAGAAATGGTCTTCGGAGGCTTCCGGGTGCTGGAGCGCGATGGAAGCCGCCGCTATCTGGATGTTATAGAACGCCACGTCCACACAACATTTGCCGGCAGGATATTGCCGCTCGACACCGCAGTCGCCATGCTGCACGGTAAATTAAGGCAGCACTTGGAACGCGCAGGACGGTCAGTCTCGATTCAGGATACCCAAATCGCCGCAATCTGCCTCGCCAATAACGCCACACTCGCCACCCGTAACATTCGCGATTTTGAAGGTCTTGGCCTTAAACTCGTCAACCCGTTTGAAGGCTAAATTTTGCGCATTATTTTCATGGGCACTCCCGAATTTGCTGCTGCAACTTTGCAGGCACTGAGCGACGCCGGGCATAAAGTTTGTTGCGTCTATTCGCAGCCACCACGCGCGGGTGGACGGCGCGGTCTGGATGTTGTGAAGTCGCCTGTGCAGCAACGGGCGGAGATGTTGGGCTTAACTGTCCGCACGCCGCTTAATTTCAAAGCGAGTGAAGATGTAGAAGCGTTCCGCTCATTGAACGCGGATGTTGCCGTTGTCGTGGCCTATGGGCTGCTGCTTCCCAAAGCCATTCTTGAGGGCACAAAGTTTGGCGCTTACAACGGCCATGCTTCGCTCTTGCCGCGCTGGCGCGGTGCGGCGCCCATTCAGCGGGCGATTATGGCGGGCGACAAACAAACCGGCATGATGGTTATGAAAATGGATGTTGGGCTGGATACCGGCCCTGTGGCGCTTACGCAGATTGTTCCCATTGGCGATGAAATCACCGCAGGCGAATTGCATGATGCGCTGATGGCCGTTGGCGCGAAGCTGATGGTTGAAGCGATGGCGAAGCTCGAGGCCGGAGATTTGCCGCTCACCGCGCAAGCCAGCGATGGTGCGATTTATGCCAAGAAAATCGACAAGGCCGAAACGCGGATTGATTGGTCAAAGTCGGCTAATGAAGTCCATAATTACATTCGCGGTATCAGCCCGTTTCCGGGCGCGTGGTGTGAGATGGAAATTGCCGGCAAGGTGGAGCGGGTAAAGATTTTGGCATCGCAAATCAGTGATGGGTCTGGCAGTGCGGGAACCGTGATCGACGGTTTGACCATCGCATGCGGCACAAAATCTATCGCCGTGACCTTGCTACAACGGGCAGGCGGAAAAGCGCTAACTGCGACAGAATTTCTACGCGGTGCCAGCGTGAGCAAGGTCATCTGATGCCGCGCTATAAACTCACCATCGCCTATAACGGGCAAGCCTTTTGCGGCTGGCAGCGGCAGGTGGAAGACATGACCGTGCAGCAAGCGCTGGAGGAGGCGTTCCTTAAGTTTACCGGAACTTACCCGAGCATCGTTGCCGCAGGGCGCACGGATTCCGGCGTTCATGCCACGGGCCAAGTTGTGCATGTGGACTTGGAAAAGGATTGGCGCACGGACGTTGTGCGCGATGCCGTCAACCAGCATCTGGCGGGCCATCTTGTAGCGATTATGACAGCGGAGAAAGTGGATGACGAGTTTCACGCCCGCTTTTCGGCGCTACGCCGGCACTATGTTTATAAGCTCCTCAACCGCCGCTCACCGCCGGTATTTGAACGCGGGCTGGTCTGGCATTTGAAGCGCAAATTGAATGTCGAGGCCATGCGCGAGGCCGCGCAACTACTCGTTGGCCATCATGATTTCTCCACCTTCCGCGATGCTGAATGTCAAGCCGAAAGCCCGATGCGCACCATGGAGCGTTTCGATGTGAGTGCCGAAGGCGAGATGATATATTTCCATCTGTCCGCCCGCTCATTCCTTCATCGCCAAGTGCGCTCAATGGTCGGCTCGCTGGAGCATGTCGGTTCCGGCAAATGGCAAGCCAAGGATTTAAAGGCCGCACTTGATGCCCAAAACCGCGCTGCGTGTGGTGCCGTCGCACCGCCGGACGGGCTGTATCTGGAGAAGGTGGATTACGAGAAATAATCCGCAATAAATCGCTCATAAACCTGTGTCAGCGTTTCAAGGTCAGACAGCGCCACGCGCTCATCCACCATGTGCATGGTTTTCCCCACAAGGCCGAACTCCACTACGGGGCAATAGTCCTTGATAAATCGCGCATCAGATGTGCCGCCTGTCGTGGAAAGGCCGGGCATCCGTCCCGTCACCGCTTTTACGCTTTGTGACAAAGTGCCAATCAGCTTTTCGTCATGAGTCAAAAACACATGGCTGGGATTTTCGCGCCAGATAAGCTCATAGTCCACAGGCGTCTTGCGGCCCGCCCGCAGCTTCTTTTTCTTGGAAGCAGTATCCAACCGGTTATGGATTTCCGCCTGCAAAGTCTCGGCGGTCCACGTGTCATTGAAACGAATGTTGAATGAGGCGGTGGCCTTCGCGGGTATGACATTGCCCGCACCGTTGCCAACATCAACGCTGGTGACTTCCAGATTTGACGGTTGGAAATCCTTCGTGCCCTTGTCAAACGCAGGATATAGCAGCGCATCGATCAGCATCGTGATTCCACGCACTGGGTTTTCCGCCAAATGCGGATAGGCCGCGTGGCCTTGCACGCCCGTCACAACAATGGTGCCTGAAAGCGAGCCGCGCCGTCCAATTTTTATCATGTCGCCAATGGCATCCGGATTGGTCGGCTCGCCGACAATCGCGCCGTCCCATTTCTCACCCTTGGCGGCAGCCCATTCCAGCAGCTTAACACTGCCGTTGACCGCAGGGCCTTCCTCGTCGCCTGTGATGAGCAGCGAAACAGAGCCGTTTACCTTGCCATGTTTTTCCACATGGAGGGCAAGCGCCGCAATGAAGCAGGCGATCCCGCCCTTCATATCCACCGCGCCACGGCCATACATTTCGCCCTTGAAAATCGCGGCTGAGAACGGCGGATGTTTCCACGCTTTTTCATCGCCAACAGGCACGACATCGGTATGTCCGGCAAACATTAAATGCGGGCCGCTGCCTGATAATCGCGCATAAAGATTTTCAATGTCCGGTGTGCCGCTTTCGCTAAACACTGGTCGCTCAATGTTAAAACCCAACGGTTTCAACATGGTCTCAAGCGCAGTAAGCGCGCCGCCCTCGCGCGGTGTTACTGAGGGGCAGGCAATGAGGGTGGCAAGAATGGCGGCGGGATCAGTGATTTGCATAAGCCACAGCTACCCGCAGCGCTGAATCCGGTCAAGATGTTAGCTAAACCAACCCGGCTTAACGCGGCCATCAGTCGGTAATTTACGAGTGCGGATAACAGAATTTGGCAGTGACGGATTGATGGTGTTGATTGGCACACCGGCCAAGGGCTCTTGCAAGGGCGCAACATAGCGTGGCGTCTTTTTCGTCATCATAGGGGCTGGTATGTTATAAACGATGCCCGAGGCGTCCGTTTGCGGCGAGGGCGCTTTGGTCTTGCCGCGTTCCAAGCGTGGGTCGGGCCCGTAGCGATTTGTGCCGCCTTGCGATGGCAAAATTCCAAGTACCAAAACGCCCATCATCACAAAAGGCATAAATGCCATAGCTGTGGACACCCAATCGCCAAAATCCAGACCAGTAGCGCGCAGCAATTGCGCCGCCACAACAATGACAACAGCGACTGGCAGGAGGAGGCTGTATATGCCAAGTCGTTCGCGCATCGCGTCCGTCAAGTCACGCTTGCGCTTGTTTATAAGTGCGAGCAGGGGCCATGTGATGACAACACCCATCAAAGCAGTCGCTACGGGAAACACACCAATGAAACTTTCAAATCCTTGAGAGCGGCCAAGAAAATTCGCCAACATAAATGGCAATAACCGAATGCCGATGCCGTAAATGGCAAGCAGCTTAAACAGTCCGGTGAAATAATCCCAGTTGCTGACACGCCCATCAAAGCGTTGAAAAATAAAACTCATGTGGCTTCCACTTTAAATTCTGAGTCCAAGCCATAGCATTGCATCCTTAAAGTGAATTTAAGCGGGTTGGCTAACAGCTAGTGAACAGCTCACCCCGCCTTCGCTTTCTTGGCCACTTTCACATCAATCATAATAATTTTTTGCCAAACTTTGCGAAATAAATTTGTACCTAAATTTTCAATATCATTTACCGCTTCCACAACCACCGCGTCATTCACCGCCTGCGCATAAAGCGCAGCCAATTTGCCAGTGATGGAAAACATTTCCGAGCAATAATCGAGATAGCGCGCCAGCTGTTCCGGATTGGTTATGCGCTTGGGCGAGGCGGATGTTGGTTGAAAATTTGCCGAAAGCGCGGCAGGGTCTTTGGTGAGTTGGTGCATATCGATGACGTGTATAACCGAACGCAAACGATGCAGGCCGGAAAGCACAGAGTGGCGCTTCAAGCGCTGCTCGTATCCCGCCAGTGCCACCAGCCCGACAGTCGCCAAAACGATGGTATTGATCGAGGCCTCCAGACCGGATGCAAACTCGAAAGCGCCGGTGGAAATGCGGTCGAAACGCAAAAATGAGCCGACGAAAATAAATACCGCCGCACCCGCTGCAATGCAAAGCCCGGTAATAATGCGCAGCCACCAGATAGGCTGCGCCAGCCGTATCGCATCACTTTCGGCATCGTGCGAAAGCGCAACCAATTCCTGCGCCACGCCATAAAGACCATTGTCCGGAAACCGTTCGCCCACGCGTTTGGCCAGCGTTTCCGCTGTGGCGATAATTTGTTTGGGGTCGAGTGATCGGTAGCTCATGCGGGTCATTTCTCTCCCATTACTACGGCGATAACTGTTAGCCTTGCCACTTGCCAGCCAAGTTCCGTGTTTAGCTTATCGTATTACTTTAATCCCGCAGCAACTCATTGATACTCGTCTTGGAGCGGGTCTTTTCGTCTACGGTCTTAACAATCACAACGCAATAAAGCGCGGGGCCGGGCTCGCCATTTGGCATTGTCTTGCCGGGCATGGAACCGGCAACCACGACAGAATGCGCGGGCACTTCGCCATAGGTCACAGAGCCGGTGGCGCGGTTAACAATTTTGGTGCTTTGGCCGATGTAAACGCCCATGCCCAAAACAGCGCCCTCGCGCACGATGCAGCCTTCGACCACTTCTGAGCGCGCGCCTATGAAGCAATTATCTTCAATGATTGTCGGGCCAGCTTGCATCGGCTCCAACACACCACCAATGCCAACGCCGCCGGAAAGATGCACATGCTTGCCGATTTGCGCGCACGAGCCGACAGAAGCCCATGTATCCACCATCGTGCCTTCACCGACATAAGCGCCGAGATTGACAAACGACGGCATCAAAATCGCGCCCTTGGAAATATAGGCCGAGTGGCGCACGATAGCGCCCGGCACAGCGCGGAAACCGGCGCTGCGAAAATCCGCATCGCCCCATCCGGCAAACTTGAGCGGCACCTTGTCATAGCCTTGCGCGAGTGATCCATCGATAGTGGTGAATGGCATAATGGCATTGTCTTGCAGGCGGAACGACAATAGCACAGCTTTCTTCAGCCATTGATTGACTATCCATTTTCCGTCTTCTTGGCGCTCCGCCACGCGGCGCTGGCCGCTGTCCAATAGGTTGAGCGCTTCGTTCACGGCATCGCGCACCTCGCCCTTAGTGGAGATCGATATTCCATCACGCGCGTCAAATGCGGCTTCAATGGTTGCTTCTAAAGCGGCAAACTGCGATTTGGACATCGGGACTCTCCGTGCTAGGCGCGGGTAATGGGCGCCACAAAAACTGGCGTTGCTTTAGGGGAAAGTATTTTCCCGGTCAATTGAACGAGCTAAACGGATTGCACGATGAGCATAGACAGTAAGATACCAGAAAATGGCGAGTGGACCTCGCTGCCCCGGTCCAGCAAAACCATTAAGCAAGTCAAAGAAGTGCCGCAGACGCCGCAATCCGTGTCTCCGGCATATCGCCTCGCGTTTGCCGATGACGACTTTATGACACGGCGCGAGCTGCGTCCCGTTCGCCTTCAGTTGGAATTGCTCAAAGCGGAAATGATATTGTCTGAGGCCGGCATCGTCTCAACAATCGTTCTATTCGGCGGCGCGCGTATTCCAGAACCCGGCAAAGCGGCATGGGCTGCCAAAAATGATGCCCAGCGCGTGCGCCTTGAGGCCAATTCTAAATATTATGAAGAGGCACGCCAATTCGCGCGGCTATGCTCACAATATTCAGCGCAGACCAATTACCGCGAATTCATTGTCACCACCGGCGGCGGCCCTGGCGTGATGGAAGCAGGCAACCGCGGCGCCCATGATATCGGCGCACCTACAATTGGCCTCAACATCGTACTTCCGCATGAGCAAGCGCCAAACCCCTACGTCACGCCTGACTTCTCGTTTAATTTTCACTACTTCGCTATCCGCAAAATGCATTTCCTGATGCGGGCAAAAGCCGTCGCGGCGTTCCCCGGCGGCTTTGGAACGCTTGATGAATTGTTCGAATGCCTGACGCTCATACAAACCGGACGCATGAAGAAAATGCCGGTCATTTTGTTTGGCAAAGAATTCTGGCAGCGCATTATCAATATTCAAGCGCTGGCCGATGAAGGTGTCATCGCGCCCGACGATGTGAACATGGTTACGTTTGTGGATTCCGCCCAGGAAGCATGGTCGGTAATTGCGCAGTTTTACGGGTTGCAAACCGATGATCGTGCGGTCGAGCGTTTGGACGTGTGACATCTGGTCGGTTGGCAGTTCGCCTTGACGGCGGCTACCATTCAACTATGAAAAATCACTACTCATATTCATCATTGCACGTCTCCCTCTGCAATCAAGTCATCGCCTCCTTGTCAGCAATTCTATTGTTGCTAGCGCCGATGGTTACTTCAATTGCTCAAGCCAATGCTACAGAACAAGGCTCGAGAAGCGGTAATCTCGTCATCTCCGCCCCATGGGTCCGCACGATGCTGCCGGGACAAGCGACAGGCGGCGGCTATCTGACTATCGAAAATACTGGCAGCGAAGCAGACACGCTGGTATCCGTAACCTCGCCAAACGCTTCACTCGTAGAAATCCACCAAATGTCGATGGATGAAAACGTGATGAAGATGCGCCAAATCACCGACGGGTTGGAAATTCCGGCAGGCGGTAAAGTAGAATTGTCGCCCGGGGGCCTCCACTTGATGTTTAAGCAGGTGAAAATCCCGTTTAAGGTCGCTGACACTGTCAAAGTGACGTTGCAATTTACTAAAGCTGGCAAGATTGATGTTGAAATGCCGGTCGCCTTTGCAAATCCGAATTAGTGATACCCAAGCGCTGTGCGCGTTTTCAAAATAATTTGAGGCGCAATCCAAGCGCCGCTTTCTTTTCATTTGAATTCAAATGAAGTGAATGCAATACCAAACCAACGGTGCTTCATCTTTGACGTGAAACGGGAATCCGGTGAAATGCCGGTGCCGCCCCCGCGACTGTAATGAACGATGCACTGCCTGATATAGCCACTGGTTTTTCCGGGAAGGCGGGCCGCGAAGAGTTCTAAGCCAGGAGACCGGCCGTTAAATAATGGAAACGCGCTGAGGCGCATAATGGGGCGGTGGGCTCCGGAGAAAAAAATGAAGAAATATCTATCAGCGCTGGCCGCCTTTATTCTTCCAACTTCGGCATTGGCGCATACTGGTATCGGGGCGACACATGGTGTTGCTTATGGCTTCATGCACCCAATTTCGGGCGTGGATCATATTCTTGCGATGGTTTCGGTGGGGTTCCTCGCCTATGTCATCGGTAGTCGCGCGCTCTGGCTGGTTCCTGCAGCGTTCGTCAGCATGATGGCCGCTGGCGGCGCACTCGCCATGATCGGCGTTAACCTGCCGTTCGTTGAACTGGGAATTGGTCTCTCGATCATTGTCATTGGCGCTGCTGCCGTCTTTGGTAAGAATATCCCGGTATCAGCGGCAATGGCGCTGGTTGGAACGTTTGCAATTTTCCATGGCTTTGCTCATGGCGCAGAAATGCCGACAGATGCGTCCGGCTTGACATACGCAGTTGGCTTCATGTCTGCCACTGCCCTTCTCCATGCCGCAGGTATTGCAGTGTGTTTCACGGTCGCCAATATTGCCGGAAAATATGGAAAAGTTACTGCACGCATTGGCGGCGGTGTGGCGGCTCTTGCAGGTGTTGCCATCGCAGGCGGTGCTTTCTAACGGCGCTAAACGTGCATGAATCCTGCAACGCCGACTTGGAGCATTTCCAAGCTTGACGGAACATCAAGCGTTTAAGGAAAATGCGATAAACCAATTATCTAATGCGCGTCACTACCACCACCCGCTGATGCGGGTGGTTTTTTCATCAGGATTGC
>JAYSWX010000147.1:0-2637 GCA_043717855.1 Phyllobacterium sp.
GCATATGCCTCCACCCGACGGAAAGTCTTTGAGAAAACTTGGGATAAGACGACTTTAAATTTGCCCTTTGGTCGTGCGGCGGCCTATTCGTCTGAGCCACTCTATGTACCTCAAAATGCCAGCGAAGTGCAGATGGAAATACTGCGACAAGAGCTGACAAAGCGCTTGAACGACACCACAGCCCAAGCTTATCAATTGCTTGAAGCAAAGCCATGAGCGAGCGCTGGGCACGGGCAATGTTAACGACCTATCGTTGGGCAGGCGCAGCGATATATCCCATTGTCGGGCCGTACCTCGCGCTGAGGGCCACAAAAGGCAAAGAAGAACATGCGCGGCGCGGCGAGCGGTATGGCAAATCCGCTATCCCGCGCCCAAACGGGCCGCTTGTGTGGGTACACGCAGCCAGCGTTGGCGAGACTTCTGCCGTAATCCCGCTTATTCGCTATATCGCAGGCAAGGGTATCAACATTGTTTTGACAACTGGCACTGTAACATCTGCCAAGCTTTCGCAAGAGCGTTTGGGAAGCTTGGTGATCCACCAATATGTGCCGCTTGATTTCAAACCGGCGGTAAGTAATTTTCTATCTTTTTGGAAACCGGATTTGGCGCTCATTGCCGAATCTGAAATTTGGCCGATGACAATTATGGAATTGGGCGCCCGCCGGGTTCCACAAATCTTGGTCAATGGTCGCTTGTCAGATCGCTCCTTTAAAGCGTGGAAACGCCGGAGTTTTTTGGCGGAAGCGCTGTTTGAAAACCTCTCACATGTCATTGCTCAGTCCGAAATTGATGGGCAGCGGTTCAGCGAACTTGGCGCACGGCCCGTTACCGTATCTGGCAATTTGAAAGCAGATACCGTGCCGCCGCCCGCAAATGCTGCAGAGGTTTCCCGCATAGCTTCAATGATTGCAGCACGGCCGACATGGGCAGCAATTTCGACACATGATGGCGAAGAAGCTATTGCCGCCGACGTTCATATTATGGTGCAAAGACGTCATCCGAAACTGCTTACGATCATCGTGCCCCGCCATCCTGACCGTGCCGGCGTGATTGCCGCTGCTCTTGTTGCCAAGGGGCTAACTGTAGCAAGGCGTAGTTTGAAAGAGCCGATCACGGCGAATACTCAAGTCTATATCGGCGATAGCATCGGCGAAATGGGGCTGTACCTGCGCCTGACTGAAATCGCATTTGTCGGCCGCTCCATGACTGGAACCGGCGGACAAAATCCGTTGGAACCCGCTGCATTGGGCACTGCGGTCTTGTCGGGTCAAAATGTCCAAAATTTCCGCGACAGCTATAAGCGCCTGATTGCCGAAGGCAACGCAAGGCTTATCAAAGACAAGGACATGCTGGCAGGCGCCGTGAGTTATCTTCTGTCTAACCACGAAGTACGCGGAAAAATGATTGATGCCGGCCTCAGATCCGTGGCTGAAATGCACGGCGCTCTTGACCGGACAATCGCGGCACTTGAGCCCTTCATTCAGCCGCTTATAGTCAAAGCGCGACTGGACAGACTGACGGAGCGCCGATAATGGCTAGTGAAGCCCCTCCCTTCTGGTGGGAACAAACCGATTGGCGTGCACGGGTTTTGATGCCTGTTTCGGCGCTTTACGGCTGGGTTGCGACGCGCCGGATGCAGCGTGCCAAGCCTCCGGCGATTGATATTCCAGTTGTGTGTGTGGGCAATTTGACCGTTGGCGGCGGCGGGAAAACGCCCACATCGCTGGCAATTGCCGCCGCAGCAAAACGCATGAAATTTAACCCTGGAATTTTATCGCGTGGCTATGGTGGAACAAATTCCGGCGCAAAACTGGTCAATGCCACCTATGATATTGCAAAGCACGTTGGTGATGAACCACTACTTATCGCTCAATATGCCACAGTCGCTGTTTCGCCTAATCGCTTGGCAGGTGCAAAATTGCTCAAGGAAGCCGGCTGTAACTTCATCATTATGGATGATGGCTTTCAAAGCGTGCGCTTAGTGAGCGACTTTAATTTGGTCGTCGTGGATGCCCGTCGTGGCATTGGCAATGGCCATGTAATTCCCGGTGGCCCGCTGCGAGCGCCCGTGGTGCCGCAACTGCGCCGGATCGATGCACTGCTCGTTAGCGGGTCAGGTGATGCAGCGTCAAACATAGTGCGCCAAGCGGCAAAGGCGGCGAAGCCTGTCTATATAGCCAAAGCGATGCCGCCGAAAAAGCTCAATCTTAGTGGCAAGCGCGTATTGGCATTTGCCGGCATTGCGGATCCGGAAAAATTCTTTGAGAGTTTGGCAGGGACCGGCGCGACAATCTCTTTGGCCCGCACATATCCCGATCACCATCAATTTGCGGATGATGAATTGCACGAATTGCGCCAGACTGCCGGAGCAGGTGATTTAGTATTGGTAACAACTGAAAAAGATGCGATGAGACTTGCCCGTGGAAGTGAGGCCGCGCGCAAAGTGCTGGACGCAACATTGATTTTTAAAATTGAAATGGTATTTGACCAAGCGGATGTGCCGATGCGCATTATTGAGCAAACGCTGGAAAACTTCCGTCGACGGATGTTGAAATAGTATTGATTAGAAAGTGTTTTTAGCCGCGTTTACGCAAGTTTGGATTGCGCTCCAGCTCACGCTCCAGCGATGCTGCCGCA
>JAYSWX010000148.1:0-2631 GCA_043717855.1 Phyllobacterium sp.
GCAAATGTTCAATCAATGATTCCAATTGTCGCGATCATCGCGTGCCCGAGGTGGTGGTTCCACCCCGTCCGACGCCCGGTGTCATTGTCGATCCAATCCGCCCGCAGCAGCCGCCCTATATTGTGGTTGACCCTGTGCCTGCGCAAGAACAAACAAATCCGCCAATGCCCGGTGATAATTTCGGAATTTCTTGTGGTCAGGGCCGTAATATTTTGAAGGGTCTCGGCTATAGTAAAATAAAGGCCTATGATTGCGAAGGGCGCACCTATGGTTATTTCGCAATCAAGGGTCATCGCTATGTTCAGATAAAAATGAACCTTAAAGGCGAGATTACATCTGAGCAGCGCGTATTGTTTTAATTTGTAGCGCTGGCAATCTTCTGCGGCTCGCTTTCGGCGTCCAGCAGCGTATCAATCCTGTCACGCTCTTTCTTGAAGGCAACAAGATCGTTGCCCGACAAAGCTTTGCCGCTTGGCAAGCGCACGGCCATAGAATCCACTTTTGTGCCGTTGATAATCAGCTCATAGTGAAGATGGGGGCCCGTGGAGAGACCTGTGGAGCCGATAGCGCCAATCACTTGGCCCTGCCGGACCTTTGCGCCTTCAAACACATCTTTGGCGATTTTGCTTTGGTGCGAATAGGACGATTCATAGCCATTGGCGTGTCTGATGACTGTTTGGTAGCCATAGCCGGATGTCCAGCCCGCGCGTTCAATAACGCCATTACCGGACGCCAGGATTGGCGTTCCAACAGGGCCCGCCCAATCAGTGCCTGCGTGCAATTTCATGTAACCCAGAATTGGGTGGCGGCGCATACCGAAACCGGAAGTTAAATGACCGCCGGGGGCAGGGACGCGCAGGAGGAACTGCTGAGAGCTGCCGCCATTCTCGTCATAATAGTCTGCCGAACTATCGTCATGCTTAAAGCGGTAATATTTGTGCTCGCTGCCGCTGAAATTGGCGTCAACAAAAAGCACATCTGAGTCTTCGCCCGGTTTATCCAAGCCTTCAGGAATTGAATAGAACACCTTTAAGGTATCCCCGGGGTTTAACTGCGCTTGATAGTCCACACTTGCCGCCAACATCTTGATAAGCTGTTTGGCCATGCGCGGGGTCAAATCATAAGCATAAGCGGCGCGGTATATGCCGTCATAGACCGTTGGCAAATCACCACGCACGCGCGGCGGCAACGGCGCACCGCCGAGAGATGCCATAATTTCATTGCTGCCCTCCGGCGCTTCCGTGGGTACGTACTGATCCTGGTCATCAATTGCGACGGTGAAAAGATGCGCCTTTCCATCATAGACCGAAGCACGGACGATACGAGATTCGTCACTGATGGTTTCAATGCCTATGCGAAGTGCCCATCCCCCTTTTAATTTTGGCGCACTTAGTAGTGTCGTGATGGCCTCTGCAATGCCTTCAACGTCGGGCCCGTCATAACCCTCATTATTAAGGGCTTTAAGGGGCGCTGTATCTTCACGAAGCGGGATTATTTCCTCGGCAAATTCAGTTTGCGGCGCATCATTGGTATCTTTAAGCGCGACAGATACATTCTCTTTTACGATTTTAACCCCGAATGAGGTGTTTGTGCCATACTCATCACCAACGCCAAAGCGCAACGGGTCAAGATAGTGCAACGAGGCAACTTGAACGTCGCCTTCTGTAAGCGCTGTTCCTGAAATTCGCACCGCTTCTTCGACTTCCTCTAATGACAGATTATTGACCGGATCAAATTGCGCAGTCTCTATCGGAAACGGGCCTGTCTTTAGGCGGACTTCGCTTTCAACCTTGGCACCATAAATCTCGCCTGTTTCAACGCTTTTGCCCTTACTGCCGTCATCAGAAAAAACATCTGTGGCACTGAAAGACGGATAAGACCGCTTGGTGGTATGCCCGCCTGCCAAAGCCATTTCAACAAGGCCGAAGGGCAGCATACGCACCACGTCGCGGTCTCCTTGACGGGACATAGTGGAAACTTGCAAAACGCGCTTGTCTGAAATCTTAAGTGAAATAGCAGTGGCAGAAAGACGGCCCGCCTTACCTGACGCATTGTCGCTATTGCTGCTCATTTCGTCCGCAGCCATGACTTCTGCCGGGGTTGTTAATAGCTGGCGACCATCCACTGCAGCAGAAAGCGCAACGCCCATCAATATAATAGAGGTAAAGCCCGTGAGAAACGTGCCGGTGAGCCAACGGGCAGAAATTTCGCGTCTATCAGGCGGGCCTTTGCGCCCGTCCGCAACCAATGGAGGTTCATTCCCCAAGTTCGCCACCATTTTTTCCATTGGAGTCATATGTAGGTGCCGATTCCTGAGGACAAAAGTTTTAGCAGCGCTCTTATAATAAGTGTCTCTATAACGAAGCGCGATGTCAAACGCCATATCCGCGAGCTCCGCTTACAGTTTGTAAGCTGATTTAGGTTTTCCTCATGTTATGAATGCGGCATCGCAGCAAATTTATGGCGAAAACCCCAATAAAAAACCTAAAAACAGGTAGTTTGGAAAAATCTGTGCTGCACTACAAAAATAATCGAAATTTCTTACAAAACGTTATTGACAGTTTTGTTATGTTGGCTTTATAACCCGCTCATCGAACGAGGGCGACGCGCCGCTGGCGCAAATTGCTTGCC
>JAYSWX010000149.1:0-6703 GCA_043717855.1 Phyllobacterium sp.
CGGCATTACACCCGCCCAGAAATTGAACCGACAAATCACAACGCAAATCACCGCGTAAATTCTACAAATAAACCCCGCTAAAAAGGGGGGGATTACCATAGGGTATCAAGAAGTTTCGAATCTGTTGGCACATTAATAAAGAACGAATTAGTTCCAGAAAGCTATATTTTAAGCACTTGGAGTAACGTAATAATTAGAAATTGGAATATGTTAGGGCCTTACATCAGTAAGAAAAAAGTCGATAATTCCGATGAATTCGTCGGCGTAGATTTTGCCTACCTCGCCGAACGAGCACAGCTATTTCTAAACGCAAATCTAAGAAATGGCCAAAGTTAAGAGGAAATGGGGCCGACATAGATAGCGGAAAAGCTGTTAATGTTAGCCGCATTTATAGTTGCTCTTAATAGGGCAATTGACCAAATAGCGTAAAGTACCCCTACTACCGCAACTCGCCAGCAAACCTTTGTATCCTTTTACAAGCCTCTTCCAGCAACACATCGCTGGTCGCATAGCTAATCCGGAAATTCGGCCCCAGCCCAAACGCCGAGCCATGAACAGCGGCGACGCCTTCGTCTTCCAGCAGGGCCACTACAAAGTCTTCGTCCGTGGCAATAACCTTGCCCGATGGCGTCTTCTTGCCGATGAGCGCGGCGACTGATGGGTAAACGTAGAACGCGCCTTCTGGCTTGGGGCAGACCATGCCTGTGGCTTGGTTGAGCATGGAAACGACCAGATCGCGCCGCGCCTCGAACGCCTTGCGGAATATTGGCAGATGCGCCTGCGTGCCGTTGAGCGCCTCAACAGCTGCCCATTGCGAAATGGTGCTGGCACCGGAAGTTTGCTGGCCTTGCACCATATCCATCGCCTTGATGAGATGCTCCGGCCCCGCCGCATAACCAATGCGCCAGCCTGTCATGGCATAGGATTTGGAAACGCCGTTCATGGTCAGCGTACGGTCATAAAGCGCTGGCTCCACTTGGGCGGGCGTGACAAATGTGAAATCGCCATAGACCAGATGCTCATACATATCATCGGTCAAAATCCACACATGCGGATGGCGCACCAGCACATCCGTCAGCGCCTTCATCTCGGCGTAGCTATAGGCCGCGCCCGATGGGTTGGACGGCGAGTTGAGCAGCACCCATTTGGTTTTTGGCGTGATCGCCGCATCCAAATCCGCCGCTTGCAGTTTGAAATTGTTTTCGAGTGTCGTGTTCACGATAACCGGGGTGCCATAGTTCAGCGCCACCATTTCCGGATAAGAAACCCAATAAGGCGCAGGGATAACCACCTCATCGCCGGGGTTCAGCGTGGCCAAAAACGCATTGTAAAGCACCTGCTTGCCGCCTGTGCCGACGATTGTTTGGCTCGCCTTATAATCCAGTCCGTTTTCACGCTTAAACTTCGCGGCAATCGCCTCGCGCAGCTGCGGAATGCCGGAAACCGGCGGATATTTCGTCTCGCCCTTGCGAATGGCGGCAATGGCAGCTTCTTTGATATTATCCGGCGTGTCAAAATCCGGCTCACCAACGGAAAGCGAGATAATGTCTTTGCCCTGCGCTTTCAGATCCCGTGCCTTTTGGGTGATAACGATGGTGGCAGAAGGCTTTACGCGGGAAAGAACATCAGCAAGAAAGGCCATAGGGAAACACTCCAAAAAGGCGAATTAATTTCGCCGTTCCTATGCGGCAGACGGGGCTTTATCGCAAGGCAAAAACTTATAATTAACCGAATGTTGACAGCACTTATGCAATTTTATCGATTGAAATTGGATGGTCACCATGTCGTCGCAAACAATATCCCGCGCGCTGTCGCAAAAAGACGGAACCGAGGTCCAGCTCTATGGCCCTTGGCAGTTGAAAAGCGCCTTCCAACCAATCTTTTCGCTGAAAACGGGACGTGCCGAAATTGCCGGGTTTGAAGGCCTCATCCGTCCGTTTCTGGCGGGTCGCAATTTAACGCCCGGCTTCTTTTTCAAAAACATCACCAAGGCCGACCGCTTCGCCATCGAAACGCTTACGCGCGATTTGCACATGAAAAACGCCGCCACGCTACCGGTGAAAAACGCCATGCTGTTTGTCAACATTGATCCGTCTGCCTTCACCTCCATTCTCGATGTCAGCGCCGCGCTATCCAGCATCCGCCGTATTTGGGCCAAGACTGGCGCCAGCCCGTCTAAGCTGGTCTGCGAAATCACCGAGCAGAAAGTAAAGACGCCCGCCCTGCTCTATTCGCTGACCGACGCCATCAAGGCCAACGGCTTCAAGCTAGCAATTGATGATTATGGCTCCGACCATTCCGACGCCGAGCGGCTGGCGCGGCTGCGGCCGGACATTGTGAAATTCGATGGCCGTTGGGTGACGCGCCTTTTGGGCACCAAGGCGGGTTACGAGCTTTTGAAAACCATGGTCGCGCAGTTTACGTCTCGCGGCATCGCCACCGTGTTCGAAGGCATTGAAGAGCTATGGCAGCTTGAGCTTACCGAAATGACAGGCACGACTTACGTTCAGGGTTTTGCGCTCGCCCGTCCCGAAATCGCGCCCACCACTTTTGCCCGCTTCTTAGCCGCGCCGCAAAACATGAAGCAGCGCGAAATGCACGACGCGCTGCGCGACATCGGTATTTTGAGCGCCCGATCATTCCGCAAATACGCGGCGTAGTCGCGGCGGATTGTCTCCGGGCGGTCTCTGGGCGCTCACTGACCAGTTCGCGACCACAAATTTTGGACAAAAAAAAGCCGGACGAAAAGTCCGGCTTGAGATGTGGAGTGAGCCTTTTCAGGCAAAACCTCCAGAGGGGAACACTCACAGCGCGCGGAGGGAGGAGGAAATCGCGCGCCAAAGATGATACTCATATGCGTTTAGGCGACTGATTTTTCAAGGAGCCGGTTTGCATTGCTGGCCTGCATTAGATGCATGGCTTTAAAACCTCAAGCGGATACTGTAATGGCGCGATGTGTTGATCTAAGCATCTGATTTAATTCAGTTTCCGCGTCAATTGCAGGCGGCAGGCAACCGCTCGCCACCAGCGTGGAATAGCCGTGAACCAATGCCCAGACATGAAACGCTGCCCCGATTGCCATCGGCTCGCCCGTCACATCGCGCACCGCCCCCACTAAAAGTGCCCATGCCTTAGACATGGACTCCATCAAATTTTGCGACATTTCCTGCCCCGCCTCACCACCGAACATCACGCGGTAAAGCGCCGGATGGCGCGCCGCAAAGCGCACATAGCTCTTTCCCATCTCAAAAAGCCGGTCGTCAGGGGCCGTTTTTGAGCCAGCCCCGGCCCCAAGCGCCTCAACAAAATCGTCAAACCCGCTGGCAGCAATCACCGAAAGCAGCGATTTTACCGTGCCAAAATGATGCGCAGGAGCCGCGTGCGAAACGCCCGCATGGCGCGCGCACGCCCGCAATGTCAGCGCTGACAGCCCCTCCGATTCGAGAATTTCACGCCCCGCTAGGACCAGCGCAGCGCGTAAGTCTTTGTGATGATAGGTTTTTTCGCTCATTGCATCATTTTATCCGAACATCTTGACACTGTCAAAATAAAATCATAAACAAATCTTGTCACTGTAAAGATTGGAGATAAATATGACTGCCTCTGCTCTATTTCAAGCCTTTAACATAATTGCGCTAGGGGGCTGGATTGCACTGGCCATCGGCATTATTGCCAAGCGCGACTGGCTGCGCGACAAGCTGGCCGGACTTTGGATACCAGTGCTTTTGTCGTCAGCATATGCCGCGCTAATCCTGTTGTTTTTCGCCAAGTCCGACGGTGGATTTGACAGCCTCGAAAATGTTCAAAAACTATTCACCAATCCCTTCGCTGCACTGGCCGGATGGGTGCATTATCTGGCTTTCGACCTGTTTATTGGTGCACGCATCGCGCGGCAAACTGCGCAATTGAAGCTCCCTCGCTGGCCCTTGATTGCCCTTCTGCCACTCACATTCATGTTCGGCCCTATGGGTTTTCTTGCCTTCGAAATTATCAAAGCAACCCGAAAGGAAGCATAATCATGAGCGCGATTTCAAGCTACCCATTGCAACCAAGATTGCCGCTGAGCCTTCGCAGTTTGCGAGCTGCATCTCCGGTTTTTACCACTATATCATTGATATTTATTTGTTTTTTCGTTTTCGTAATGGCTCTGACATTTGTCGACCCGCGCCTGATAAACGGCGTCAATGTTTGGGATAAACCCGCAAAATTCCTGCTCTCGCTAGGCGTACACGGCCTCACCTTGGCATTTGGCATCAGCTTGCTGCCCGTTTCCACACAACAAGCAAAAGGCATCCGCCGCGCCAGTTCCGTGTTCGCTTTTTCATCAATCGCCGAAATGTTTTGGATCAGCTACAAAGCCTATTTGGGCCAACTCTCGCACTTCAATAATTCAGATGCGTTCCACGCCATTATGTATTCTTTAATGGGCGTTGGCGCTGTCTCTTTGACAATTGTCACCATTTATCTTGGCTGGAAAATTGTGAAGTCAGGCAGTTCAACAATGACCTACGCAACAGGCACCGGATTCGTCTTATCGGGTATTCTGACAACAATCGTGGCTGGATACATGTCGTCCACCACGGGCCACTCTGTTGGCGGCGACACGAACGACACGTCGGGCCTTGCCTTCTTTTATTGGTCAACAACGGGCGGGGATTTGCGTGTACCCCACTTTGCAGCACTGCACATTGCTCAGGCTCTTCCTTTCGCCGCATGGCTTGTGGCTGATCGACGCTTCGTGAACTTCGCGCTCCTGGCGTCGGTGCTGTTGGTCGTCGTGTTGTTTGCACAAGCGGTAATGGGAATTCCACTCATCAGGATATAAAGCTAAAAGTTCCAAGTCCTTGCCTTCGCAACCAGAAAATCGCGGAAAGCGTTAAGTTTTGCCGCGTTTTTCATCGCCTCAGGATAGCAAAAAAACGTGTCAAACGTTGGCAGTTCCATATCCATCGGAATTTGAACCAGTCCTGAATCCTTCTCGATCATATAGTCCGGCAGAAGGGCCACACCCACCCCGCGTTGGACCGCGCGCTTAACAGATAAGAGGTTATTAATCTGCAAAACCGGCAGCCTTGGATCGCCTTCGGGGCGACCAACAGTTTCTAAATTATTGATATCATTGATATATGTTGGAGCAGGTTCACCAAACGTCACCAGTTTATGACTATCGAGGTCGGCAAGCGTTTCCGGCCTGCCAAAGCGACTGATGTATCCTGTTGTCGCGTAAACATGGAAATGCACGGTAAAAAGACGCTTCTGTATAAGATCAGGTTGTTGCGGCTGACGTAACCTTATGGCGCAATCTGCATGACGCAGGTTCAAATCCAGCTCTTCATTATCAAACAAAAGCTGCAACTGCACATCTGGATATTGTCCGATAAATTCCGGAGCACGATCAGCCAGCCAGCCTTGGCCAAGGCCCACTGTCGTCGTCACGCGCAGGCGTCCAGTCGGCTTATCCTTATTTTCTGTAAGTCTAACCCGCACATTTTCGAGTTTCAAAAGCACATCGTGTGCAGTCCGAAACAAGAGTTCGCCCTGTTCAGTAAGGATTAGGCCTCGCGCATGGCGGCTGAAGAGCGGAACGCCGACATCATGCTCCAAGCTGGAGACCTGACGCGAAATTGCTGACTGTGAAAGATGCAATTTTTCTGCCGCGTGGGTAAAAGACCCGGCCTCCGCAGCGGCATGGAATATGCGCAGCTTATCCCAGTCAAGTGGCATTTAACCCTCCTCGTCCGGCACACACGACCGGTTATTTTATTCATCGGACGCTTGCGCTCTTACTCGGCGGCAATTTTATGCGTCGCATGTACCGCAATATATTTTTCGGCCTCAAGCGCAGCCATACAGCCAAGTCCAGCAGCAGTGACCGCTTGACGATAGACATCATCTGCGACATCGCCGGCGGCATAAACACCCGGTACATCAGTCGCCGTTGAACCTGCAACAGTCCACAAATAGCCGTTTGGCTTTTGTTTAAGTTTACCTTGGAACAGCTCGACAGCAGGCGAATGGCCAATAGCGACAAACACTCCGTCAACCTTCAACTCGCTCATCGCGCCGCTCTGAATATTTTTGAGGCGGACGCCCGTAACTGATGGTGGCACGCTAGTTTCGCCCGTGATTTCATCAATCGCGCTGTTCCAAACCACGGTGACATTGGCTTTCGCAAAAAGCCTGTCTTGCATAATTTTCTCAGCGCGGAAGTGATCGCGTCGATGTACAACAGTCACGGATTTGGCGATGTGCGAAAGATAGATCGCCTCTTCAACAGCCGTATTCCCTCCGCCCACCACCACAACATCTTTGCCACGGTAAAAGAAGCCGTCGCAGGTGGCGCAAGCCGAAACGCCAAATCCCATAAATTGCTGCTCAGACGAGATACCCAGCCATTTAGCCTGCGCTCCAGTCGCTACGATCAGTGCATCGCAGGTATATTTCGCGCCACTGTCACAGGTCACATGAAACGGGCGGCGCGCAATATCGACACCCACAACAATATCACTGATAATTTCCGCGCCTACATGCTCAGCCTGCAAACGCATTTGTTCAACCAGCCACGGCCCTTGGATGGGCTCAGCAAACCCCGGATAATTTTCAACATCAGTTGTAATCGTAAGCTGTCCGCCCTGCTGCAAGCCGGCAATCAAAACCGGCTTCAACATCGCCCGCGCTGCATAAATAGCTGCCGTGTAACCAG
>JAYSWX010000150.1:0-17333 GCA_043717855.1 Phyllobacterium sp.
GGTGGCTTTTGGTATGCTGATCCCGATGCCCGCTCACCGGATGTTCAGTTTCATTTAGGCCTCGGCTCCGGCATTGAAGCGGGTGTTGCAAAGCTGAAAAATGCAGGCGTAACGCTGAACTCCGCATATTTGCATCCACGCTCACGTGGAACAGTGCGGCTTGCCTCCAGTGACCCGAACGCTGCGCCACTAATTGATCCCAATTATTGGTCCGACCCGCATGATCGCGCCATGTCACTCGAGGGTTTGAAAATAGCACGCGAAATTATGAGGCAGCCTGCGCTGACGCGATTTGTGTTGGCCGAGCGATTGCCGGGCGGCGATAAAGTCACCGAAGACCAACTGATTGATTACGCCTGTGCAAACGCCAAGACAGACCATCACCCGGTCGGAACCTGCAAGATGGGCACAGGGCCGGACGCCGTTGTCGGCTTGGATCTGAAAGTACATGGCATCGAAGGCCTGCGCGTTTGTGATAGTTCTGTGATGCCGCGTGTGCCGTCCTGCAACACCAACGCACCGACGATTATGGTGGGCGAAAAGGCGTCGGATTTGATCCGTAATCTGCCGCCTCTGCCGTCAGCAATTTTTGCCGACGAGAGCAATGTTAAACGCCCCCGGGCACGAAGCCAAATGAGGTAGTCTATGATCCGTCATTGTGTATTTATAAATTTCAAACCCGATGTCAGCCAAACTTCACGCGATTCAATGCTGGCAGAAATAGCCGCATTAGAGGGGCGTTTGGAGGGCATGAGCGCGGTGCATCTTGGCAATAATGTCAGCCCTGAAACGGGCATGGATAAGGGTTTTTCTTCGGGCTTTATTGTCGATTTTGCTGATGCCAAATCCCGTGACATATATCTTGGCGACGCCGAACACCAAAAAACCGGCGCTAAACTTGTGGCCAGCGCGGTAGGCGGGATCGCCGGGATTCTTGTTTACGATATAGAAGTATAAGGCAAAGCAATGGTGCCCGCACTCAATCCCCGCGCTTTTCTAAGTTCGCTGTTTTTCACCGCTGTGAAGGCGGCTGCGCCAGGTTTGCAGCTAGCGGCGCACTTGCCGCCCAAGCCCAAAGGGCGCACCATTGTTGTGGGCGCAGGAAAAGCAGCAAGTCAAATGGCAGCGGCTCTAGAAGCGCTTTGGGATGGCCCACTTTCCGGGGTTGTGGTTGCGCGGCATGGCCCCCTTGAACTTACAAAATACATCAAAGTTATGCGGGCGGCGCATCCGGTCCCGGACCATCATGGCATCCTCGGCGCACAGGCATTGCTCAATGCCGTGCAAGGGTTAACAGCTGATGATTTGGTCATTGCGCTAATATCCGGCGGCGGTTCAGCGCTGTTACCTTGCCCGCCTGAGCGCCTCACCCTTGATGATGAGATCGCAGTTAACCGCGCGTTGCTCGCCTCTGGCGCACCGATATCGGCGATGAATGTGATACGCAAACATGTTTCCCAAATTAAGGGCGGGCGCTTGGCGTTGGCGGCGGCTCCAGCCAAAGTGATAACATTTATCATTTCTGATATTCCCGGCGATAATCCGGCCTTTGTAGCATCCGGCCCGACAATTCCTGATCTTTCAACACGTCAAGATGCGCTTGAATTCATCAGGCTTTACAAAGTAGATTTACCTAAAGCGGTATATGAGCATCTCAATTCGCCGGGAGCGGCAGCGCCGGACCCATCCGATGCTGTATTTTGCAACAATGAAGTACATATTATTGCGTCGGCGAATGTATCGCTGGAAGCCGCTGCGCGTGAGGCGCAGCGGCAAGGCATAACTGCTCATATTCTGTCAGACTCGTTTGAGGGTGAAGCACGCGAAGTCGGACAACTTCATGCTGCACTTGCCCGCGAAGTGCGCAACAGAAACCGCCCCTTTGCCGCACCGTGCGTCATCTTATCCGGAGGCGAGACAACCGTCACCATCAACGGTCATGAGTATGGCAAGGGCGGGCGCAATGGAGAATTTTTGTTATCGTTTGCGCTTGGCATAGAGGGAATCAGCGGCATTCATGCTCTGGCCGCAGATACGGATGGCATTGACGGCTCTGAAGATAATGCGGGGGCATTTGCGGATGGTTCGTGCGCTTTGCACATGCGCGGACAAGGCGTCGATCCGAAACGATTGCTTCGGATACATGACGCTTGGAGCGCCTTTAATGCCAGTGGAGATTTGTTTGTTACCGGCCCAACCGGGACTAATGTCAACGATTTTAGGGCCATTTTGATAGAATGAATTTGCTTTGTCGGGGTCGTGAAAAAGCACTGAGATGAAATTGAAATTGTCCGGCAGTTCACAAAGCACCTTGCATTCAAGCCCGGTGAAGTCTTGCAAGCCCGGTGAAGTCATTCAAGCGCAGTGAAGTCATTCAAGCGCAGTGAAGTCTTGGCCTTGAAGACGCGCAGCACGTATGTGCATTTGTTTGACGTGGCAAATGGTCAGCGACTATAGATAGCATAAGGCGCAAGAGGGGAGATAAATATGCTCAAGGGAATTAATCCGCTGCTCAACAGCGAAGTCTTGCAAGCATTGCGGGCTATGGGCCATGGCGATGACCTGATTATCGCCGATACAAATTTTCCTTCCGATTCTGTTTCCCGGCTTACCCAGTCTGGCAGATTACTGCGCATAGACAATGTGTCTGCCGCGACCGCCATTGCGGCAGTATTGTCAGTTTATCCATTAGACACATTTGTTGATGATGCCGCCGCGCGGATGGAAATCGTTGGTTCACCACATGAAATCCCGCCGGTACAACAAGAAGTGCAAGACGTGATCAACGCCGCTGAGGGCAAATCATGGCCGATGATTTCTGTTGAGCGCTATGCTTTTTACGAGCGCGCCAAGAGAGCCTATTGCGTCATTCAAACTGGCGAGCGCCGCTTCTATGGTTGCTTTGCCTTGCGCAAAGGCGTGGTGGCACCAAACTGACGAACTGCGGAAGCGCAATTGAAAGTTGTCCTTTACACTTCTTTCTACAATATTGTGGTGCTTTTAGCAGAACGTTGGTGCGGCTATCTTTTCGCTCAACAACTTGCGTTTTGCGCTGTCTGGCGTATCGGCGACCAATCTTGCAAACACTGCCCCATATTGGTGTTCACGAGTTATACCAAGATGGCTGCGCCCGTTAGGGCGCAGCCGAAAGAATTAGTTTATCACATTTGAATAGAACTTCGCCTCAACATCGGCCATGTCGATGGCGGCAAGATCTGCTGGCAGCACATAAGCATCCGCATCAGCTTGGACCTTTGCCTTATCAAAGCCATTGGCATCTGCGATATAGTCATTAGTGACATAGCGCGCGGTGTCGATGTCGATTTTTGACATACCAATATCCTTCAGGATCTTGAAGAATTTGTCCCAAGCTGGAATATCATGTTCGCCCCAGCCTGCGCGCTTTGTCATATCGCCCTTGAACGTGCGGTGGATCTGCATCAGGCTTTCCGTACCTGCGCGCGGACCATAGTTCGCCCTTGTGGTTGGGAGTGCCTTAAAGACGATTTCTGCGGCAGCGCGCGGGTTGCGATCAGCAAACTCGCTGCCCATAGCCCAACCCTTGAGGTATTTTTGCAAGAATACCAAGCGTTCCGGGTCCTCAAGATCGGTACGACGTACAACCAATGAGTTCGATGGAAGCGGTGAACCGCGCATCCCGAGCCAGTATTCAAAATCAAGGCCTTTGGCACCCAAATCGGCACGTAGACCCTCCCATGCAAGACAAGCATCGCCTTGGCCACCGGCCAGTGCGGTGGTCCATGTTGGCCAGCCAGCTTCGACGTAGGTGATCTTTTTGGGATCAACGCCTACCGCCGCAAACATCGGATCAGCAATCGCCTGCCATGCAGCAGAGCCCAGCAACACGGTTTTGCCCTCTAGTTGCTTAAGATCTTTAACGCCCTCGCCTTTGCGGAACGCAATATTGAACAGGTCTAGATAACCGCTGCCATAGATCGAAACCAGATCCATGCCATTGTTTACAGCAAAGGATAGCACACCGGGTGAAGGGAACCCAATGTCAGCTTGCTCTACGGCAACGAACTTCACTACCGCAGTACCGTCCGAAGGACCGGGCTCCATCGCGGTTTCGACGCCAAGATCACCGAAATAGCCCATCTCTTTGGCTACCCAGTAGGGGTAGTCGTCCATAACCTCGACAGTTCCGCGTGGCGAAATCCAAGTGAACTTTGAGTTGTATGGTTTAGCAATTGCCTCACTTGGGGCCAAGAGACCGCCGCCAAGAATTGTTGTCGTGACCAATCCACCAGCACCCACCTGCAACAGGCGGCGTCTCGTTATCGTGTTAGATGTCATTTTGGTTTCCTCCCAAAGTGTGTTCAGCCGCGAATACTGATTGAAACAGGCAAGGCGCGGATTTCTTGCCCGTTTAACTTAGCTCTCCCAGCCGGCGAGCTTTTTGCCGAGCCAAAAGAAAAAGACGTAAATAGCGATACCGGTCACCGCGAGAACCAAAATGCAGGCAAAGAACTCAGACATACGCAGTGTTGACGAATAGGTGGTCAACCGGCTACCGAGGCCAAATCCACCGCCCGACATCTCGGCGCCGACAGCCGTAATCATGCCAAAGATCGCCCCAATCATTAAACCGACGATCACCATCGGCATCGCCATC
The DNA here is from genome assembly GCA_043717855.1 of Phyllobacterium sp. GTDB lineage: Bacteria > Pseudomonadota > Alphaproteobacteria > Rhizobiales > Rhizobiaceae > JANMEX01. The sequence continues at coordinate 4,637 of JAYSWX010000150.1, forward strand.
GGAACGCGAATTTTCGCAAATATTTGCAAAGTTGTTGCCCCGTAGGATTTTGCCAGCGCGATTTTCATCGCATCGACGCGGCGAAACCCGGTTGCTGAATTAATCATCACCATCGGGCCAGAGGCCAGTGCTACGGCAATTATGCGCGGTGCATAGCCAAAGCCAAAATTGAGGATCAGCAGCGGCACGAGCGCCAGCATCGGTGTGGTTACCAAAAGCAGGATATAGGGCGTGATCACTTTTTCGACGAACGGAAACTGGGTAATCACTGCCGCCAACACGAGACCAACACTTGCACCAATCGCATAGCCGGAAAACAGCTCCACAAGTGTGTAGCCATAATGCTGCAATATTGTTCCAATTTCTGGCGAAACGAACACGGCGGCAATAGCTGAAGGTGTCGGCAGGATGTATTGCGGCACCTCGAAATACCGCAGGAGGAATTCACCGCCACCGATCACCAGCACCGCGACGGCGATGATTGCCGCAATTTCGGCGGCCCCTTGGCCGCCCAGGCCGCTTGAAATACCCGTAGCGCTTGAAAGCCCAACGCCGCCTGATTTTGCACTGTCTGTCATGTCAGGCTACTCCGCCGCCGCCGCTAAAGGCTGGGCTGTTGGTTGGTGTTGAATGTCATGTTTGATGTCGTTCACAAGATCAAAGAACTCGCGCGATTCCATAAGCGAGAGCGAACGGGGTCGTGCAAAAGGGATATCAACGATGCGCGCAATCCGTCCGGGTCTGGCGCTCATGATGTATACTTTATCAGCGAGAAAAACGGCCTCAGCGATGGAATGGGTGATTAGAACAACGGTCTTGCGCGCCTCGATCCATATCTCCTCGACGAGCTTGTTCATCTCGTCGCGCGTAAATGCGTCTAAAGCCCCGAAAGGTTCATCCATCAGCAAAACATCCGGATCACTGGCCAGTGCGCGCACAATTGATGCACGCTGCTGCATTCCTCCCGATAATTCTTTGGGCATCTTGCTGCCAAAACCGCCTAGGCCGACGCGCTGAAGCAGGCCCTCTATCTTTCCGGCGTCGGGCCGTTGCCCGCGTATTTCAAAGGGGAATTCAATGTTTTTCTGGATCGTTCGCCACGGCAGAAGATTGGCCTCCTGAAACATCATGCCAACGCTGGGATGAGGCTTGTTTATGACTTCGCTTCCCAGCGAAATCGTGCCCCCGCTCAATTTGTGCAGACCCGCAATGGACCATAAAAGCGTAGTCTTGCCGCAACCCGACGGCCCGACAATCGAAATGAATTCGCCCGGTTCAACCCGAAGATCGATATCCTGCAGAGCATGGACAGCGCCAGAACTGGTCCCGTAAACTTTGGTGGCGCCAGCAACCACTAGCGGCCTATCTTTTTGTTCCATCCTCTTTCCCCTCCCCGGGGTACCGTCAGTTCAAAAAAGGATCCCCGCATCACAATTCGATTGCGCTGCAATTTTTCAGGGATATCCGGCGTTCGACCCGGTTAAATGCTCAGCAAATCCGTCAAATTTCGGTCGACTTGCGCCATGAATCCCGGCTCAAACCCGTTCAACCCCATATGCCCTTCCGGCGATTGGATCACGCGCAGCTCCGCGCTGGGTATCAGTTTGCTGTCTGCCTCGCACTCATGCGGCGGGAAAAATAGATCATGACTGATAGGCATTACAAAGGTCTTGGCTTTAATTTGCGCTAACGCTGCTTTCAGATCACCGCCTGCATGACGCGCAACATCTGCTCGCTTCCATTTGTGCATCTGGTCCAACAACACGTTCGGGTCCATCGGCTCGAAGTATGCTTTCATCACACCGTTGATGAAATCATCCAGCGAGGACATGCCTAAAATGGTTTTCCACCTCTTGTCTTGGTAGAACTGTGTAGACCAGCCTAAGGTCGCCACGATCTTTGCCATCCGGTCCATGCCAGCGCGCACGTCCGCACCGCAAGTATACCAGCCACCACGCCATTCCGGGTCTGACGTGATGGCCTCGATCAGCGTGTCAACAAACACACGTTGATGTAGCGAAATCTGAGCTGTGGCTGCGATTGCGGCAGCGCGTGCCACCATATCGGGAAAGTGTACCGCCCATTCATAGACCTGTTGACCGCCCATCGACCCGCCAACCACCAAGGCCAGCTTTTCAATGCCGAAGTGCTCAGAAATCAATTTATGCTGGGCGGTGACATCATCACTGATGCTTAATTTGGGAAACTTTCCCATAGCCTGCGGCGGTGCCATATTGTGAGCTGACGACGAAACGCCGCCACCAAGCTGGTCGGCGATGATGATGAAATACTTCGTCGGGTCTAGCGCATGGCCTGCGCCGACATAGACATCCTCCATTACCTTGGCTGTGCCTGAAAACCATGTAGTCACCAGAACTGCATTCGACCGCGCGGCGTTTAGAACGCCGTGAGTGCGGTATGCAAGTTTGCACCCGCGCAGCGTTTCTCCGCTTTCAAGTACAAGATTGCCTGCGTCAAACAGGTGAAAATCACCCTGCGTCTCGATGGAATAGAAGCGGTTCTCGGTCATGAAGTGTCTCGCTTATTTCACAATAGAACAGCGCGCGTATTGCGCTTCTTCGTCGATGTTGGTGACGGCAGTTCCGCTAGCACTATTGATCATTAAATTTGCCCCTCCCAGGACGAACCACCCTCCCGAGGTGATTACCGTCACACAATAATGTGCGCGTTTGTCTGGTATACCAAGGATCGTATGTTGCTATCTATCGCGAATGTTCGCGATGCCGATCTGGTCGTCCAAACACCAAGTTGGCCGTCTGGAGCTGCGGTTATTCATATGAAACCAAATGTGCCGTTCTAACCCACAGTCTTGTCGCACGATTTTAACCGCCCGATGTTCCATCAGGTTCGAGAATGCTATAAATATTTGATATTGCTATATTATTTTAGTTGCGACGTGCAGTTCTGTTGCCAAGCCTAAGGTCTCAACCTTAACTCAACTTAGCAATCCGCCGTCTGTCAGCGTGCAGGGAGGTCGAACTTAGCGAGTAAGCTGACGAGCGCGGATGTGCTTGAGACTCCGGCTTTTTGTCGAATGCTTCTGAGTTGGTGATCAATTGTGGAAAAAGACCTGCCGCGAATTCTGGCGATTTCTTTGTAACTCAAGCCCTTTGCTACCAGTCTTGCGATTTCAATTTCAGAGCTGGTCAGGCTCGCTAGTGAGACGGTGTTAGAAAACCCCAACTTGAAGGTTACGGTATTGCCACCATCCCATTGCCCGTGCGCCTTATCTTGATCTGCGATCTGTTTGGCAACTGCAATGATTGGGCTCAAAACATCCGCCACCGTCTGCTCAAAGCAATCATACAGCACGGAATCGTGAGGTACATAATGCTCGGTCCAGTCAGCGCATATCAACCCGTAGCTGTTGCTTCCAGTCCGGAGCGCACCTGCGAACTTTGATTTTGTCCGCGCGCCCGAAAGCCGCTGCCGCAATCGCATATTGATTCGACTGTCCTGCTTAATGTCCGCAAATATCAGGGGGCGTGACTCCAGCCACATTGCCTGCATGGCGTCGTCGCGATTGTCCACCGCCGAGCCGCCAAATGATGGGACATCGTAGTCCGTGTTCTTTGCTTCAGCGAAGCTGGGAAAGTAATCCCTTGCAATTTGTGTTCCAAAGCCGGTATCGACCCGCTGACACCCAAGCTCCGCGCGCAACCAGTTTGTCGCAATGAACCAGCAGCCGGACAGATCATCAAGACTTAGAAGCATGTGAGCTGCAAGATCACGTGCAGGAGAATAGCGGATTAAACCACGATCAAGCAGCCGGGCTCTCATACGGCGCTGTGTTGAAAACACATCTCCGCAGAAGCTGCCTGCATCAACCGGAAAGTCTCGCGTTTCCGAGCTTGCTGTCCTCAACAACATCTATCCCCTAGCTGCCCCTCAAGTCTGTGTGCCGACTTGCAACGAAAGCGTCAACTGTGGAACATCGCACAGAATGCGAACCGCAGCGGTGTATGCTTGCCCCAAACCCGTGCGGAGTCAAGTTACCATCCTCTTTTGTCGCGGTTGGCACTTAACATGAGGTATTTGTCTATTGTTGTGCAACGGACTGCCTGTTTTGCGCCCTGCTAACCGTCAAGTTATGAAATCTAAAGTCTGTTTTGGAGATTAATGTTCGTCGCTGTATTGCTCGGGCTCTGGTGGTTTTATAAGAGCGCAACCGTGTTTTGGCTGCACCGGAAGAACGCGCCAGCAAAGTAGGAACGAGGACCCGCCATAGAGAAATTAGTGAATAATATAATGTCTTGCTAACGCAAACATTGAGGGAAAATTTACAACTTACCACTAGAGTAAAGTAACTCGTGGGACCTTTTATGCGTAGCTGGCTAAATTTTATTGATACTCATTTGGATCGCTTGGTTGGTCTGAAAGATGTGAACCTTTCCACACTTGGATTGGTACGCGCGGAACAGATTGCTTCAATGATAAAGTTGACGCCTTCAATGATGGCGGGCAATGTTGTTGGCGTTGTGACTTTTCTGATTACCTTTTGGCGCAGCCAAATATTAATTCCGATTATTGTTTGGAGCGTGTTGGTTTTAGGCTTGGCGCTTTTGTCGCTCCGCTCATGGGTGGATATGCGCGGTAAAGTTACCCGTAAACGGGCCTCGCACCGCGCCATTGAGCGGGCATCGTTGAATGCGATTGTTCTTGGACTCATATGGGGCGCCCTGCCAATATTGGGGCTCAGCGGCGGTAGCGACAGCAGCCATCTTCTGGTTTATGTGATGATGACCGGTATGATTTGCGGTGGCGGCTTTGCCTTGTCTCCAATGCCGCAAGCAGTGATCTCGTTTCTTATCCCGGTTATGATCGGCTCGACCATCGGCCTGCTGCTTAGCGCTGATTATATGCAGATGTTCGTGACGGTTCTCTTTTTTACATTCTCCGGTATTATCGTTATGGCCAGTCTTGCCCATGCGCGGACCTTTGTCGGCCGTATTGTGGCGCAGATTGAATCCGATGAGCGCGGTGCGGTTATCGGCATGTTGCTGAAAAACTTCGAGGAAAACTCGAGTGACTGGCTTTGGTCATCCGATTCAAATGGCAATGTGGAACTTGTTTCCGAACGGTTTGCCAGCGCTGCCGGGCGCGCTATTACCGATTTGCGGGGGTTACCATTCTTGAAGCTGTTTGCGACGCCTGCCAGCACCAATCACGCTGGATTTGGTGTCATTCTCGAGGCCATGCGTGTTCGCCATGCGTTTAGAGATACTGAACTGCCGGTGATGGTGGGCGATAAGGAGTGCTGGTGGCGCCTTACCGGGCAGGCTTTTTATGATGATTTGGGTCAGTTCATTGGTTATCGCGGTGTTTGCTCAGATATTTCCAATCAAAAAGTGATTGAGGAGCGCGTGGTATATCTGGCGCACAATGATGCGCTGACTGGCGTTGCTAACCGCTCACGGTTTAATGATGTGCTGAATCAAAATCTTGCAAAAATGGCGCGCTATGGTTTGGGCTTTATTCTTTTATATATCGATTTGGACCAGTTCAAAGCCGTCAATGACACCAAGGGCCATGATGTGGGGGATAGGCTGCTAATTGAAGTGGCGAGGCGCTTCTCCGGGGTTCTGCGTGAAAATGATGTGCTTGCCCGTCTGGGCGGCGATGAATTTGCTGTTATTTTAACCAACACAACTGATATGTCCGCTGCTGCAATATTGGCACAGCGTTTAATTGATTGCGTCGGCCAACCCGTTGAGATCGGGCGCGATGTGCTGTCTATTGGAGCTAGCATCGGTATTGCAATGGCGCCAAGAGATGGTGTTGAGGCTGACCAGATTGTGCGTAATGCCGATCTTGCTTTATATCGTGCCAAAAGCGACGGGCGTCGTACATTCCGCTTTTTCGAGGAGGAAATGGACAGGCGCAGTCAAGAGCGCCGCTCATTGGAATTTGATCTGGGCATGGCGCTACAGAAAAAGGAGCTGGAGCTATGCTACCAGCCACTGATGAATGTGGCGAACGGCAGGCCTACAGGCTTTGAGGCCCTGATCCGCTGGAATCACCCTCTGCGCGGCCAAATTTCGCCGAGCGTATTTATTCCAATTGCCGAGCAAACCGGCCTTATCAAAGCCATCGGCAAATGGGTTATCAACGAGGCCTGCCGCGCGGCAACGCTGTGGCCGGATGATGTTATGGTGGCGGTAAACCTGTCACCACGGCAGTTTGATACCGATAAGATTGTCACAGTTATCAAAGATGCACTGGCGCTATCTGGTCTACGCCCCAACCGCTTGGAGCTTGAAATTACTGAGAGCCTGTTGATTGATAATCAGGAAAGCGTTTCGACTATACTTCATTCCCTAAAGGACTTGGGCGTATCAATTGCTATGGATGATTTTGGTACTGGCTATTCCAGTTTGGCCTATTTGTGGAAATTCCCTTTTGATAAGATCAAGATTGATCGCTCATTTGTGGCGGCGATTGAAAGCGATCAAGCGGCGCGGGATATTTTGCGTACCATCGCCACGCTTGGCGAAACGCTGAAAATGCGCATTACCGCTGAAGGCGTTGAGACGCATGAGCAGGCGACGTTCCTGCACTCAATTGCGCATCAGTTGCAGGGCTTTTATTTTGCCAAGCCTATCGCGGAAGAAAACCTTGCCGCCTTCCTGCTGAATGATTTTGCAGCGCAGCTTATGAGCAAGTCTAACCCCGAGGCTGAATTGAAGCTCGCTAGCTAAAAATTCCACGCTCTTTTTCTACTGAGGCTGCAATAAAATTTGCCACAGTGCGAATACGCTGAAGCGATTTCATGCTTTCGTGAATGACCATGAAATAGGCACGCTTGATCTGGCGCTCCGGTAGGATTGCTACGAGGTCTGGGTCTATGCGGGCGATGAAGGTGTGCAATATGCCGATGCCAGCGCCTGAGCGCACGGCCTCCGTTTGGCCAAGCGCGGAGGACACCGAAAAGCGCGGGTGATAATCCTTGGAAATCTCGCCCGAGTAGGCCAAGGATGAGTTTGCCAGCAAATCTTCGACATAGCCAACGAGGCGGTGGTTGCTCAAATCCCCGACTGATTGTGGTGTGCCATTGGCGGCAATATAGGATTTCGCAGCGTAAAGGCCGAGGCTGTAATCCACCAGTTTTGACGCCACCAAACGGCCTTGCTCAGGCCGCTCGACGGTGATCGCAATATCCGCCTCGCGGCGCGACAGCGAAAACGATCGTGGTGCGGGCACAAGCTCGATGTTCAATTCCGGGAATAACTTCGTGAGTTCGCCCAATCTTGGAGCGAGGAACGCAACGCCGAAACCATCCGGTGCGCCAACGCGCACAGTGCCGGAAATCGATACCGACGCATCGCCGACAAGAGCGCGGGCCGATAACATTTCCACCTCCATGCGCTCGGCCGCCAGCAGGAAATCCTCACCCGCGCGGGTTAGTTCTGTTCCAGAAGGACGGCGGGTGAATAGCTGTGCGCGCAGGTCTGATTCCAATGCAGTCAACCGCCGCGCGACGGTGGCGTGGTTGAGCCCCAAGCGCTTTGCTGCGCCAAGGATTTGGCCAGCGCGTGCAATCGCGAGGAATATACGAATGTCATCCCAGTTCATGGTTTTCCACATTTAAGACTTTATTTTTCGCACATTAGATTCGCTTTTGAGATTATTGCAATTGAAATTTTATAGCGCATAATTGGGCGGTCAAATTAGGAGACGCTCTCGTGAAAACTTATGGACATTTTATTGGCGGCAAGCATGTTGCCGGCACTTCGGGCCGCGAGGCGGACGTATTTATGCCTATGACAGGCGAAGTGCAGGCGCGGGTTTCGTTGGCCTCACAAGCTGAAGTGCGCGCGGCAATCGAAAATGCCAAGGCGGCGCATCCAAATTGGGCATCCACCAATCCGCAGCGCCGCGCGCGCGTTTTGATGAAGTTCCTTGAACTGGTTCATGCCGAATATGATGAGCTGGCGCTGCTGCTCGCAAAAGAGCATGGCAAGACCGTTCCTGATGCCAAGGGCGATATTCAGCGCGGGCTTGAAGTGGTGGAATTCTGTATTGGCTCGCCGCATTTACTTAAAGGCGAATTCACTGATGGTGCAGGCCCGAACATTGATGTGTACTCGCTGCGCCAATCGCTGGGCGTTGTGGCTGGTATCACGCCGTTTAACTTCCCTGCGATGATCCCGCTTTGGAAAATCGCGCCAGCGCTGGCTTGCGGCAACTCCTATGTGTTGAAACCATCCGAGCGTGATCCTGGCGTGCCGATGCGCATTGCCGAATTGTTCCTTGAAGCTGGTCTTCCGGCTGGCGTTTTGAACGTCGTCAATGGTGACAAGGAAGCTGTGGATGCCATTCTCGATGACCGCGATATTAAGGCGATTGGCTTTGTGGGTTCCACGCCGATTGCGCATTATATTTACTCGCGTGGCTGTGCCACCGGCAAGCGTGTGCAGTGCTTCGGCGGCGCGAAGAACCATATGATTATCATGCCGGATGCGGACATGGACCAGACCGTCGATGCGCTGATTGGCGCTGGTTACGGCTCGGCTGGCGAGCGCTGCATGGCGATTTCGGTGGCTGTTCCTGTTGGCGAAGGCACTGCCAACCGCCTCATGGAAAAGCTCATTCCGCGCGTGGAATCTTTGAAGGTCGGCCCGTCCACTGATCCATCCGCAGACTTTGGCCCGCTGGTCACCAAGGCGCATTTGGATAAGGTCAAAGGCTATGTCGATATTGGTTTGGCGGAGGGCGCGGACCTTATCGTCGATGGTCGCGGCTTTTCCATGCAGGGCTATGAAAACGGCTACTACATGGGTGGCTGCCTGTTCGACAATGTGACAACTGACATGCGCATCTACAAGGAAGAAATCTTCGGGCCGGTGCTTTCGGTCGTTCGAGCCAAGACTTACGAAGAAGCGCTGACCATGACCAATGAGCATGAATATGGCAACGGCACGGCGATTTTCACCCGCGACGGCGACGCCGCCCGCGACTTTGCCTCCCGCGTCCAAGTCGGCATGGTCGGCATTAACGTGCCAATTCCTGTGCCAATCGCCTACTACACATTCGGCGGCTGGAAGGGTTCAGGCTTCGGCGATTTGAACCAGCACGGCCCCGATGCGTTTAAGTTTTATACCAAGACCAAGACGGTGACGGCACGTTGGCCATCAGGGATTAAGGATGGGGCGGAGTTTGTTATTCCGACGATGCGGTAAGCGCTGGATAGCCCGAATTGGCGCGATTTCTTGACTTTCGCGCCTTTCTGGGTCATATCGACTTCTTCGGAGCGTCTGACTGGCTGAGACAAGCTCCGCCTCCCGCAAGTGTTCCGCGCAATGTGGAATGATCATAACTTGTTGTCAGGTGCATAAAAGGGTCAGTAAGGGCCCTTTTTTGTTATTTGCGGGAGAAATTGGCTTTTCGCCCTTCAGGATTTTAGCAACAGCCAAGTTAAACTTCACCGCGCCAGTTGTGGCGGGGGCTGTAATATTGTTCCACGCATAGGCGCTGACGACAAACAATTCGACGCGGCGCTTGCTTGCGCGAAGCATTATGAAAAATACTAGATAGGTTTAGCCATTTTGCAGCGTTATTTTGACCATGTTTCCTTCGCGGGTGGAGGCTATTTTTTGCCATATACTTTGGCAATTATAAAGATAACCCGGTTGCAATGTGCGTAAATTAATAGTTGCAATTTACTTAAAATTACTTAAAGTTAGAGGAAGTTTGTGAGGATTATCTCTGTGGAGCTATTCGATAAAATCAAAAATAATTGGGCAATAGTTCTTATCTGCGCGTTACTTGCTATTTTTTTGTCGCTTGGACAGTTTTCTGATTCACTTAGGAAGACGGGATTGCTTTGTAAAACACCAGTCGATGCTGCTTTTGATTGTTATAATAGTTGGCGTATGTGTACAGGTTTATCAAACGACGAGTGTAAATTTAGATTAACTAGATTTGGGGAGGTAAAAAAATGCGATCGCGGTTGTTCTTAGAGACTTTACTTGTTTATATAGTGATTGTTGCGCCTGCGGCCGCTTTCGCTCAGGATATTAATAAAGAATTAGTTGATTTAGCGCGCGAACTCGATGATCTCAAAGCTGAAATGGACCCATTGAAAGCATTAATGCAGGGAGCAGTGATTGCGTTTGATCGGTCTGAGAAGGATGGAGCGTGTCCAAAGGGGTGGCAAAAATTTGATGCTGCCGCTGGAAGATTCATTGTTGGGGCAGGGATTACTACGGATCAATCGCTTACTGATCATCCCGCGCTCAAAGATGATCCAAATAGTGCCATTGGTGGAGCTGAAACTAGCATTCTCACCAGCGATAACATTCCTGAACACGACCATTTGCTTGGCATGGATACTGCCCAGAATCAGTTTCTGAAAGAGCAGGGAAGTTCGGCGATGCCGAGCTTAATTATTGAGGCTAAAACGTTTGCTGGGAGGACGATGGTATCCGGTGGCCCAACCATGCAGACGGTGCGCGGGGATCGTTCAGCAGCGCCACTTGGTAACATGCCGCCTTTTGTCGCCCTCTATTTTTGTAAAAAACAATAGTTTGCATAGTGCGTTGAGCCTACGTCCGTGAATGTTGTCGAGAAAAGTAGTGAGTCGGAACGGTTGTCAACTTAACGAGTGCAGCAATTCGGTACGATTGTTCCTGTGTAGTTTGGCTTACTTTAGTCCACCGCAAATTAAAGCGAAATTGTCTGGGAGTGCGTTATCGCCGATATTCTCATTGATGACATCGAAGACGAAACTCTACGCAATCTTCGTATCAAAGCGAAGTTACGTGGGTTGTCGCTTGAAGACTATGCTCGTGAACTTATTGAAGTTGAGGGCAAGGCGTGTTTGGCAGCGATGCGGCACATACGAAATATGTCAGTGGTCCCGGTTTCATCGCTTTCTAATGAGGAATATCGCGAAGGTTTGGAATGACGAAGATACGCTGCGTTCTATCTGCTCACTCCACCATCCCCAACAATTCCCTCGTCGTCACCACCTTGCAAAACTCCGCCCTTAGCGTCGCCACGTGGGCTTCGTGCATTTGCTTTGCCGGAATGATCGAACCGTCAGTTGCTGGCAGCTCAAAGCAGTCGCAGGCGTCTTCTACCAGTACCATTTTCCAGCCCATGTTGGCGCCCATGCGGATGGTGGTGGAAACGCACATGTCGGTGGAGATGCCGAATGTGATGATGGTTTTCGCCCCTATGCGGCGCAAATGCAGATCAAGGTCGGTGCCGATGAACGCGGAGTTGACGCTTTTGGAGACAAGCTTTTCGCCTGCCAAAGGCACGAACCCTTCGCGGTGCGCATTGCCTCTGTGGGCGGGCGACAAGGTCGAGCCTTGTTCCAAACTATCATGGCGCACGTGGACAATGGTGCGGTTGGATTTGCGCCACGCGGCAAGCAAGGCGCGGCCATTGTCTTCGGCCTTGTCGTTCCAGCGCTTTGGCCACGAGGCTTCATCAAAGCCTTTTTGCATGTCGATGGGCAGAAGAACGGCATTGGTTAAGTCGAGCATTTTGGGTTCCTTCCATAAGTCTATGAAAGGTTTTTAGTGCGGCTGGTTTTCGCTTGCAGTAAGCATTACGCCGGAATGGCAGGCATTTTGCAGGGTGGGAGTTATTATGGACGATAAGGACAAGTTACTACTCGCCCGGCTGCGCAAAGATGCGCGGCGGCCGATTGTGGCGCTGGCGCGTGATCTTGATCTTTCGCGCACAGCCACGCAGGAGCGGCTGGCCAAGCTGGTGGCCAGCGGTGCGATATCTAAATTTACTATTGAGGAGGGTGGCCCGACGGGTGGCCGGCAATCGGCACATTTGCTGATTAAGCTGGAAAAGGGTTTCAAGTGCGCGCAGGTCGTGCCGAAATTGAAGGCACTGGTGGCTGCGAGCGTCATTCATTCGGTGGCAGGTCAGCATGATATTATCATGCGGTTGGATGCGCAGGATATGGCGGCGATAGAAGCGGCGCGGGCCGTTGTTGCGGCTATCAGCGGTGTTGCCGAGGTGGTTACATTGGTGGCGCTGGATCAGCATCTTAATTAGAGCGGCGGTTTTTCAGACGAAACCAAAAGCGCCGCTCTAACCCATTGTTTCGTCGCATTATTCTTAACCACCTGATGTTCCATCAGGTTCGAAAATGCTCTAGCGCTGCGGGCTGATAAAAACGCTTTGATTAATACCTCTTGCGTTGGCTGCACTATTCCCATTCATTATCCAAACAGTGTTGCACAAGGGAGTAATTCAATGAGACTATTTTTTGCCGCTGCGTTTTGTGTATCCGCGATATTGGTAATGCCCGCCTCCGCTAGCCAAGTGTGCGGCTGGTACGCGATTGCGTCTTGTACCACGTCGCAGGCTGATGCGGATGCGTTTATGACCAAGGGTGGGTGGGGGCAGACGATTGATACCAACAACTATGTTGGCTTGAAGGAAAATTTGTTTTGCGTGGTAAGTGGGCCGCAACCAAAGGCCAGCGCCAAGCGTGATATGGCAGCGGCGAAGGCTAACGGTGTGGCCAAAGATGTTTATATCAAGCGAGCTTGCACGGATGAAAAGAACTTGGGCGATTGATTATTTGGACGGCGGGATAAACGCCTGCTGGATTTCTTGAAACACAGGCATGGCCTCATGTTTATCTGCATGGGCTTTGAGAGCGGGATAATCTGCCATATCCACCATATCCGGATAGACATCAGTA
>JAYSWX010000016.1:0-2280 GCA_043717855.1 Phyllobacterium sp.
TGTCGCGAGGAAGATCGGCAGTTCTCACATGATTTTGGCTAAGAAGTGATTTCAGAATGTCAGTATTTTTCATTTTCTACTCCATTAAGTTTGCAGGTAATAGGCAACCATGCCGCTCCATTGGGATGGAGAGATTACAGTGGCTCAATTTGATTTTACTGGATCAGACCACCCGCAACTTTGCGGGTAATAAGTCATGAGAAAGAATTTACAGGCGACTAAATGCCTGTAGTTCACTCTTTGATATGGTTGAGGTCGCGTTGGCTTAAGGTTACCCAGCCAATTGCCGTGACTATCCCCCAATTGCCTTTTGAGTTCGGGCGACGCCAGCGAGGAGTTCTCATTTCACCAAGCATACTCAAGGCAGCACTAAAATTTTCGACCGTAACTTCACTTCCTTTTTCTCCCACCATATAACCACTTCTACGTCGTAGGCCGGGATGGAAAACGGTGCCGTCAGATGCTTGCGGCACTCGAACTTTGTCTGGTGTTTCGTCCTCAACCTCCATTTCATTGTTCCATATCGAAGGCCAATATGCCGCTCGTCTTCGCAGCCAAGGTTCGGCGTTTGTGGCAAAAATTCGTCCATCAACGGAATTGAGTGTTGCGTCATTCCCTGACATCAGATTACGAATGCGTCCCTCAGACACACCGGCGAAAACCGCCAATGCAAGAGGCTCAACGAATCCGACCTGACGTTCAATATTCCGACGAGCCTTAGCTACACTTATGATTTTCAAAACTACACGGTCATCACACTTGTAAGGCGCTGTGGTATGGATACGCTCCGCATACTCAATTTGGGTGTCCAGATAACGATTTGGATCGCCAGTCTCTTCTGTATTCAAGAAATCGCCAAATAGGCCGTAATACGCTAGGTTAGAAAAAGTCGATAGTGCAGGCCAGTCGGACACTCCCATGCTGTGTTCAATAAATCGACCAGCTGATAGTTTTACAAAGTCAGCATGTGCATTTTGGCAAGATTCCAGCCACGGTAAGACATCCCATTCCAGTCTCTCCTCACGCCTTTGCAGCTTTTCCCAAGCAATTTGTCTCTCAATCTTCAATAGGTTGCGTTTCATAATTTACCTCATTTAATGAATAAGAATTATCACGTTTAGCCTCAATGTCAAGGTTGAATGTGATAAATTATATTCACTTTTTGAGGCCGCTCCATTCACCACCATATACACGCCATACTTACGGCCAATCTGGGTGACTAATTAGTGCTCCCGCTTCGTCGCGCCCTTCACCGCCGCCTCAATTGCCTTCTTCATCACGGTCGGCAGCGCCTCGTTTGGCAGGTCGGCGGGGCTGGACCACCAGAATTCGTTACCAGGCGGCGTCCGTATCGCCTCCGCACTGTCTCCGTGCGCATTCCGCACGGTTTCCGTATCATCTTCGCGCGCGCGGCGTGCGGTTTCTGGGCGGTTTCCGACCGCATTTCGATAGACTTTCAGCGACAGTTCAAAGTGCGTGAAAACATGGGTAATACAGCCGCACTCCTGCCAATCGCCCGCCATCGGCGCTTCGCTTAGGTCTGTCGCGCCATCTTGCCGTGAATTCCAGCCTGTGGTCGGCACGCCGGTCATTCCCGCAAGCAGGCCCTTGTCCTCGCGCTTCACCAAAAGCACTGCGCCCTCGCTATCCACCGCCACATAGGCCGCGCCAAAGCGCAATTGTTTCAATGGCTTGGCAAGTTTTACGGGGAAGCGCTGCGGCTCGCCGCTGGCAAATCCGGCGCAAGTTTTATTCAGCGGGCAAAGGCCACACTTAGGGTTTCGCGGTGTGCAAACCGCTGAACCAAGGTCCATGCAGGCCTGTGCAAAATCGCCGGGGCGGGATTTGCTTAAGGCCTCGCTAACCAATTGATATAGCTGCGCTTTCGCCTTCATCACAGGTGTCTCAATAGCAAACAACCGCGTAAAAACCCGCTCCACATTGCCATCCACCACCGGTTCGGCTCGGCCAAAAGCAATCGCCATAATGGCCGAAGCCGTATAGCGCCCGATGCCCGGTAGCGCCTCAAGTGCTTGAATTGATTGCGGAAATTCACCCGCGTATTGCACGACCACTAAGTTAGCGCATTTTTTCAAATTCCGCGCCCGGCTATAATAGCCCAGCCCCGCCCATGCTTTAAGAATATCCTCCTCGTCGGCTGCCGCCAGCGCCTGAATAGTCGGCCAAGTCTTTGTAAAGAAAGCGAAATAAGTCTTCACCGTTTCCACAACAGTCTGCTGCAACATGATTTCAGACAGCCAAACGCGGTAAGGATCAGGC
>JAYSWX010000151.1:0-2579 GCA_043717855.1 Phyllobacterium sp.
CTTGAAACCGCCCGTGAAAAACAGGCTGGCGGCAAACCTGTTTCATATGAGCTCGATGCTTCAATTAAAGAGGCTGACGGCATTAATGATATTTTTGCCGCGCTTTTACGCATCGCGCAAATCGAGTCCGGCGCACGTAAGGCGCGCTTTGCTACGCTTGACCTCAATGAGGTTTTGAGGGACGTTACGGAAGTATACGCCGATGTCGCGCAGGACGCAGGCATGACCTTGAGTTTTAATTCGAGGGCTGTTTCGGCCCCCATTTCGGGAGATCGTGATCTGCTCACGCAAATGACCGCAAACCTTGTTGAAAACTGCATTCGCCATTGTCAAAAGGGCGCTGTAATCTCCATAGAGGTCAATGCGAATGATAAAAACAGCCGCCTGATAATTGCCGACAATGGCCCCGGTATTGCCCTCGCAGAGCGCGAACACGTGCTGCGCCGTCTGTACCGGTTGGAGCAAAGCCGCACCACGCCGGGCTCCGGCCTTGGCCTCAGCCTCGTCAAAGCCATTGCCGATCTGCATGGCGCAACGCTTGTTTTGGATGACAATCACCCCGGTTTGCGGGCCAAGCTTGATTTTGCCGCCATAAAGTCATCCGCAAACGCTTGAATCAATCCCCTTGTGCGGCTATCTGCAAGGGAGAGATTTTTCCCAAAGACTATACCCGAGGAATAAACACATGCCCGTTTATCGTTCACGCACCACCACCCATGGCCGCAATATGGCAGGCGCACGCGGCCTGTGGCGCGCCACAGGCATGAAAGATGGTGATTTCGGCAAGCCGATTATCGCGGTGGTGAATTCATTCACGCAGTTTGTGCCGGGCCATGTGCATTTGAAGGATCTGGGCCAACTGGTCGCCCGCGAGATTGAAAAACATGGTGGCGTTGCCAAAGAGTTCAACACAATTGCGGTGGATGACGGCATCGCGATGGGCCATGACGGAATGCTCTATTCGCTGCCCTCGCGCGAGTTGATTGCGGACTCAGTTGAATATATGGTCAACGCACATTGCGCGGACGCGATGGTCTGCATTTCCAACTGCGATAAAATCACTCCCGGCATGTTGATGGCCTCCCTGCGCCTCAACATCCCGACCATTTTCGTTTCCGGCGGCCCAATGGAAGCGGGCAAATACATCGCGCCATCGGGCAAGCTAGTGGCGCTGGATTTGGTGGATGCCATGGTGGCAGCGGCCGATGACAGTATTTCCGATGAGGAAGTGGCGACCATTGAGCGCTCCGCCTGCCCGACATGCGGCTCGTGCTCCGGCATGTTCACCGCCAATTCCATGAACTGCCTGACTGAGGCGCTGGGCCTTTCGTTGCCGGGCAATGGCTCGACACTGGCCACGCACTCCGACCGCGAGCGCCTGTTCCTTGAAGCGGGCCGCCGTATCGTGGATATCACCAAGCGCCACTATGAGAGCGATGACATGAACCTGTTGCCGCGCGCCATTGCCTCCAAGGGTGCGTTTGAAAACGCCATGGCACTGGATATTGCCATGGGCGGCTCGACCAACACCGTGCTGCATATTTTGGCGGCAGCCCATGAGGGGGAGATTGATTTCACCATGGCGGACATCGACCGCCTGTCGCGCAAGGTTCCGGTGCTGTGCAAAGTTGCGCCTGCAAAATCCGATGTGCATATGGAAGATGTTCACCGCGCGGGCGGCATCATGTCGATCTTGGGCCAACTGGAAAAAGCGGGTCTCCTTAACACCGGCCTGCCGACTGTGCATGAAAAGACGCTTGGCGAGGCTATTGAAAAGTGGGACATTACCCGCAGCAATGATCCGGCGGTGATTGATTTCTTCCTTGCGGCCCCCGGCGGCGTGCCGACGCAGACCGCATTTTCGCAGTCCCGTCGCTGGGACAGTCTGGATAAGGACCGCGAGAAGGGCGTTATCCGCTCGGCTCAAACGCCATTCTCCAAGGACGGCGGTTTGGCAGTTTTGAGCGGCAACATCGCGCTGGAAGGCTGCATTGTGAAAACTGCAGGCGTGGACGAAAGCATCCTGAAATTTGTCGGTCCAGCCCGTGTGTTTGAGAGCCAGGACGCCTCAGTCAAAGCCATTCTGTCGAACGAAATTAAAGCGGGCGATGTACTCGTCATCCGCTACGAAGGCCCGCGCGGTGGCCCGGGGATGCAGGAAATGCTGTATCCGACCTCGTATCTCAAATCCAAAGGCCTCGGTAAGGTCTGCGCGCTATTAACAGACGGTCGCTTCTCCGGCGGCACATCCGGTCTGTCTATCGGCCACGTGTCACCGGAAGCCGAAGAAGGCGGACTGATCGGTCTCGTCGAGGAAGGCGACCGCATCGAGATCGATATCCCGGGCCGTACCATTCATCTGGCGGTATCCGACGAAGTGTTAGCCACCCGCAGAGCCGCACAAGAGGCCCGTGGCAAAGCCGCATGGACGCCGCTGGAAACCCGTAAACGCAAGGTGACAACAGCGCTGCGGGCATACGCGATGATGGCGACGAGTGCAGCCAAAGGCGCGGTTAGGTATGTGCCGGAGTGAGGGTTAGGCGCTGTTTTTGTCGCTCAATCTTTGTTTTGAGCATTAT
>JAYSWX010000152.1:0-16966 GCA_043717855.1 Phyllobacterium sp.
AGCCCTTCGCTATAGACGGCGGCAGCATCCGGTCCGCGATGGAATTCATCATAGACCCGCTCATATTGATCGCGCGCAATGCCGATGCCGCTGTCCACCACATCAATACGGATCGTATTGCCGCGCTTTCGCGCACCTATGAGAACGCCGCCCGTAACTGTGTAACGCAGCGCATTGGACAGGATGTTTTGCAACACACGCCGAAGCATAGTCCGGTCCGAAATAATATGGGCGTCCGTTGCGCGAATGGTGAAGCGTAGGCCCGCCTTTTCTGCCAAGGGCCTGAAATCGGACTCCAAGGATTCAAATACATCCGCCAAAGCAAAGCTGGTCAAATGCGGCTGCATTTCACCGGCATCGAGCCGCGAAATATCCAAAAGTGTGCGTAGCAATTCTTCCATTGTGTCCAGCGAGCGTTCAACTTGACGCACCAGTGTCGTGCCCTTGGCGGTTTGCTGCAATTCAGTTAGCGCCGAAACTGACAAACGCGCCGCGTTAAGAGGCTGCAACACATCATGACTGGCGGCGGCAATAAAGCGCGTCTTTGAGGCATTCGCCGTCTCCGCCGCCTCTTTGGCTACCGACAGCTCACGGTTCGAATGCTCCAATCGTCGCAGCGTTTGCTTGAGTTCATCGGTTTTGGCACGCACGCGACTTTCAAGGTTGATAGCAGTTTGAAATAATGTGAAGGCGTTGCCCTGTTGATCCATTGAGCGTTCGACACGGGCAATCAGCGCCTCGTTAATACGCTTCAGTCGGGCGATGTCGTCGACCTTGTCAATACTCATGCCGCGTTGCCTTGCCGCTTACCGAAAGCAATCCCTGTAAGAGTTTGATTGAGATGCAGCGACTGATATTGCTCACCATACGTACCAAAACCGATGACGTGATGAAGCTGATAAAGCTCAGACATGGCGCGAAACACTTGGCGGTTCTGTGCATCCAGTCGGCGCAAGATGCAGTCAAAACCCAAAATCAGGTCAATCCCTCCAAGGTTGGTATCAATGTCTTCAAGCGTTGAGCGGGTGGATTCTACCATGCCCCGCGCCTGTGCAACGGTCAGCACCACGCCATCATCAATCGCGCAGAAGAAGGATAGTGACCCGTCCGGGTTGACCTTTTGGATGGACCTGCAGAAATACTCACCGCCAACGCGAACCACTACGGGATGCGATGCAAAGCTCATCGGCGTCAGCGATGAAGGCTCAATACCAATCGCAGCAGCATATTCTTCGACCGCAGGTGCGGCGTTAAACTCATAGACAATGCGCTTGTCCGGATTTGACGCCGTCACCACCAGCTTCTTGTCTGTGGGAATAAAGTTATCAGATTTAAAAACTTGAAACGGCACGTCCGTTCCGACAAGCATCACCACGGCGCGGCCAGAGCGTGCGTTGCCCTTGGCCAAAACATGTGTGCGCTGAAATTCCATATGGTCACCTGCCGACCCGCCAATAAGCGGAATATCATCAAGCCCCCAGAAAATGGCGGCAGTAACAGCTTCTTCGGCGTTAGACATGCCGTCTATAAGGCACAGCGCAAAGGCGCGGTAGTGTTTAGTGGCATTGCTGGCGGTATGGTGATGTTCTCGCAGTGTAGCAACGGAGTTGGCAATATCACCCATGCCGCCACTGGCGATATCATCAATTACCAAGGTCGAGACAGTGAAGCGTGAGCGCGGCAACAGCACGACCAGGACGTCGCCATCTAGTATGCCGTCCGGCGTTAGTTCGCCAGCCGTTGAGCAGCCAACACACTCAAGCTCCGGTAAGCGAATATTCAGCTGCTCCGCAAGTAAAATAGCATCAATTGAACGATCAGAAAAATACACGGAAGCAAACCAGTTTTGCGGATATTCGAGCGTCAAAAGTGCCGCGCAAATTGATGCAATATTGCCGCCGCAGACATGCAGCGCCAGAGTACCATTGTCATAATCCGTCCAACTCAATTCCAAGGATACGGCCTCCCAACCTGCCTCGGACTTATCACTTTGTAAGGCAATCGCCATAGAGTTCGCGCAATTTACTCTTCACGATTTTACCTGTCGCATTGCGGGGGATTGCATCAACGAAGATTACCGCATCCGGGATTTGCCATTTAGCGATCTTGCCCTCATAAAAAGCAATCAAGGCTTCGGGCGCAGGGTTTGCACTGGCCATTTTTACGGCAATAAGTACCGGTCGCTCATCCCATTTTTCGTGGCGTGCACCAATCACGGCAGCATCGCTAAGGTCCGGATGGCCCACCGCAATGCCTTCCAATTCAACAGACGAAATCCATTCACCGCCGGATTTTATAATGTCTTTGGAACGATCGCGGATGACCAAATAGCCGTCCGGATCAATTGTGGCGACATCGCCGGTCATAAACCAATCGCCAGTCTTGGCCGAGCCCGCTTCTGTTTTGAAATAGCTATCAGCAATCCAGTGGCCGCGCGCCGAAAGATCTCCTTGCACCTTGCCATCTTCCTGCAGGACGCCGCCGTCTTCGCCGGTAATTTTTAGCTCAACACCAAACATTGGCCGCCCTTGACTGGTACGCACATGATCTTGTGCATCATTGTCAAGCCCGGTATGTTTTTGCAGCAATTGGTTGACTGACCCTAACGGGCTGGTTTCAGTCATGCCCCAAGCGTGGATTGTCTCGACACCATAAAGATCGCGGAAGGCGTTCATCGTCGATGGCGGGCAGGCGGAGCCCCCGACAACAGTGCGCTGCAAGCTCTCAAATTTAGTTCCATTCTTACTAGCAGCGATCAGTAGTCCTTGCCAAATCGTCGGCACGCCAAGTGCTATCGTCACCTTCTCGCCGTCAATTAGCCTGATGAGGCTTTCCCCATCCAATCCCGGCCCTGCCAGCACGAGTTTGCAGCCGACCATTGCTGCCGCATAGGGTGTGCCCCACGCGTTAACATGAAACATGGGAACGACGGGAAGCATTGTATCCTTGGCAGATATATTGAGACCGTCAGGCATAGCGGCGGCAAATGTGTGGAGCAAAGTCGAGCGGTGCGAATACAGCACGCCCTTCGGATTTCCTGTTGTGCCGGATGTGTAGCAAAGGCTGGAAGCTAATTGTTCGTCTAACACCGGCCACTGGAAGTCATCATCGCCGGACGCCAGAAACTCATCAAAAAACTGCACGCCTTCAATCTGGCTTGCGGCCTCCTCGTCGCGCGGTCCCATAAGTATAAACGCACGGACGGTTTTGAAATGCTCGCGCAACTTAGAAACGAGAGGCAGAAAGGACTTGTCAAAGAATAAAACCTGGTCCTCGGCATGGTTAACAATGTAAATCATCTGCTCAGGAAACAGGCGCGGATTGATCGTGTGGCAAACAAGTCCACTGCCTGAAACGCCAAAGTAAATTTCCAAATGCCGATAGTTATTCCAAGCGATTGTGGCGCAGCGATCGCTCTGTTTTAGGCCAATTTTCTGCAACGCCGAAGCCAACTTGCGCGAACCAAGTTCCACCGCGCGCCAATTGGTTCGGAAGAGCCCGCCCGTCGTTTCGACAGATACTATTTCAGTATCGCCGTGATAGCGGCCTGCATGTCGAATTAATCCACTGATCAGCAGCGGCTCATTCATCATTTGCCCGAGCATGGTTGCCTCCCAGCATTGCAGCAATATAGCCTAAAGAGTGAGCGCGGGCGCAAGGGGAGTCAAGATCAACTTATGGCAAGGCACCCTGCAAAACTCACACGACTTCGAATGCTGTTTGAAATAGTTCTCATCCTTTTTGGCTAACCTCCGAGCTAAAGCAGATTTTTACTGAGCAAAAGCCCTCTCCTTGAACAAATGCTTGACAGCATCAAAGTTGCGGTTCTCAATTGGTCAAGGGAGATGCGCCATGCGCAGGGCAAAATATGGATGAGACACAATTCAATACCATAACGCTAAACAACGCCGCGTGTCTCGGCGTTACTGAAGATAGCCAAACGGGGCTGGAGGCGGCACTACGGGCCCAAATGCCAGTGTGGCAGTTTACTAGGGGGCAGTCATTTGAAAAACTATTTGTGCCGTAATGACAAAGAAATACCGACTTTTGACAATTGGGAATTATTCCCCGATATGCTGGCATAGGCAACAAGTAAGCAGACAGATGTCCGGAAAAATTGAAACAGAAACTACGCGCTTAGATGACGCCGCCCGTGCGGGCTGGCTCTATTATGTTGCGGGAAATACACAAGAAGAAGTGGCACGAAAGCTGAACGTTTCGCGGCAATCGGCCCAGCGTTTGGTAGCGCTCGCCGTTAGCGAAAAGCTCGTGAAAGTGCGCCTTGACCATCCTATTGCCAATTGCATGGAGCTCGCTAGCGCTATGATCCAGCGCTACGGACTTTTGTCCTGTGAGGTTATCCCCAGTGAGCCTAATGCGGGAAATTCTACAGTCGGATTGGCAGAGGCCGGCGCGAGTGCGATGGAGCGGCATCTCAAATCCAGCGAACCCATAATTGTCGCAGTCGGTACGGGCCGTGTTCTGCGCGCCTCAGTCGAACAATTGGCGCAACTGCAAGCACCGCAACACCGCATTGTCTCGCTATTAGGCAATATCACGTCTGATGGTTCTGCCACGCCGTATGATGTGGCAATCCGCATGGCGGAACGTATCAACGGGCGCTATTATCCGATGCCGTTGCCTGTGTACGCCCGTTCTGCCGAAGAGCGGAAGTTTCTTCACAATCAAGATCATGTCCACAGTATACTTGAGCTTTGCAAACAGGCTGATGTTACATTTGTCGGTATCGGCGGGGTCGGTGAAAATGCGCCAATACTTTTGGACGGCTTTTTAAGTCAGACTGAAATAGATACGCTGCAAGACGCGGGTGCAGTGGGAGAAATTATTTCTTGGGCGTATGATAAACACGGCCATATGATTACCGGCTTAAACAATGAGCGGGTGAATAACGCTCCCATAGTGCCAACTGACAAAAAGCCCGTCTATGGTATTGCAGCGGGCGATGCCAAGCTTTCCGCAATTGCTGGCGCTCTTGCAGGAAAGCTCGTTAACTCATTGATTACTAACGAGTACACGGCGAAAATTCTCCTAAAAATCTAAACGAAATATACCTCCCCGTTCTGGATGTAATTGGTGCGGTGCAGCATCGAATTATCATTGACTCTTTTTTAAGTTAATGGGTAATTGCTCACAACCGAGGCAAATGCTCACCTTGGTCAATTTGGGAGGAGTTTCCATGAAGTTAAGATCAGTACTTATTGGTGCTGCATCGTTGCTGGCTATCACTAGCTTTGCACAGGCAGAAACCAAGCTAACAATTGCGACCGTGAACAATGGCGATATGATCCGTATGCAGGGTTTGACCGATGATTTCACAGCTGCAAATCCAGATATAAAGCTGGAATGGGTTACTTTGGAAGAAAACGTTCTTCGTGAAAAAGTGACGACAGATATTGCTGCCAAAGGCGGCCAGTTCGACGTTTTGACAATCGGTACTTACGAAGTGCCAATCTGGGGCAAAAAAGGCTGGTTGGTTCCGCTGACTGCCGTCGATGATCCGGCAGACTTGTTGCCGGCTATTGCCGGTGGTTTGACTGTAGACGGCAAGTTAATGGCTGCGCCTTTCTACGGCGAATCCTCAATGGTTATGTACCGCACAGACTTGATGGAAAAAGCTGGCATGAAGATGCCAGATGCTCCAACATGGGCTGACATCCGCATGGCTGCCGACAAAATGACTGACAAGGCGGCAGGCATTTCTGGTGTTTGTCTTCGTGGGAAGGCTGGTTGGGGCGAAAATGGTGCTTTCATTACGGCGATGTCCAATTCATTTGGCGCTCGCTGGTTTGATGAAAACTGGAAGCCACAGTTCGATCAACCAGAATGGAAAGCCACATTGGATTTCTATCTTGATTTGATGAAGGCTGACGGTCCGGCAGGCTCGTCTTCAAACGGCTTCAACGAAAACCTCGCTCTCTTTAACGCAGGCAAGTGCGGTATGTGGATTGATGCCACCGTTGCTGCTTCCTTCGTAACAGGCAAGGATTCAACAGTTGCTGATAAAGTGGGCTTTGCGCTCGCTCCGGACAATCGCCTTGGCAAGCGTTCCAACTGGCTGTGGGCATGGTCGCTTGCAATCCCGGCTGGCACACAAAAAGAAGAAGCCGCACAGAAGTTCGTTTCTTGGGCAACTTCCAAGCACTACACCGAACTCGTTGCCTCTAAAGAAGGCTGGGCGAACGTTCCTCCAGGCACACGCACTTCACTTTACGCGAATCCTGAGTATGCCAAGGTTCCATTTGCAAAGATGACTTTGGATAGCATCAACTCAGCAGACCCAACAAAACCAACTGTAAAGCCAGTTCCTTATGTTGGTGTTCAGTTTGTAGCTATTCCTGAGTTCGCAGGCTTGGGCACAAAGGTTGGTGAAATCTTCTCAGCAGCACTTGCTGGCGAGAAGACTTCGGATGAGGCTCTTGCGGAAGCACAAACTGAAGCAACCCGCGTTATGACTGAAGCTGGTTACATCAAGTAACCTGTTCCCTCCCGGAACGCTCGACTACCTGGCGGGTACGTCAGGTAGTCACCCCCGATATTTTTGAAAATTTGACATTGAAAAATGGGTGTTCATCATGGCCACACAGCAGACCCGCACACTTGGAAAATTGGCTGTCGCGCCATCTGTTATTTTACTTTTTTTGTGGATGATTGTCCCACTGGCAATGACGATTTACTTCTCGTTTCTGCGCTATAACTTGCTTGATCCTAACGATGCCTGCTCTCTACTGCACCCGACACAATTGTTTGACAGCGCCAACCGGTGCCTCGCAGGTTTTCGCAACTATGCGTATTTTACCTCTGACTCGGCATTCTGGCAGGCCATGGGAAACTCCATTAAGTTAGTTGGTTCCGTGCTCGTCATCAGTGTGGTTTTCGGAACACTATTTGCCCTGCTTCTCGATCAAGAGTTTTTCGGCCGTGGCTTTATTCGCATCATGATGATCGCGCCATTCCTTGTTATGCCCACAGTGAGCGCGTTGGTTTGGAAAAACATGATGATGAACCCGGTGTCCGGATTCTTCGCCTACATTTCCAGAGGCTTGGGCCTTGAGCCAATTGACTGGTTCGCGCACTATCCGATGATAGCTGTTGTGATGATCGTTGCATGGCAATGGGTTCCATTCGCAACGCTGATTTTACTTACCTCGCTGCAGTCGCTTGATGGCGAACAAAAGGAAGCAGCCCAAATGGACGGCACGCCTCCGCTGTCATACTTCTGGTACATTGTGCTGCCTCATCTCATTCGCCCCATGACGGTCGTGATTTTGATCGAAACGATCTTCCTCTTGAACGTATTTGCTGAAATCTACGTCACCGGCACAGGTGGCCGTGCTGGAAATCTGCCATTCCTTGTTTACCAATATGGTTTGATTTCCAACAATATCGGCGGTGCATCCGCTGGCGGTATTATCGCCGTTATCCTTGCAAATATCGTTGCCTTCTTCCTGATGCGGATGATTGGCAAGAACCTAGACGCTTAAGATTTGGAGACGATTTATCATGGCACAAAAAGCTTCCTTACGCCGTAAATCAATTGTCACCGTGCTGGCGTGGACACTCGGATTACTCGTCTTCTTTCCCATATTGTGGACGATTTTGACGAGCTTTAAAACAGAAGGTGATGCGATCAACATCTCCACTTTCTTCTCAACGGGCTGGACTACCGAAAGTTATGGAGTGGTTCAAGAACGTTCCAACTACCTCCAATTTGCTTGGAACTCTGTCGCGCTCGCTCTTGGCTCCACTCTTTTTGCCCTTGTTATTGCAATTCCATCTGCGTGGGCGATGGCATTTGCGCCGAGCAAAAAGACCAAGGATCTATTGATGTGGATGCTGTCCACAAAGATGATGCCACCGGTTGGTGCTCTGATCCCGATATTTCTTATCTTCCGCGATTTGCATCTGCTTGACACTCGCTTTGGCATCATAACCGTATTGATGCTTCTAAACCTGCCGATTATCATTTGGATGTTATACACTTACTTTAAGGAAATTCCGGGTGAAATTCTCGAAGCCTCCCGCATGGACGGCGCATCTCTGGGCAAGGAACTACTCTATGTTCTCACCCCAATGGCATTACCTGGCATAGCGTCAACGCTTCTATTAAATATCATTCTGGCGTGGAACGAAGCCTTCTGGACTTTGGCGCTAACAACCAAAGACGCGGCGCCGTTGACACAGTTTATTGCATCATACTCAAGCCCCGAGGGTCTTTTCTGGGCAAAACTTTCTGCGGCATCGACCATGGCGATTGCACCAATTTTGGTACTCGGCTGGTTCGCACAAAAACAACTTGTTCGCGGCCTTACATTCGGAGCAGTGAAATAAAATGGGCACGATTTCTCTTAAAAATGCACGCAAGGCCTTTGGTGATACAATCATCATTCCAGGTGCCACTCTTGATATCAAGAACGGCGAGTTCGTTGTTTTCGTCGGTCCGTCAGGCTGCGGCAAGTCTACACTATTGCGCATGATTGCCGGGCTTGAAGATTTGACAGGCGGTCAAATTTTAATTGATGGCAAGGACATGACTGACGAAGCGCCGTCAAAGCGCGGCCTCTCCATGGTGTTCCAATCCTACGCCCTCTATCCGCACATGAGCGTGCGCAACAACATTGCTTTCGGCCTGAAAATGGCTGGTATGCCGAAGGGCGAGATTGACGCGAAAGTGGCTAAAGCTGCTGATAAACTTAATCTGACAGAGTACCTCGAGCGTAAACCAGGTCAATTATCTGGTGGTCAACGCCAGCGTGTTGCGATCGGGCGCGCAATCGTGCGCAATCCAAGCGGCTTCTTATTCGACGAACCACTGTCAAACTTGGATGCTGCGCTGCGCGTGAATATGCGCCTCGAAATCATGCAGATGCACCAGGATCTTGGTGCCACAATGATCTACGTGACGCATGACCAGGTAGAAGCTATGACCATGGCAGACCGTATAGTGGTGCTCAATCGCGGCAATATTGAGCAGGTTGGTACGCCCTTGGACCTTTACAACAAACCGGATTCCTTATTCGTTGCTGGTTTCATAGGTTCCCCAAAAATGAACCTGATTGCCGGCGCGACTGCGCTAAAGCATAACGCCTCCACGATCGGAATTCGTCCGGAGCATCTCGCAATTTCCACGAAAGAGGGGACTTGGCCTGCCAAGGTTAGATTGGCCGAACATCTTGGTGCTGATACATTCTTGCATGTTGATGCGGGTGCAAACGGCATGATGACTGTGCGGGCGGACGGCGAATACAAGGCGTTGCCTGGCGCCGAAGTTTACCTGATACCGGATCTAAGCCGCCTGCATCGCTTTGGTCCCGATGGTTTAGCCATTCGCTAATGCCGCCAAGGCCGAACCTTTTTATTTGCAGTGGCAACGCGACATCCTTCTGGTTTTTGCCTTTTGAGCACCAACCGCTGTCCTCAATTGCTGTGACTGATGGATTAAGCCTGAGTAGTTTGAATTGAAAGCATGAGGACAAAGATGACAACGCGCGTTTCCGCCGAAACTATGGGTGAAGTAGCAAAAACTGCCGCTGTTCCCCTTTATAAGCGTTCATCGTTGAAGGCAGGTATTCTGCATTTTGGTGTCGGTAATTTTCACCGTTCTCATCAGGCAATTTATTTGGATGATCTGTTTAATATCGGCGAAGGCCACGACTTTGCATTGGTTGGCGCAGGAGTGCGTGAAGCAGAGGAGCAGATGCGTCAAAAACTACTGGTGCAAGACTGGTATACGACTGTCGTTGAACAGGAAGCAGACGCCAGCACTGCGCGTATCACCGGCTCAATGATTGATTTCGTTAAGGCCGCCGACTGCGCCGCCATTCTTGAGAAAATTATAGATCCTGCCGTCCGTATCGTGTCGCTGACCATCACAGAAGGTGGCTATTATATCAACGCTGCCACGGGAAAATTCGATTCTGAGCATCCGGATATGAAGCGGGATGCTGCAAATCCTAGTGAACCAGTTACGGTATTTGGCCTGATTTTGGCGGGCCTGAAGCGCCGCAAGGCTGCGGGTATTCCAGCATTCACAATTATGTCCTGCGATAATATTCCCCATAATGGCGTCGTTACTAAGAATTCCGTCGTCGGCCTTGCGAAGATGATCGATATCGAATTTGCCCGCTGGGTCAACGAAACCGTTGCGTTCCCCAATGGCATGGTGGACCGTATCACGCCCGCCACCAGTGACCGTGAGCGGGCAATGCTCGCTGCCGACTTCGGCATCGAAGACAATTGGCCGGTATTTTGTGAAGGCTTCAAGCAATGGGTTCTTGAGGATAATTTCCCGTCCGGTCGTCCGGCGCTGGAAAAAGTCGGCGTGCAGTTTGTCGATGATGTATCACCATTCGAGTTAATGAAGATCCGGATTCTGAACGGCGGCCACGCCGTTATTGCCTATCCTGCGGCGTTACTGGACATTCACTTTGTCCATGAGGCTATGGAAAATCCCTTGGTAAAAGGTTTCCTTGATAAAATCGAGAATGATGAAATTATACCATGCGTACCACCCGTCCCGGATACAAATATTAATGATTACTATAAGCTAATCCAGCGCCGTTTCTCCAATCCAAAAATTGGCGACACGATCACGCGACTCTGTCTTGACGGCTCAAACCGCCAACCAAAGTTTATTATTCCATCCATTACTGATCGACTTGCTGCAGGCAAAAGCGTCAATGGATTGGCACTGGAATCTGCGCTTTGGTGCCGATATTGCGCTGGTAAAACGGACAGTGGTAAGCCTATAGCCCCAAATGATCCAGCTCAATGGGACCGACTGCAGGCGACAGCAAGGTTCGCGAAGGCGGATCCAAATGCGTGGCTTAATATGAAAGATATTTACGGTGATGTTGCAAAGTCTGATAAATTCCGCGAAGCCTTTGCACGGGCTTTGTCGATGCTATGGAAAGACGGAACGAAGGTTACCTTGGAGCGCTATATTTCGGGCTTGCTCTAGGGTTTAGTTCCGATAGAGGAACCAAACTTTGCGATTTTTTCTTTCGTGTCTTTTTGGCGGATCCATATGAGTGAGCCGCAACTTATTATTTTCGATTGTGATGGCGTACTTGTCGACAGCGAGCCATTGGCGCTGCGCATATTGCTGGAAGTGATTGAGGAAGCGGGGCTGAAACTTGAGCCCGAAGTTGCGCTGGATCGCTTCCTCGGGCGCAGCATGGCATCCATCACCAGCTTGCTGCGCGAAGATTATGATCTGGATTTCGGCGAGGCGTCGCTCGAAATCATGCGCAACCGCCTATATCAATTATTCCGCAACGAATTGGCCCCAATCGCCGGTATTGCTGAGGCGGTAACCGCGCTTTCGATGAAGTGCTGCGTCGCTTCTTCCAGCCAGTTCGAACGTATTGAGCTCGCGCTGGATGTCACAGGTATATTGCCCTTGTTCAAAGGCCGCATCTACTCCGCCTCAATGGTGCGCTCAGGAAAGCCAGCACCTGATTGTGGCGCGCCGCTGCCTTTGATACTTTTTACCGATGCCTTTGATACTTTTGCACTCGGTATCCTATTTCCGACTAGTCCGGTGTGATGATGACTTCGCGCGCTTCTGTCGGCTTACCGCCCGCTGAATAGGTCAAGCCAACAGCCTCGATCTTCGCCCATGCGAACATCTCCCTAATCTCCGGCACGTCGTTCAATGTCAAAATAAATTTGCCTTTGATGGTCCGAAGCGTGGCTGCCAACTCCTCGAACTCTACCCGTGGAAACTGGTCTTTGCCGTAATAGTCCTCCGTGCCGTAATAGGGCGGGTCAACGAAATGCAGCGAGTTTGGCCTGTCCCAGCGGCTCAGGAAATCCTGCCAGCGCAGGCACTCAATGTAAACGCCGTTGAGCCGCTCATGCGCCGCCTCCAGCATTGGAACCAGCTTGGTCATATCAAATTTGGCCGACGATGATGTCGAGATACCGAATGAACGGCCCGTGACTTTTCCACCGAATGTCATCTTTTGAAGATACAAAAACCGCGCGGCACGTTCCAAATCGGTCAGCGTGTCAGGGTTTTGGCCGGGCAACCGCTCGAACTCGGACCGGCTGGCCACCTGCCATTTCAGCATATCCAAGAATGCCTGATGATGGCGCTGGACGATGCGAAAGAAGTTGGCCACGTCCTTTGAGCGGTCGTTTATCACCTCGACGGCCGGTCTTTCTGTTCTCCTGAAAAACACACCGCCCATGCCCGTAAAGGGTTCACAATAGAGCCCGTGCGGGATGGTGTTTATCATCGGCACGAGCATTTTGGATAGAATACGCTTGCCGCCCACATAGCCCGCCAAGGGTGCAATGGGGCGCACATTAAATCTTTCGTTCTTCACTTGTTCTTCTCTCACGACTCAGCCACAAAGCCGCTCTGACGCGCGTCAGAATGCGGGGTGGCGGTAAGTCTTTCTGACGCCTCACGGGAATTTGCGACCAAGCTGTTTACCCGTGAATTTGGAGGTGTTTTGTACCTCCAGTTCCCCGCAAATGCGGAGGACAAATATCGTGATTTAAAGGGTTGAGGCTAGGCGGAAAAGGTCGTCCATATCGGCCTCGCTTTTCTCTGAAACGATCTTCAATAGCAGCACAATGGAAGACGAGCGGCGCACGGTATCTGCCAGACTAAACATCTGCGCTTGGCCTTGGTTATCGGTCAGTACGTTATCAAAAGCGTCTTTCAATCCAATGCGCGCGAGGACCTCCAAAAGCTGGGCTTTTGTCACCACATCAGGCACTGGTCCTTTGGCCCATTTGGCCACTCCGGCCGCGACCAATGCGGCCTCAAATTCATCATCACCAAAGTCAAATTCTGTACCTTCAGGAAACGTCATGCCGTCATGGTCGAGTGCTGACAAAAGCACCACGCCTCGCTTGTTTTCATTGCTCATGTCAGGCTCCTACTTTGTAAAGCACCAAGGCTTCTGACGAGACGCCCGCGCCGAGCGCTGGAATGACGATGGTCGTAGCAGTGTTAGCGAGTACCGAGCGCATGCCATTTTCGCTTCCCAAATCGACCAGAGCCTTACGTGTCCATGCGCCAAAATCATTGATGTTGCGCCATGCGGCCGCGCCAAGATTGGTAGTTGTGATATCGAATGCGGCACTGGCCGCCACAGCAGCTGCGGACTGGTTTAGGCCCCAAATACTAATCTGATGAATGATGTGGAATAGGCCCACGCCAGCGGCAGGTAACGAGACAGTGAGTGCAGTGGCTGCGGCCGAGACAACGGGGCGCTGGATCAATGGCATTGGTTCTAAGGCCATTACACCAACGGGTGACATTGGCGACATGCAGGTGGCGGCCGTGACTATCGCGGAACCCGAAGTAAAAGCCGAGCAGCGAATGCGAACCTTCAAAAACCCTGCGCAGCGGGCAAACCAAAAGCCCTGCGCAGATCCTGCCACTTGTGCCACTGGCGCGCCGAGCTGCCCTGCCTGATAAATAGGTATCTGGAAATAGTTTGCCCCGTCGCGCGTACCCTCGACGACAAACGTCAGCGAGAACGTGTCGGTAAGGGCAAATTGCGCCCACGCAGCGCCTTCAACATCGACGACAATTCGGCATTGGCAAGGGCCAAAACGCCGCTGTTGACGATATCCCAGTGTAGGCGCGTTTCGGCAAGACTGGGGAGCTTGCGTTCTAAAACTGACATCTATGACACCCTATAATTTATGTTCATTGGTCCACCGATGGATGTATCCAAACCGATCACAATAAGATCAAAACCGCCCGCTTTGGCGTAGGCGGCAAGCGCGACCGGCTCGGCCTCATGCTCGTCACTGCCTTTGCCTGTCGCGGGTAACGGCGAGCGCATCACTTCGACGCGCTGGGTGGCCGTCATTCCTGCTACGGCGACGAACACCTTTTGCCGACCAGCGGGTTGACCGAGGTTCACCTCAATCAGTGTCCACGTTGCAATATTGAGAGAATAGGCAGTAATTTGCCCCGCGCCATTGGTCACGTAGAGGTCAAAGCCCACGCCGGTCCGCACGAAATAAAGGCTATCACCTTCCAATACACCGGGAAGCGCAGCGACGAACTTATGGGTTTTTAGTTGGGCCATCAGATCACCAGTTCGTTGTTGACCAGTTTAGCGAGCCTACAACTTGACCATTATATGTCATCTGCCCTGCAGCTTCGCTGATCTTGTCAAGGTAGATGCTGTTGGCGTGGGCGTGGCGCTTGTTGACAGCGTCATCAATCAGAGCGACGGCCGCGTTTGGTTTGCCTGAAATCGACGCCCATGTCAGTGTCACGTCCATGCTCTCATACTCGGCAATTTTGAGCCATTGCGTTGTGCTCTCACGATAGGCAAAGAGTGCCGCACCGCTGGTGACAGTCGGGTCGCCAGTTGCATCCAGTACCAGCGCCATCAGATTACGTGCGGTTGAAAGCGCGCCACGGGCCTGAATGTCGGCGACGATTTCGACAATGTTAAAGTCCGCTAAAGCTGTATTGATATGGCTGTCTACAATCGCGGCGATCATGGCCGAATTGCCAATCGACTTAGCGACGCCAGCAGCGTTTGTCAGATAGGTTTCAGCGTAATTGCCATTCTGGACGAAATAGAGGCTGTCAGCCACCAAGGCACCCGGCAATACCGTGACTTTATGAAAATTGATTGCGGTCATTTATTCCTCACCATTCTGCCGTGGCCCACGCGCTCGCTGTTGTGTCACCACGTCGGCCGGGCGGTCCGTTGAAAAACACCTTCACGGACGTTTCCTTTTGGATCACTGGCTTGACGCTCACTGGCGCACTGCCCATCACGCGGCTTATCTTAATACCGCTCACAACTACCGGCTTGACGGTCATCACCATCACACGTCCTCCGGCTTGACGTAGGTTTTGTGAAACTGTGCTGTGCCTTCAAAGCCCAAAAACTGCGGTGTCCCGTCCACCCTCATGCAATCGAATGACATTTGGCTGGTCGGTAGTTTGGCCGTCATGGCAGCCGGAAACTTGAGCCGGATACGGTCAGGCGCGACCACTTCAATCGTGCCGTCATCGGTTGACAGTTTGGCAAGCAGATCACCGTCGCGGCTAAAGCGAAAGTGCGCCACAATCTTCGCGCTCAAAGGCAGGTCAAAGCCTTCAATGGTGATTTCCTCTTCGCTATCGAAGCCGATAATCAAAGCCATCACGCGCCCCTTGCCGAAGGTGCGCCGAACAAGCGAACTGCCAGCCACAGGAGCCTTGCTAGCCACGGCGCAGTGCCGCAAGCGCGCATTGCGATGAAAAACTCGCGGTCGGCATAGCGCCGCCAACGCGGCGGCAATATCCCTGACCGTATTTTCGAATAGAGATAGTCGTGCAAACAGGCGGCACGGCCGTACGTGCCCCAAACCGCCAGAACCACGCGCAAAACAGCTGGAATGGAGGCACCATCGGTCGCAAAATCCGCTGGCACTTCAATCCACTTACCGGAACCTTCCTCACCCATTTCATAGCGCAGAGGCTCGACCAGCCGCCAACGGCGACCAGGTTCGATTTCCTCTATCACTAGTGAGCCCGTAAAGACCGACATGTTTAGCCTTTCGGTGCGACCATGGCGTCGGCAGTGGCGGTAGCCCGCGCAGCAACATCGGCATAAACAGCATCAATACCCTTCATCAGCGCAGGCACTTTGACCTGACCGGATGTGATGGCCGCCAGCAGTGCCTTCGCCTTTTCAACCGGCATGGGAATAGGAGCCGCTTTCAATGCCGCCTTCATGGCCTCCGTGCCGTTTTCAGCAATGATGATGAGCAACTGCATTGCACCAAGCAAGCCAAGTGCGGCCACGTCGGCCGTTGTGCCGAGCAAGGAAGGAATGTCGCCAGCGGTGGCGGCGATGCGGGCGCGTGTCGCCTCACGGGTCGCGTTAGCGGTTAGTTCAGCGACCGCATCAGCGATGACGCTTTCCGGCACACCGGCTTCCGCCAATTCCTCCGGCGTCATATGCGAGTAGCCGATACCGTTGTGGATAATACTTTCGATACGCATATCAATGATCCTTAAATCGTCGTGAGGTTGGTCAAAATGTAGGAAAGCGTGTTGGTCGCCACACCGGCCGTGTTGGTCTGGTCTGCGAGTATGCGACCGTTGATTGAGGTGATCGCGCCTGTCAGCGTGTTTGAGTACCAGCAGAGACGCAGCTGGTCGGCAGATAATATAAGCGCACAGAATGGCGCGGCCGGAATATTGACGTCACAGTTGCTGATGGTGACATTGATCATGAACCAGTTGTCAGATCCGATACTACCAATCAATGTCGAGTTGGCGGCGGTGTAATTGGTGTACGCGCCGTCCAGCACAGGATAATTGATTGTAACACCACTCAATTGTAGGCCACTGCCGCCAAAGAGACGGAAGCCGCGAACTGCACGATAGTTGGGTGTGGTTGTATCGATGATATAGCGGTCAAAAGAGATCGCATATTTGGTGCCGCCGCTGCTTTTGACGGTCAGGTAAATACCATCCAGATAGACATCGGCAGTCAATGTGATGTTCGACGCCAAAATAACAAGGCAACGGCCGCCTCGCGGCGTCAGCGCAACAGCCTTTTGAATGGTCGCAAACGGGGCCGCCACTGTGCCTGCATTATTATCCGATCCCGTGACGGCATTGACGTAGAATGTCGTATTAAAACTTGCCAGATGCCCTTGGTAAGTTGCGGCCATGGCCGCGAGTTTTTGAGTTGCCGTATCGGCGATTGCTTGCGGCAGTGCGAGATTTTGACCGCCAATGGCGACCAAGTCAGCAATAGACTGTTCTAAGCTCATGAGAGAGACCCCTTTTAATAAAATTTAGCGCTAATAGTGCTGCTGAAGGCAGCGACATCGCTGCTTAAGACCCGTTTTTGCAGGCGGATAAGTTCGGCAGAGAGCGTGGAAAACGGCGCTGCTATTGAGATATTCACGCTCGCGCCGCCTGCCACGATTGTCAGTGAGTTTGGCGGGATTTCGGAAA